>NZ_JAPDDS010000005.1:300000-447913 GCF_025950085.1 Luteolibacter flavescens
CGGCCTTTTGCTCGTCGGCCAGCCGCCGCATCGCCGACTCCAGCATGGCGAGCGCGCAGCTTTTCTCGAAGTGGTGCTCCGGCGTGTCGTGGTCGTTGCCCGCGGCCTCGAAGTCATCGGCCTCCGCCATCGCGTCGAGCGAGAAGACCTCGCGGCCTCCGCCGCGCTTCTCGGCCATCGTTTTCCTCCACTCGCCACGCTGCCAGCGCTGTAGAGCGCCGAGCAGGTAGCTGCGCATGCGCCCGCTGTCCGCCTGCGCCTTTGCGAAAAGATCCTCCTCCAGCAGCGAGACAAAGAAGCCCTGCGTGGCATCCCGCGCCTCCTCCACCGGCACCCCGCGGCGGCGCAGGAAGCCATAGATGGGCTTCCAGTAGAGAGCGCAGAGGTCCTCCAGCGCGGCGCGCTTTTGCCGCGGGTCCGCCGCCGCGCGTGCCCCGGCGACCAGGCTCCACCGCGTGACGGGAAAGGGGGCATCGCTCCGGAAATCCATGCCCGCAGGCTAACAGCCCGCGCGCCCGCGGCAATCCCGCGGTGTTTCCCCCGGGGGGGACTTCCGCCTTGTCACGATGGTAAGCGGTTGGTTCGCTATGGTTTAACTTATGTTCTGGATCGCCCTCGGAGTCCTGGCCCCCATCCTCATCTTCGCCGGGATCATCTGGCTCGCGGTGCGCCGCGGGCTGGAGTTGAAGCGCCTCTGCGACCAAGGCATCGAGGTCACCGGCCGCGTCGCCGAGAAGCGCGCCGTGGCCGGCCATGGCAGCGGCCCGCGCCAGAAGAAGATCGTCATGAGCTACCGGGACCGCTTTGGCGCGGAGCACCTGCGCACTTCATCGGTGCCGCTTTCCGTCTATGACCAGTATCAGGTGGATGACCCCATCGAGATCGTTTACCTGCCGGACTCCCCGGCCACCAGCTCGCCGAAGTACCTCGTGGACCAGTGCCGCGAGGCGCTGCGGAAAAAAACTTCGTAACGTCCCGCGACCGACCGCCAGAGACGGGATGACGGCGAGAATGCCGTATCCATCACACCTCAACCATTTCCCCACCCACCGCCATGAAACTCCGCCTCCTAGCCACCCTCTTCCTCTCCTCGATCCTCGCCGCCTCCGCCGCGGAAAAGCTGGTCCCGACGAAGGACGCGCCCGGCTTCCAGGACTACCCCGGCCTGCCGCGCTACGAGGGCTCCACGCTGATGATCCAGTCCGAGCAGAAATTCGGCGAGCTCGCCCTGCAGATCGGCGGGCTCAGCGCGCCGGAATCCACCGACCCGAAGGAAGTCCGCAAGGTCGAGGGCCGCGTCCACCGCAGCACCTACCTGTTGCCAAATCTGGCTGCCGGAAAGCGCAGCACGCTGGAGATCGCCGCGAACTACGCCGCCGCCTTCAAGGAAGCGGGCTTCACCACCATCTGGTCCGGTGACGACCGCGAGATCCGGAATGGCCCGCCGCGCCGCTACTACGCCGTGCCGGAGCTGGACCACCAGCTCCTGACCACCGGGGTGAAGGAGCGCCGCTACTTCTGCGTGGAAAAGAGCGGCCTCTTCGCCGCGGTCTACATCTCGTCCCGCTCCTGGGATCACACGATGAAGGAGAAGTCCGAGGCAAATCCCTGGAAGCAGGACATGACCATCCCGCAGGAGTCCGTGGTAATCCAGGTGGACGTGGTGAATACCCGCCCGATGGAGGAAAAGATGGTCCACGTCTCCGCCGCGGAGATGCAGAAGTCGATCTCCAGCAGCGGCAAGGTCGCGATCTACGGCATCCTCTTCGACTTCAATGAGGCCGCCATCAAGCCCGAGTCCGCGCCCACGCTCCAGGAGATGGCCACGCTGCTGAAGGCCGAGCCTTCGCTGAAGGTGCTCGTCGTCGGCCACACGGACAATGTCGGCACCTTCGAATTCAACGAGGATCTCTCGAAGCGCCGCGCGAAGGCCGTGGTGGACGAACTCGCCGCGAAGCACGGCATCGAGGCCGCCCGCATGACACCGCTCGGTGCCTCCTTCATGGCTCCCGTTTCGACGAATACCACCGAGGAAGGCCGCAAGCTGAACCGCCGCGTGGAGATCGTCGCCCGCTGAAAAACCTCACCTCCTTCCGGTCGTGAAACCGCCGCTCATTTCCGGTCTCGATCCCGCCGCGCTCTTTGACATGGCCGCGACGGGAGACGAGGCGGGCATGGCCGATTGGGAGCCGCCGTCGATCGAGGAAGCCGCCGCGCTTTTCCCCCAGTGGCAGGTGAAGCGCCTGCTGGGCCGCGGCGGGATGGGCGCGGTGTATCTCTTCCACCAGCCGGACCTGGACCGGGATGTCGCGGTGAAGCTGCTGCCCATCGAGGCCTGCCGCGACGAGTATCAGGTGGAGCGCTTCCGCCGCGAGGCGCGCACGCTGGCAAAGCTGCGGCACCCGGGCATCGTGGCGCTGCATGAGTCGGGCATCACTCCGGCGGGGCACTTCTTCTTCGTCATGGAGTATGTCGATGGGGCTCCGCTGGGTGATCTCATCAATTCCGGGAAGGTGGACGTGTCCGTCGCCATCGGTGTGACGACCCAGGTGTGCGAGGCGCTCGCGTATGCGCACGGCATCGGCGTGGTGCACCGGGATATCAAGCCGTCGAACATCCTCATCGACTCGCATGGCCGGGCAAAGGTGGCGGACTTCGGGCTGGCCCGCATCGACCATGCGCCTGCCGCGGGGGCGCTGGATCTTTCCCGCACCGGGGCCTTCATGGGCACGCCTGCCTATGCTGCGCCGGAGCAGGTGCGGGATGCCGCGCGGGTGGATCACCGCGCGGATATCTACGCGCTCGGCGTGCTGCTCTACGAGATGCTCACCGGGGACCTGCCGCGCGGTGTCTTCCAGCCGCCCTCGCGGAAATCCGGCAGCGATGCGCGTCTCGATGATGTGGTCCGCCGCGCCATGCAGGAGCGCCCGGAGGACCGCTACCAAGGGGCGGCCGAGCTGAAGCAGGACATCGAGCCCGCGAGGAAGGGAGTGCCCGTCGCGGCATGGCTAGTGCCCGCCGTGCTGGTGGTGGCGCTCGGCGGAGGCTGGCTCTGGCATCGTGCGCAGCCGCCCGAGGTGCCCTCGCAAACTACTACGCCCATCGTATCAAATCCGGAGCCTGCGCCCGCTCCCGTGATTCCCGTGCAGGAGGAGATGAAGCCCGCCGTCAAGGAGCAGGAGGCGTCTCCGCCCGTGCCCCCACCGGTGGCCGCGAAAGAAGAATTTCCCGCACCGCAGCCGGAGCCAGCCGCGCCTCCCTCTGCCGCGCCGGTGGTGCAGGTCTGGTCGATGGAGCCTCTGCCACCCGCGCTCCAGCCGCCGGACGAGCTGACCCGCCAGCCATGGAAGGATGCCGTGCTGCTCGCGACCGGCGGCGCGGTGCTTCATCCCGATGGCTCGGTTTCCTGCTGGAATGAGGCGTCTCCCGGGAAGCGCATCATCGCGCAGGTGAAGGCCCGCGCGGTGGTGGCTTGTGGCAATGCGGTGGTCTCCCTCGGGGATGATGCGGGCCTGCATCTTCTCGCCGCGGATGGATCGGCGACGCGGATCGGCGAAGGCTTCCAGTCCGTCTTCCCTTCCTCGAAGGATGGCGTGGTGGCCGTAATCAATTCCGATGGGGACGGTGTGCTCGTGAAGACCGACGGCACTCCACCGGAGGTCATTTCCAAGGGCGGTGCCATGGTCCAATTCAGCATCACCGCCGATGGCACCGTCTGGGGCGTGGATGGGGAGGGGACGCTGTCCCGCCGGAGCGACGGCGCATGGGTGCCCGACCCCGCGGTTTCACAAGTGGCCGGGCTCGCGAGCGGCGATGAGCTGCTGATCCTCGATTCCACCGGGAAGCTGATGCTTGCGAAAGGGGACCTGCCTTCCGGGCTCGCCACGGTGAAGTCCATTCAAGCTTCGCGCGGCCACTACCTCGCCACGGACGTGAACGGGAAGTGCGTCCTGTGGGGCCCCTCAGTGATCGACAGCCCGCAGCGCTTCCACCTGCCCGAAGGCACCACCCATCTCCGCATCAGCCCGCATGGCCTGATGGCGGCGTGGTAGGATTGCAGTGTCACCGCAGCTTGCCGCGCGTCACTGCCCCGTCTTGCGAAGCCTGCCAGAAATTAAAGGCATCGAGCTCCAGGCAGGTGAGGAACTTCCCTTTGGTGATTCCGGTATCGATGCAAATCGTGTGGCCGAGATCGGCGATGGTCCCGGTCGCTTGGGCAGAGTGGCCGCAGACCACGAGCCGGTTGCTCAGGTGGGACTGGGCCATCGACAGCGTGAGCCAATGCAAGTGATCGGCATCCTCCTCCGCCGGAGACAGGTGAGCCCGGATGCCTGCATGCACGAAAATGAATCTCCCCGTCTCGAAGAAATCGACGCAGGTCCGACCGAGGAAATCCCAGTGGCTTTCCGGTATCCTATGGATCAGCTCGCCGGACTCGCCATCACCGTAGCTGGCAAGCGGTGAATCCCCCGCGAGGCTTTCCCAGATGGAATACTTCGGCGGATCGAGATGGGCATCGAGCAACATCTGGTCGTGGTTGCCACGGAGGAAAACGGTATTCGGGCGCGCGGAGATTTCGACGAGACGGTTGAGTACTTCCCTGACATGGGGCCCCTTGTTCACGTAGTCGCCAAGGAAGATCAGCACATCTTCCTCCCGGATCGGGATGCTGCCCAGCAGCGCATCCAACGCTTCCAGATAACCGTGGATGTCACCGATGACGAAGATACTCATGGGGCGAAAGGAAGCTCTGTCTGCGATGCTCCCCGCGCTTCCAGCTTCAGCAGGAATGCCTTTGCGTCGAGTCCGCCGGCGAAGCCGGTCAGCTTGCCATTCGTGCCGATGACGCGGTGGCAGGGTGCGACGATGGAGATGGGATTCTTCCCGTTCGCCGCGCCTACCGCACGCACGGCATCGGGGCTGCCGACCTGGATGGCGATGTCGCGGTAGCTGCGAGTCTCGCCGAAGGGTATGGTCGTCAGCGCGTGCCAGACCTTCTTCTGGAAATCGGTGCCATGGAAATCGAGCGGCAGGTCGAATGCGGTGCGATTTCCCGCGAAGTATTCGCCGAGCTGGCGCGCGGTCCCGGTCAGCACCGGGTGCGAATTGTCTTCGAGCATGGGGCCGAGGCGCACGCGCTTCGGGTCGTCATTCTCCCACAGGATGGCGGCCAGCCCGGCATCGCTCGCGACCAGCTTCAGCTCGCCGACCGGTGACGGCATCGTCTTGAAGTGGAAGCCGCTCGTCATCCGCGTTGCGAGGTGGTGAGGGGTGCTTCCTGGATCAGGGCGTGCAGCGCGGCGTGGCTGGCGGAGAGCGAGGGATCCTCTGCGATCACCTGGTCGGCCAGAGCCCGCGCCTCGCGGAGCAGGGCGGTATCCGCGAGGAAGTCGGCGAACTTCAGGTCGCCGAGGCCGCTCTGCATGGTGCCGAGCACGTCGCCGGGCCCGCGCAGGCGCAGGTCTTCCTCGGCGATGAGGAAGCCGTCCGAGGTCCGCTCCATCACGGCGAGCTTTTCCATGCCCTCGGCGCTCTTCCCGTCCGTGAGGAGGATGCAGTAGCTCTTGTGCTCGCCGCGGCCGATGCGTCCGCGGAGCTGGTGGAGCTGCGCGAGGCCGAAGCGCTCGGCATTGTGGATGATCATCAGGTTCGCATTCGGCACATCGACGCCGACCTCGATGACCGTGGTGGCGACGAGCGCATGGATCTCGCCGTCGCGGAAGCGCCGCATCACCTCCTCCTTTTCCTCCGCCGAGAGCTTGCCGTGGACGAGGCCGACGGAGTGGGCGGAGAGGCGCTTCTGCCATTTCTCATACGCCACCGTGGCGGACTCGGCCTTCAGCGCCTCGCTCTCCTCCACCAGCGGATAGACCAGGTAGGCCTGTCGTCCGGCGGCGAGCTGGTCCTTCACGAATTTCGTCACCTCCGTCTGCTTCGCGCCGGTGCGCAGGGCGGTGACCATCTTGCCGCGGCCCGCCGGGCGCTCGTCGAGGATGGAGACATCGAGGTCGCCGTAGATCGTCATCGTCAATGTCCGCGGGATCGGCGTGGCGGTCATCACAAGTACGTCAGGCATCGTCCCTTGCTGGATCAGCCGCGAGCGCTGGCTCACGCCGAACTTGTGCTGCTCGTCGATCACCACCAGCCCGAGATCCGTGAAGGCCACCTTGTCGTAGAGCAGTGCGTGCGTGCCGATGAGCACCTGCGGCTCGCCATCCAGTGGCAGGTGCGTGCTTTCCTCCCTCGCCGCGGTGCGCAGCAGCACGCGGACGCCGAGCGGCTCCAGCCAGCGGCGGAAGGTGAGGTAGTGCTGCTCTGCCAGGATCTGCGTCGGAGCCATCAGCGCGGCCTGCGCGCCGGAGTCGATCGCGAGGAGCATCGAGGCCATCGCGACGAAGGTCTTGCCGCTGCCCACGTCGCCCTGCAGCAGCCGGTTCATCGGCCGCGGCGAGCGGAGGTCGGCCACGATCTCCTTGATCGAGCGCTTCTGCGCGCCGGTGAGGTCAAAGGGCAGGCTTTCATAGAAGCGCTTCAGCAGCGTCGTCTTCGTCCCCTGCACGCGTCCCTGGTGGTCGTGGACGCGGGCGCGCCGCCACACCACATTGAGCTGCAGGCCGAAGAATTCCTCCAGGGCGAAGCGCCGCCGCGCCGCCTCCGCCTGCTCGATCGCCTCCGGGAAATGCACCTCGCGATAGGTCTCCGCGCGCGGGTAGGTGGGATCGACATCGTAGGGCGCGGCCAGCGTTGCGGGGTCGATCTCCGCGAGCAGGCGGTGCTGGATTTCCCGGAGCCGCCGCTGGGCGATGCCGGAGACATTCCGGTAGATCGGCACGATGCGCTCGAGATGGATCGACGGGCCTCCATCGTCCCGGATCACCTCGAAGTCCGGGTGATCGATGTAGATGCGGCCCTGGAAATCCTTCGGCTTGCCGTGGAGGATGACTTCCTGCCCCGCCGCGATAACGTTTTTCAGGAAGGGCATGTTGAACCACCGGCAGGTGATGGTGGCGGCCCCCATGCCGCTGCTGCGGACGTCCTCGACCACCGCCTCGTAGAATCGCGCGCGCGGGCCAAAGCGGTTCCGCGTGTCCGTCACCTTTCCTCGCACGCACACCGGCGGCCCGCCGGGATCGGCAGGAAAGGCGTCGAACCTGCGGCGGTCCTCGTAGCGCCGTGGCAGCCAATCGAGCAGCGCCCCGGCGGTGTGCAGCCCGGCGGACGCCAGGGAAAGGACCTCCTTCGGGACGAGGAAATCGACCGAGGCGAGGGGAGCAGTGGCTGGGATCAAGGTGGTCAGGGCACCTCCACGATGTCCCCGCGGCTCATGATGAACAAGACTTGGCCGCGTGATGAATCGTTGAGGAATTCGCCGGTGACGCGGGCGTTCTTGCCCTTCAGCGCCTTCAGGTCGTCCACCTCCAGCCCAAGCTGGCCACCGGCGGTGCGGTAGGCCACGTAGCGGGTGTTCTTGTCGGACATTTCGAGCTCCAGATAGCGGATGCCGGAGCCGCCCTTGTCATCATAGGCGTGGCTGATCTTCCCGGAAAGAGATGCGCTCCCCGAGGGCACGCGTGGCGGTGGGGGAGTGGCGGCGGCAGGTGCCGTGGTCCCGGCGGATGGCGAGGGCGGGGACGATGGCAGACCGGTGGGTGCCGGACCGGCGGCATTCCATCCGGGAGGGACGGCTTGCTTCTCCTGCGCGGCTCCGGGGGTGATCGGGGCGGTCTTTGCGGCCAGATCGCGGCGGATTTCCTCCAGCGTCGGCTGGGACTTCTTGGCGGGGGCGACATCCACCTTCGCGAGCAGGGAGTCGAATTTGCCCTTCTTCCACGCCATCACGCCACCCCCTGCGAGGAGGAGGCAAAAGAGAATGGAGGCGGAGACCCACGGCCAGATCACGGTCTGCTTCGGCGCATTGCGTGGGGAGGCCATCGCTTGCTTCGTCGCCACGGCTCCCTGCTTCGTGGCGGCCATCGGCGCGCGCTGGGTGGGAGTGACCGGCGCGGGTGCCGGGGCGGTGTAGGGGACGGGATTCTGAAGTGCGTCCAGTGCCTGGGTGAGCGACCAGCCCTGCGGATTCGCGCGGATCCGCTGGATCCATCCGGCGAGGTCATTGCTGGTGGCATCGTGCTGCACGGGCCGGCCCTCTCCGCCCAGCAGGCGCTCGGCGAGCTCCGCCAGCGGCACCAGTCCGCGGGTATTCAGCGATGCCAGCGGCGAGACCCAGAAAGTGATGCCGCGCCCGGACTCCGGGACGACGATGGATTCCTCCCCGCAGCCGACCCACAGGATCTCGTGGCCCAGCACCCCGGAAATCTGGATCGAGGCCTTCAGCGCCACCTCCACGATGTCCTTCACGGACCCGCTTTCCAGTGGCTTCCCGCGGGTGAAGCTGCCCAGCGTATCGCCCTCGACCCACTCGGTGACGAGGAAGGGAATGCCGTCCACGGGATCGCAGCCGCCGTCTAGGGTCTTCCGCAGCTCTTTCAGCTTCAGCGCCTTCAGCTTCTCGACTGCTTCGAGGAAGGCAGGCTGCTCCTCGGGCTGGAGGCCTCCGCCGTCCCGGCCATTCGGGAAAAACCGCCGCAGGACCACGTCGCGCTTTTCCTCCCGGTCGCGCCCCCGGAAGGCGACCCCGCGGTCGTCCTGGGAGAGCATTTCCTCGATCTCGTAGCGCTTCGTCACAGCGAAGCCACTAGCAGATCCCGCACCCCTTCCGCAATCTCCCTATCTTCATAGGGTCCGCGTCCGTGGTCGCACGCCTTTCTTTTTCCGTGCGTTCGGTGTAAATCCCTGTTTTCCATCCGCGCGCGCCGCCCGCCGGAAATTTTTCCCGACCCGCCATGCCCACTTCCCTGACCCGCAATTTCTCGATCATCGCCCACATCGACCACGGGAAGACCACGCTCTCGGACCGGCTCATGGAGTTCACCCAGACCATCACCGAGCGTGAATCGAGCGCCCAGCTCCTGGATGCGATGGACCTGGAGCGTGAAAAGGGCATCACGATCAAGTCCCACCCGGTGGCGATGACCTACAAGGCCAAGGACGGGCAGACGTACAAGCTCAACCTGCTGGATACCCCCGGCCACGTCGATTTCTCCTACGAGGTCGCCCGCTCGCTGGCCGCCTGCGAGGGCGCCATCCTGATGGTGGATGCGGCCCAGGGCGTGGAGGCCCAGACGGTGGCGAATCTCCACCTCGCCCACGCGCAGAATCTCGTCATCCTGCCCGTCCTCAACAAGATCGACCTGCCCGCCGCGGACGTCGAGAAGTGCAGGCGCCAGCTCGAGGACATCCTGGCCATCCCGGCCGAGGACGCCATCCCGGCCTCGGCAAAGCAGGGCATCGGCATCGAGGAGATCCTCGAGGCAGTCGTCCAGCGCGTGCCCGCCCCGGTGGAAAATCCGGACAAGCTGCTGCGCGCTTCCGTCTTCGACTCGATCTACGATACCTACCGCGGCGTCGTTTCCTACGTCCGCGTTTTCTCCGGCTCCGTGAAAAAGGGCCAGCGCGTGAAGCTCTTCGCCACGAACAAGACCTACGAGGTCAAGGAAGTGGGTGTCTTCACCCCGAAGATGACCGCGCGCGAAAAGCTCGTGGCCGGTGACGTGGGCTACGTGATCGCCAACATGAAATCCGCCGACGAGGCGAAGATCGGCGACACGCTCACGGACAGCACCCACCCGTGCCCCGAGCCGCTGCCGGGCTACAAGGAGATCCAGCCGATGGTCTTCTCCGGCATCTACCCGGTCGAGTCCTCGGACTACGAGGCGCTGAAGACGGCGATGGGCAAGCTGCAGATCAATGACGCGGCCTTCACCTTCATGTCGGAAAGCTCCACCGCGCTCGGCTTCGGCTTCCGCTGCGGCTTCCTCGGCCTGCTCCACATGGAGATCATCCAGGAGCGCCTGCGCCGCGAGTTCAACATGGACGTGATCTCGACCTACCCGTCGGTGATCTACCAGGTAACGCTGACGGATGGCTCCGAGCTGATCGTGGACAATCCCACCTTCTTCCCCGAGGCGCAGACCATCCAGGAGATCCGCGAGCCGATCGTGAATGTCTACATCATGGTCCCGGGCGAATACATCGGGGACATGATGCAGCTCGTGCTGGAGAAGCGCGGCGAGGTGACGAACACCGAGACCATCGACGACATGCGCGTGATGCTCTCCTGCGTCCTGCCGCTTTCCGAGATCCTCGTCGATTTCAATGACAAGCTGAAGTCCATGACCCGCGGCTACGGCTCCATGGACTACGAGCACGCCGGCTACCGCGCCGCGAAGATGGTGAAGATGGACATGCTCATCGCCGGCGATCCGGTCGAGGCATTCTCCACCATCGTCCACCGCGACAAGGCCGAGTCCTACGGCCGCATGCTGGCCGGCAAGCTGAAGGACGTCATCCCGCAGCACCTTTTCGTCGTCGCCATCCAGGCGGCCGTCGGCGGCAAGATCGTCGCCCGCGAGAGCATCTCCGCCATGCGCAAGAACGTGACCGCCAAGTGCTACGGCGGTGACATCACCCGCAAGCGCAAGCTGCTCGAGAAGCAGAAGGAAGGTAAGAAGAAGATGAAGATGTTCGGCAAGGTGAACATCCCCCAAGACGCCTTCATCAAGGTGCTGAAGAGCGGGGATTGAGGCCCCGGCGGCGTTCCTCGAGTGCTCGCCGGACCGGCATGCAGGCTTGAATCTGCGGTCGACTCCGGAATGATGTGGCAATGCTGAGATGCATTGCCCTGCTCGTTTTCGTGCCTCGGAGGAGAACGGTTGGGCGGTGATCTTTGGTGTTCTCCCGCTGATTGGAGGAACAGGGACTGAGAGCGGCTTTTCAGGGAGCTGCTCTGCCGGTGTCACGTGTTGACCCTTGAATGATCTATCATTGCCGTGCCATCACTCCGGCGATGACGAAATCGCAGTTGTTGTTTTTCTCGGGCATTGCCCTTCTGCTCACTTCCTGCGGTGCGAGCCGTTGGTCGGAGGCTCAAAAGGCGTCGTTGGGTTCGATTGCCGTTCCTCCGGTACCCGTCGCTGGTGATGGCTACGACAAGCCAATCGGAAGCCCGGAAATAGCGGCTCCCTACATCTCGGCACCGGTGGGCAGCGGCTTTGCCGGCGGCGCGATCGCGGCAGGTGTCGGGCAGCTTGCGGTAGAGATCGCAGCGGTGGCGGAGCAGAAGTCCTTCGAGGGCCGCTATGCGGACGCCATCTCGAAGGCCCCCGGCACGGTCCCCGGCGATCTCTCCGGCCGCGTGCGCAAGGCCGTGGCAGGCACCGTGGGGTCCCTGCCTCATTTTCATGGGAAGGTGCGCGATGATTCGCCCAACCGTCTCGTCGTCACGGTGGAAAAATTCCGCTACGTCCGGGTGGGCAATGACGGTGGAGAGATGCTGATGGTTCCCTCGCTCTCAGGGAAATTCGATCTCACCGGTGCCGGCGGGACGAAGCTCCTGTCGCGGAATTTCAACGCTTCCGCAACTTCGGTCCGCCGCACGATTGATGGATTCGTGCGTGACCGGGGCGCGGCTTCAAGGGCCTTCGACGAAGCGGCCGCCGAGGTCGCCCGGCAGATCGGTGAAGCCGTCGGCGAGAAGCTCGGCGAAACACCCGGCGCTCCCGCGGTCACGACACCGGCCGGACGCACCGCAAAGCCCGGCAAGCCCTATCAACTCTCGGACGTCAGCGGTCTCACCGCCACCTGCAGCAATCCGTATCCTCTCACTCAATCCTGCAACATCTGGTCTGGCGCGGCACGCCGGATCGAGGTGGGCGGCCAGAAGCTGAAGATCGCGGGAAGTGCCGACGGGAAGATCATCCTGATCCGCGATGCCGGGCTCGTCCCGAAGAACGCCGTCTCGTCAAAGGGCAGCGCGCAGTATGATGCGGTGAAGGCAGCTCTGGAAGCCTCGGGCGTCTGGGTTCTCAAGCAACGCGACATGGTGAGCGCAGGTAAGACGGTCGGCTTCTTCCTGGAAACGAGCGGAGACGCCTACGGAGCCATCACCAAGGGCTCATGACCTCGGAGCGGGGCGGGCGATGGCCGCGATGATGGACTAAGAAAACTCGACTTGGCGGCTCTGTGAGCCGCTCACGAGGGCTGATCCTCACTTCTTCTCGCCGATCTCCTTCAGCACGTCCGCGGCCTGCTGTTCGGTCGAGGCCTCGAGGTCGCGCCAGGCGAGCTTGCCGTCCTTGAAGAGAAAGGCTTGCCGCTTCGTGAAGCCCATGCTGTGCGGCACGCCGAAGGCATCGGCGACCTTGGCCTCCTTGTCCGCGAGGAGCGGGAAGGGGAGCTTGTACTTCTCCTGGAAGGCCTTTTGCGCGGCCACGTCGTCCATGCTGACGCCATAGACCTTCACCTTCTTCTCCGTGAGCGTGGCGTAGGAGTCGCGCAGGGAGCAGGCCTGCTTCGTGCAGCCGGGGGTATCGGCCTTCGGGTAGAAATAGACCAGCGTCCAGCCCTCGGCACCGCTCTTGGCGAGTTCGACGTCCTTGCCGTCCTGATCCTTCGCCGTCACGGCCGGCAGGGCGGCGCCGACTTCGATGGGTTCGGCGGCGTTTGCGGCGATGGCGAGGCCGATGGGAGCGACGACTGCGGCGAGGATTTGGAGCGGCTTCATGCTGGCCGGGAGACTGCCATGGGAAATCCTCTCCGCAAGCAGGCGATTTTTCAATGGACAGACAGGCCGGGCGACGCTAGAGCCTTCGCCCCGCCCGCAAGGGTGGTCACAGAATTTGGTAACGGCAGAGTAGCTCAGGGGTAGAGCAGAGGACTCATAAGCCTTTGGTCGGCGGTTCAAATCCGCCCTCTGCTACCAAATCTTTTTCCCCTTCCTTCTTTAGGAAGCCCTGTCCGTGGTCGAGATCGTGTCTCCCATCGCCAGCTCCCCGTCCGCGAGGATCTCGGCATACAGCCCGCCGCGATGGATCAGGCCTGGGAATACCGGCAGCGACGTGACCCGGCCAGGTGGGCGCAAGGCTCACAGAGGCGCAGCCCACGCATGGAAATGGCACCGACGGTGAAATCCCTGCCGCCCAGCTCATTCAGGCGGATTCCCCGGGTCAAAAGATTGCGTTGCGCCTGGGCGGGGCTCAGCGGCAGGCCGGAGTCCTGGCGGAAAAGCTCCAGAGCTTCCACCTCGATGAGCGTGATGTCCCTCCGTCCGGAGTTCTTCGAGAAAGTCCCTGTCCCGAGCGCATAGCGGTCGCCCTCCAGGCCCAAGCCCGCCGGATCTCAACAGGCAGCGTGCCGACGGCCGGAGCGATGAAAATACCGAGGAGAGTGCCCTTCATGGGGTGGATGGCCATTGGTCCTCTGCGCCGTGGTCCCCATTTGATGAGAAGCAAGCGGCATGCATTCTATAAAGAAGAGAGTCAGCCAGTCCTCGGAAGCGCTCCGTTCGCGAGGATGCAGCCGGGGCGGATTCCCGGATTTGCTTTAAAAGGACGCCCCGTTCAGTGCGGCCTGAATTATTCCAAACCACCTCGTGGACGTCGAATCCGGTCGGTCGTGCCCCGTTCTGTGCGACGAACTCGGCAGATGACGCATGGATTAGATGATTGATGCACAATCAGTTGAATTGGATCAAGGGCTCCCCGAAAGATCGTAAAATTTCCCCCGGAGCCACCCGGAAGATTTCTGAAAACTTTTTCGAAATAGGACTTGTCAGAGGTGCTTCGATCCCTAGATTCGCCGCCCCACATCGCCACCTGCCAATACGCATTCATTGCAACGCGGGCGGCTTCATTCTCTAAACACTATCGGGTGCAGCTCCGGATAAAAGGCTCCTGCGAGGATTTTCGCTCGCTCCTTTGTCCGGCTACGCATCTAGCGAACACCGAACCACGCAGGAATCCCATGCCGACCATCAACCAGCTCGTCCGCAAAGGACGGCAGACTCCGATCGAAAAGTCGAAGTCTCCGGCGATGACCAATTGCCCGCAGCGCCGCGGCGTCTGCCTCCAGGTCATGACCCGCACGCCGAAGAAGCCGAACTCGGCTCTCCGTAAGGTGGCGAAGGTCCGCTTGACCAACGGTTACGAAGTCATCGCCTACATCGGCGGTGAAGGCCACAACCTCCAGGAGCACTCCATCGTGCTCGTCCGTGGCGGCCGTGTTAAGGACCTTCCAGGTGTCCGCTACCACATCGTCCGTGGTTCGCTCGATACCCTCGGCGTCGACAAGCGTCGCCAGAGCCGCTCGAAGTACGGCGCCAAGCGTCCGAAGCCGGGTCAGCCCGCCGCTGCTGCCAAGGGTGGCAAGAAGAAGTAATCCCGCGTCGAAAGCCTTAATCTTTTCCGACCATGTCACGCCGCAAGCGCACTTTCCACAAGCCCGATCGCCGGGACTCCCGCTACGACAGCTCCCTCGTGGGTCACCTCATTTCCAAGGTGATGCTCGACGGCAAGCGTTCCCTCGCGGAGCGCATCGTCTATGCCGCCATCGACAAGGCGAGCGAAGGCGCAGATACCGTCGATCCGCTTGAGATCGTCACCCGCGCCATTGAGAACGCCAAGCCGCGCGTGGAAGTGAAGAGCCGCCGCGTCGGTGGTGCCACTTACCAGGTTCCGCTTGAAGTGGCCGCCGATCGTTCCGAGTCCCTCGCCCTGCGCTGGATCGTCGGATACGCCCGCGGTCGCAAGGGCACCCCGATGCACGTGGCCCTGGCCAACGAGCTGAAGGACGCCGCGAACAACCAAGGCTCGTCCGTCCGCAAGCGCGACGACGTGCACAAGATGGCCCAGGCCAACCGCGCCTTCGCCCACTTCCGCTGGTAAATCATTCAAGGGGAAGTTTCTTCCCCATCCTGCCATGTCTTCCACTGTCAACAATCCCGATCGCCCGTATCCGCTTGAGCGGACGCGGAACATTGGGATTGCGGCGCACATCGACGCCGGGAAGACGACGCTCACGGAACGCATCCTCTTCTACACGGGGATGATCCACAAGATCGGCGAGGTGCACGATGGTGCCGCCACGACCGATTGGATGGAGCAGGAACGCGAGCGCGGCATCACGATCACTTCCGCCGCCGTGACCACCAAGTGGTTCCAGCGTGCGGAGGAGGGTGTGACGAAGCTCTTCGCGAAGGAAGAGCAGCGCATCAATATCATCGATACTCCCGGCCACGTGGACTTCACGGCCGAAGTCGAGCGCTCCCTGCGGGTGCTCGACGGGGCGATCGTCGTCTTCTGCGGCGTCGCCGGGGTGCAGCCCCAGACCGAGACGGTCTGGCGCCAGGCGACGAAGTATCACGTCCCGCGCATCGTCTTCGTCAACAAGATGGACCGCGTCGGCGCGAACTTCGACAGCGTCTTCCACGAGGTGAAGGACAAGCTCGGCGCGAATGCCGTGCGCATCCTCATCCCGATCGGCTCCGAGGACACCCTCAGCGGCCAGATCGACGTGGTGAACCAGAAGGAGATCCACTTCAATGACGACGACAAGTTCGGCTCCACCTACGTGGTCCGCGAGCTGAGCGCCGATCTGAAGGAAATCGCCGAAGAGGCCTACACCGAGCTGGTGGGTGCCGTGGCCGATGTGGACGACATCCTCGGCGAGAAGTTCCTCATGGAGGAGCCGATCTCCACCGAAGAGCTGAAACAGGCCATCCGCCGCGCCACGATCGGGAACAAGCTGGTGCCCGTCGCCGGTGGTTCCGCCTTCAAGAACAAGGGCGTCCAGTATCTCATCGACGCCGTCGTCGATTACCTCCCGAGTCCGCTCGACATCCCGGCAGCCGTCGGCATGAACCCGGACAACGAGGAAGAGAAGATCGAGGTCCACACGAGCGACAACGAGAAGTTCTGCTCCCTCGCCTTCAAACTCTGGGCGGACAAATTCGTCGGCAAGCTGGTCTTCTTCCGCGTCTATTCCGGAGTCATCAAGAAAGGCGACACGGTCTACAACCCGCGAACCCGCCGCTCCGAGCGAGTCGGACGCCTGATCCAGATCCAGGCCGACGAGCACAAGGACATCGATGCTTGTTACGCCGGCGACATCGCCGCGATGGTCGGGATCAAAAACGTCACCACCGGTGACACGCTGGCCAAGGAAGGCTACGACGTCGTTCTCGAACCCCCCACTTTCCCGGATCCCGTCATCTCTCTGGCGGTCGAGCCGAAAACCAAAGCCGATCAGGAAAAGCTGGCAAATGCGCTGGCACGGCTTTCGGAAGAAGATCCCACTTTCCAGGTCAAGACCGACGAGGAAACCGGCCAGACCATCATCTCCGGCATGGGCGAGCTCCACCTGGAGATCATCGTCGATCGCCTGAAGCGTGAGTTCAAGGTCGAGGCCAATACCGGCGACCCGCAGATCGCCTACCGCGAGACCATCACCGGCGAAGCCAATGGTGAGGGCAAGCTGGTCAAGCAATCCGGTGGCCGCGGCCAATACGGCCACGTCCGTCTCCACGTCCGTCCGAATGAAAAGGGCAAGGGCCTCACGATCGAAAACAAGATCGTGGGCGGTGAAATCCCCAAGGATTTCCACAATGCCGTCTTCAAGGGCGTGCGCGAGTCGATCACGAATGGCATCATCGCCGGCTACCCGGTGATCGACGTCCACGTGGACGTGCTCGGCGGATCCTTCCACGAGGTGGACTCGAACGAGAACGCCTTCACGATGGCCGCCATCTTCGCGATGAAGGACGCCTTCAAGAAGGCGAAGTCCATCCTCCTCGAGCCCATCATGGCCGTGGAAGTCTCCACCCCGGACGACTACCAGGGCGACGTGATGGGCGATCTGAACCGCCGCCGCGGCCAGATCCAGAACCTGGAAACCAAGGGCAAGCTCGCCGTCATCAAGGCGAATGTTCCGCTCAAGGAAATGTTCGGCTACTCCACGGACGTCCGCACCATTTCCTCCGGCCGCGCTTCCTACTCGATGACTCCGTCACACTTCGAGCAGGTGCCGACCAACATCCTCACGCAGATCGTCAACGATCGCGGCCACTAATTTACCCAACATCTCTAACTACATCCACTGCCATGGAAAACCAGAAGATCCGCATCCGCCTGCGCGCTTTCGACCACCGCGCCATCGACCGCTCCGCCGCGGAGATCGTCGAAACCGCCAAGCGCACCGGTGCCAAGGTGGCAGGCCCTATCCCGCTCCCGACCCGCATTGAGAAGTTCAGCGTGAACCGCTCCGTGCACGTCAACAAGAAGTCCGCCGAGCAGTTCGAGATCCGCACCCACAAGCGCGTGCTCGACATCGTCGATCCCACCGCCCGCACCGTGGACGAGCTGAAGAAGCTCAATCTTCCCGCCGGTGTAGACATCGCCATCCGCATCTGAGGTCCCGCACGGATCTCACTTTCAAGTTCTCAAATTTCAAATCGACCAACGCCATGTCTCTCGGACTTCTCGGCAAAAAGCTCGGTATGACCCGCCTCTTCGATGAGAAGAGCCAGGCCATGATCCCCGTCACCGTCATCGAAGTGGGTGGCAACACCTGCCTGCAGGTCAAGACCGTCGAAAAGGACGGCTACTCCGCCGTCCAGGTCGGCTACGGTGACAAGAAGGAATTCCGCACGGACAAGCCTTCCCTCGGTCACTTCAAGAAGTACGGCTCCACGCCGAAGTACAAGGTGCAGGAGTTCCGCTTCCCGGCCGACCAAGCTGCCCCGGACACCCACACCGGCATGGACACCTTCACGGCCGGTCAGTGGGTCGACGTGATCGGCACCACCAAGGGCCGCGGCTTCCAGGGTGCTGTGAAGCGCCACGGCTTCGGCGGTCTCAAGATGACCCACGGCTCCATGATGCACCGCCGGACCGGCGCCATCGGCTGCCGCTCCACCCCGGGCCGCGTCTGGAAGAACCAGAAGATGCCCGGACACATGGGCGACGTGCCACGCACCACCCAGAACCTCAAGGTCGTCGCCGTGCGTCCTGAGGACGGTGTGATCCTCATCTCCGGTGCCGTCCCCGGTGCCAAGGGTGGCTACGTCACCATCCGCCCCGCCAAGAAGAAGACCGCCGCCGCCTGAGGCCGGGGTTTGAACCGCAACTCTCAATCGCATCCCAGTCATGCCCGCGAAAACTTTCACCGCTGACGCCGCGCAGAGCGCGAACATCCTGCTCGCCGAAGCCGACAAGGGCGCCCAGGCCGTGCACGATCTCGTCACCGCCTACCGCGCCAACCGCCGCACCGGGTCCGCCAACTCGAAGACCCGTGGCGAAGTCCGCGGTAACAACAAGAAGATCTACAAGCAGAAGGGCACCGGCAACGCCCGTCACGGCGACAAGCGCGCCCCGATCTTCGTCGGTGGTGGCGTGGTCTTCGGCCCGCGTCCCCGCGACTACTCGAAGCACGTCCCGAAGAACGTCCGTAAGCTCGCCCTGCGCCGTGTCCTCGGTGACATCGTCCGCGACGAGACCGCCAAGGTCCTTCCTTCCTTCTCCATCGCCGATGGCAAGACGAAGTCCTTCATCTCCGCCGTCTCCGCAGACGCCGAGCCGAAGAAGGTGCTCATCGTCGCCAAGAGCTTCGACGAGAAGACCTACCTCTCCGCCCGCAACGTCGCCTGGGCCCAGCTCGTCACCGCCGACAGCGTGAACGTCGAGGAACTCCTCCACGCCAATACCGTGCTGCTCGTCGAGGACGCCCTCGAGACCCTCGCCAAGCGCACCGCCTAATTCTCATCGCTGAAACCGCGCCATGAAAGACATCTACCAAGTCATCAAGAACGTCCGCCTCAGCGAGAAGGCCACCATGCTCCAGGAGACCAACAATGAGGTCGTCCTCGAGGTGAACCGCGACGCCAACAAGCTCGATATCAAGCGTGCCGTCGAAACCCTGCTGGGCAAGAAGGTCGCCGCCGTCCGCACCGCCAACTTCGCAGGCAAGGCCAAGCGCCGCCGCCGTGCCGATGAAGGCCGCACCAACCACTGGAAGAAGGCCATCGTCCGCCTCAAGGAAGGCGAAACGCTCGACCTCGTCTGATTTCTAACCGGCTAACCCCGAACCAACCAGAGCCATGCCTCTCAAGGAGTTCACACCCAATACCCCGTCCGAACGCTACAAGGTGCTCCCGTCCTTCGACGAGATCACCAAGCACAAGCCGGAGAAGAGCCTTCTGACCCCGCTCAAGAGGAGCGGCGGCCGCAACAACACCGGCCGCATCACCACCCGCCACATCGGCGGTGGTCACAAGCGCCACTACCGTCTGGTCGACTTCAAGCGCGGCAAGTACGACGTCGCCGCCACCGTGGTCGGCATCGAGTACGATCCGAACCGCACCTGCCGCATCGCCCTCATCCAGTACAGTGACGGCGTGAAGAGCTACATCCTCGCCCCTGCGGGCCTGGAAGTCGGCGCGACCGTCACCTCCGGTGAAAAGGCCGCTCCGAAGGTGGGCAACGCAATGCCGCTCAAGAGCGTCCCGCTCGGCACCGCGATCCACAACATCGAGCTCATCCCGGGCAACGGTGGCAAGGTCGCCCGCGCCGCCGGCCAGCAGGCCGTGCTCTCCAACCGCGAAGGCGGCTGGGCGCTGGTCAAGATGCCTTCCGGTGAGATCCGCCGCTTCAACGAGAACTGCTTCTGCACGATCGGCACCGTCGGCAACCGCGATCACATGAACGAGGTGTCCGGCAAGGCTGGCCGCACCCGCTGGCAGGGCGTCCGCCCGACCGTCCGCGGCATGTGCATGAACCCCGTCGACCACCCGAACGGTGGTGGTGAGGGCAAGTCGAAGTCCGGTGGTGGTCGCCAGCACCTTCTCAGCCCCTGGGGCCACGCGAAGGGACAAAAGACCCGCAAGCCGAAGAAGCAGACCTCGACCTTCATCGTCGAAAGCCGCCACGCCAAGAAGAAGCGCTAACCTTCACCTCTAGTAAATCATGCCACGCTCTCTCAAGAAGGGTCCGTACATCGACCAGAAGCTTCTGGCCAAGATCGACGCCGCCACCGCCTCCGGTGACAAGAAGCCGATCAAGACCTGGAGCCGCGCCTCGATGATCACGCCTGACTTCGTCAACCTGACCTTCGCCGTCCACAATGGCAAAACCTTCGTTCCGGTGCACGTCTCCGAGAACATGGTTGGCCACAAGCTCGGTGAATTTGCCCAGACCCGCCTGTTCAAGCAGCACGGCGGTATCGGCAAGAAGTAAGCCTATCACGCCACCGCTCCCATGCACCGCCCGCGTCCACTCACTCTCGCGACCGCAGTCCTCGGACTGTGCGCCGGGACGTGGACCTGTGCGGCGCAGGGGACGGATGCGATGGCACTTCAGGACAAGATCATCGAGCAACAGGCCAGGATCGATTCGCTCGAAAAGAGCCTCGTCCAGGCCAATCGTGCCGAGAAAGACGCCTCCGCGCAGCTCGCCCAGGTGAAGCTCCGCCTCGAAGCGCTCGGCCGCGACCTGCTCGATGGTGGCGACGACCGTCTGGTCCAGGCGAATTCGGACCTCGAAGTGGTCCGCCGCCGCACCAGCGACCTCGAAGCCGTCTGCTCCCGCCTCGTGGGCACCGTGACCGACTACCTCCGCCAGGCGGTGGCAGCCGATCCCGACGCCCGCCTCCGTGTGGAAACCTCCATGAGGGAGCTTGACGAAGTGCTCGGTCTGAGGCAGAAGCCCGCCCCCGCAGCCGCCGCCGGTAACGCCGGCCAAGCAAAAGTGGTGAGCATCGACTCGGAAAGCGGCCTCCTCGTCCTCAACGTCGGGGAAAGCCAGACTGCCCGCATCGGCACCACCTACCGCCTCGTCCGCGGGGAACAACCATTCGGCACCGCCATCGTGGCCGACGTCCGCCGCAACGTATGCGGCGCCTTTGTCGAGGAGCTCGACCCGGGTCAAGGCCCGGTCCGCCTCGGCGATTCCGCCCTTCTCATCACTGAATAATCCGCGCGACGCGCACCATTCTTCTAAACGCCTCACCGACCCGATCCATGGAAGTCAAGAGCACCACCAAATACGTCCGCCTCTCTCCGAAGAAGGCACGCGACGTCGCCCGCGAAATCCAAGGGCTGCCCGTGTCGAGCGCGCTCGACATTCTCACCTTCACTCCGAAGAAGGCCGCCTTTCACATCAACAAGACCCTCAAGACCGCCATCGCGGACGCCGAGAACAACTTCTCGCTGAGCGCCGAGTCCCTGATCGTGAAGGAAGCTGTGATCGGTGCAGGTCCGGTCCTGAAGCGTTTCTCCCCGCGTGCCAAGGGCTCCGCGGGTGGCATCCTGAAGCGCACCAGCCACATTTTCATCACCCTGGCCGAAGCTCCGGAAGGCGAAGCGAAGCCGAAGAAGGTCAACGTTTCCCCGAAGGCATCCAAGGACGCCTGATCCCAATCCCACACCGCATTTCATCATGGGCCAGAAAGTCAACCCCATCGGTTTCCGCCTCGCCGTCTCCAAGGACTGGCGCTCCAAGTGGTTCGCCGCCGGCAAGGATTATGCCGAGAAGCTCCACGAGGACCTCAAGATCCGTGGCTACATGCGCCAGCGCCTGCAGTTCGCAGCGCTTGCCCGCGTCGTCATCGAGCGCGCTTGGAACAGCGTCCGCGTCACGCTCCACACCTCCCGCCCGGGCCTTATCATCGGCCGCAAGGGCTCCGAGATCGAGCGCATGACGAAGGAGATCTCCGACATCTGCAAGGGTGCCCAGGTGAAGATCGACATCGTCGAGATCCGCAAGCCGGAGCTCGATGCCCAGCTCATCTGCGAGCAGGTCGCCGTCCAGCTCGAGCGCCGTATCTCCTTCCGCCGTGCCATGAAGCGCGCCGTGCAGACCGCCATGGACTTCGGTGCCGAGGGCATCCGTATTCGCTGCGCCGGTCGTCTCGGTGGTGCTGACATCGCCCGCTCGGAGTGGTATCGCGAGGGCAAGGTGCCGCTTCAGACGCTGCGCGTTCCCCTTGACTACGGCTTCGCCGAAGCCCGCACCGTCTACGGTGTCATCGGCATCAAGTGCTGGGTCAACAAGAAGGAAGACGACGGCAGCTCCCCGCGCCCTGAGCGTGGCGGCGACCGCCGCGATCGTGACAACCGCGGCCCCCGTGGCCCGCGTGGTCCCCGTCCGCCCCACGGTGGTGGCGGTGGCAACCAGCAGTAAGACTATCTTTTAACTTTCAACATTTTCCCAGGAGGACTGAGCCATGCCCTTGATGCCCAAACGCACGAAGTTCCGCAAGTCGCACCGCGGCAGCCGCGCCGGCAATGCGCAGCGCGGAACCACCGTCGCCTTCGGTGACTTCGGTCTCCAGGCCCTCGACCGCGGCTGGATGACCAACCGCCAGATCGAAGCCTGCCGTATCGCGATCAACCGCTTCCTCAAGCGTAAAGGAAAGGTCTGGATCCGGATCTTCCCTCACAAGTCGATCACCGCCCGTCCGCCGGAAACCCGTATGGGTAAGGGCAAGGGCGCCGTCGAGGCCTGGGTCGCCGTGATCCGCCCCGGCAACATGCTGTTCGAAGTCGCCGGCGTGCCGGAGTCGCAGGCCAAGGAGGCCATGCGCCTTGCTTCCTACAAGCTCGGCCTTCCGACCCGCTTCGTCGTCCGCAATCCGCACGCCTGAAGCTCCCAACCTTTAAAGAACCACGACCATGGCTCAGACCAAGTTCAAGGACATCAAGGATCTCTCCGTGAAGGAGCTTGAGACCAAGCTCCGCGACCTCAAGGAGGAGGGCTTCAACCTCCGCCTGCAGCAGGCCACCGGAACGCTTGAAAATTCCGCCCGCATCCGCGTGGTCCGCCGCGAGGCCGCCCGCGTCCAAACCGTGCTCACCCAGCGCAACAGCGCCTGAGCCGCCCGCATCCGCAGCAGCAGCCACCACCACCAATTTCCATGAGCGAGCAGCAACAGCAGGAAGGTGCCGCAAAGCAGGTCCGCAAGACCCGCGTCGGCGTCGTCACCTCGAACAAGATGAGCAAGACCCTCGTGGTCGAGCACGTCGCACGCGTCCCGCACCCGACCTTCAACAAGATCGTCAAGCGGTCGAAGAAGTACTACGTGCACGACGAGAAGGGCGAAGCCCAGATCGGCGACAAGGTCCGCATCGTCGAAACCCGCCCACTTTCCAAGCTGAAGCGCTGGACGCTCGAGAAGGTGCTCACGCACTAAAGGCTCCGCCGGTTCTACCGATCCTTCAACACTCACGTATTTCCTGCCATGATCCAGATGGAATCCCTCGTCACGGTCGCCGACAACACCGGCGCCCGCTCTGCCAAGATGATCGGTGTCCTCGGCAAGCGCTCCCGCACCGCCCAGGTGGGTGACATCATCACCGCCCACATCCGCGACTCGATCCCGACCGCCTCGGTCAAGAAGGGCTCCGTCGTGAAGGCAGTGGTCGTCCGCACCGCATTCCCGATCCGCCGTGCAGACGGCTCCGTCCTCCGCTTCGACAGCAACGCCATCGTTGTCATCGACAAGGACAACAACCCGAAGGGCACCCGTATTTTCGGCCCCGTCGCCCGCGAACTGCGTGAAAAGCAGTTCATGAAGATTGTCTCGCTTGCACCCGAGGTCCTCTGAGGCTACGGCGCATCCCTTCAACCGAACATTTCACATGAAGACTCACGTCAAGAAAGGCGACGAAGTTGAGATCATCGCCGGCGGCCACAAGGGCAAGCGCGGCACGGTCCTCTCCGTCGACGCTGCCAAGGGCAAGGTCGTCGTCCAAGGCGGACGCACCATCAAGAAGGCCATCCGCCGCTCCGAGAAGAATCCCGACGGCGGGATCCTTGAGCAGGACGGCCCCGTCCATATCTCCAATGTCAAGAAGCTGGGCTGAGACCTGCAAGGTCTTTGCCCGCGCTTAAGCGCAACGAACAAAGCGCTGACCCGCTAAAACAAAATGAGCACCCCAGTACTGCAAAAGCACTACGCGGAGAAGGTCGTGCCAGCTCTCAAGGAGAAGCTTGGCTACACCAACCCGCATCAGATCCCACGGCTTGAAAAGATCGTGGTGACCTCCTGCATGGGCAAGGCCCCGGACCGCAAGGTCGCCGTGGACGATGCCGTCGCCGAAATCGCCAAGATCACCGGCCAGAAGCCTTCGATCACCTATTCGAAGAAGGCTGTTGCGAACTTCAAGCTGCGTGAGGGTGAAGCCCTCGGCGCCCGCGTGACTCTCCGCGGTGCCCGCATGTGGGAGTTCCTGTACCGCTTCATCAACGTCACCGCGCCGAACATCCGCGACTTCCGCGGTATCTCCGCAAAGGGCTTTGATGGCCGTGGCAACTACGCCGTCGGTTTCCCCGACCAGTCCATCTTCCCGGAAATCGAGCTCGATCAGATCAAGCGCACCATCGGTTTCGACTTCATCTTCGTCACGTCTGCCAAGACCAATGACGAAGGCCGTGCCCTGCTGACCGAGCTGGGATTGCCGTTCCGCGACACGAAGAAGGCGGAAACCACCGAAGGCGCCGCCGCCTGATTCCGTTAACTTCCAAGGAACCACCATCATGGCCGTTCTCTCCGATCCAATTTCCGACTTCCTCACCCGCTTCAAGAACTGCTGCCGCGCCGGCAACGAGCAGTTCCTGGCTCCTTACTCCCGCATCAAGGCTGACATCGCCAAGGTGCTCCAGGAGGAAGGCTACATCTGGGGCTTCGAAGTCGTGACCGAATCCGGACACCCGCAGCTCAAGGTCAAGGCCCGCTACGTCGATGGCCGCCCGGTCCTCACCGACCTGAAGCGCGTCTCGAAGCCAGGTCGCCGCGTCTATGCCGGCGGTCAGGAAATGCCACGCGTCCTCAACGGACTCGGCATCGCCGTCGTCTCCACCTCCAAGGGCGTCATGACCGGCGCCCGTGCCAAGCGCAGCCAACTCGGCGGCGAAGTGCTGGCCCACGTCTGGTAATCACCCAACCCGAGAAAGGAACAAACCACCATGTCACGAGTTGGTCTCAAACCGATTTCCCTGCCCGCAAAGGTCAGCGTGAAGGTCGATGCCGGCAAGGTTGTCGTCGAGGGCCCGAAGGGCAAGCTCGACCTCGCCCTGCCCGCAGGCATCTCCATCAAGAGCGAAGACACCTCCGTCGTCGTCGCCCGCGCCACCGAGGCACGTAACCACCGCGCGCTGCACGGCACCGTCCGCAGCCTGGTGAACAACATGATCACCGGAGTCTCCCAGGGCTTCGTCAAGGACCTTGAAATCCAGGGCGTCGGTCTCCGTGCCGCCGTCAAGGGCCAGGACCTCGACCTCTCCCTCGGCAAGTCCCACCCGATCCTTCACCCGATCCCGGCCGGCCTGACCGTCACCGTGAACGAAAACACCAAGATCAAGGTGGAAGGCATCGACAAGCAGCTCGTCGGCCAGTTCGCCGCCGAGGTCCGCGGCTACTACCCGCCGGAGCCTTACAAGGGCAAGGGCGTCCGCTACGCAGGCGAGCACGTTCGCCGCAAGGAAGGCAAGAGCGTCGGCAAGTAACCCCGAAACCTTTACTCGAAATGAGCAAAATCAATCGCAAGGAAGGACGCCGCCGCATCCACGCGCGCATCCGCAAGAAGGTCGCCGGGACCGCCGAACGCCCACGCCTGGCCGTTCACTACTCGAACCAGCACGTCTACGCGCAGGTCATCGACGATGTCGCCGGTCGCACCCTCGTCTCCGCCTCGACGCTCGACAAGAGCTTCGAAAAGGCCTCCTCGAACGTCGAGTCCGCCGCGAAGGTGGGTGCCCTCGTCGCCGAGCGCGCCAAGGCAGCAAATGTCAGCGCCGTTGTCTTCGACCGCGGCGGTCACCTCTACCACGGCAAGATCAAGGCGCTGGCCGATGCAGCCCGCGAAGCCGGCCTCCAATTCTAATATCTTACCGTCATGGTGACTCCTCAAGATTCGACCCCGACTCCATCCGCACCTCAGGGACCGCAGGGTGGCCAGCAGCAACAGGGCGGCTACGGCCAGCGCGGCGGTGGCTACGGCCAGCGTGGTGGTGGCTACGGCGGCGGCCAGGGCGGCCAAGGCCGCGGACCCCGTGGTCCGCGCCGTGACGACCGGAACCAGCAGCAAGAGTCCGATGGACCGCAGCTCGCCGAGAAGGTCGTTTTCATCAACCGATGCGCCAAGGTCGTGAAGGGCGGTCGTCGCTTCAGCTTCTCCGCACTCATCGTCACCGGTGACAAGGAGGGCAAGGTCGGCCTCGGCTTCGGCAAGGCCAACGAAGTGGCAGATGCCATCAAGAAGGCCGGCGAAGCAGCCAAGAAGGTCCTCAAGCCGATGAACATCGTGGACGGAACGATCCCCCACGAGATCTACGCCGAATTCGGCGGTGGCAAGGTCCTCCTGAAGCCCGCCTCTCCCGGTACCGGCATCATCGCCGGCGGTGGCGTCCGCGCCGTCTGCGAAGCAGTCGGCATCCGCGACATCCTCGCCAAGTCGATGGGTTCCTCCAATCACTCGAACGTGGTCAAGGCCACCCTCAAGGCCCTCTCCCTGCTTCGCACCCGCGACCAGATCCTCGGATCCCGCGGCAAGAAGAAGGAAAAGGCGATCTAAGTTATTGGTTAAGGGTAAGAGGTTATCGGGTCTCGGCCCGAAGGCTCTTTCCCAGTAACCATTAACGACTAACCAATAACGCTTCACGAAGATGAAACTTCACACTCTCGCGCCGAACAAAGGTGCCAAGCATCGCGTCAAGCGCCTCGGCTGCGGCGAAAGCTCCGGCCACGGCAAGACCTCCGGCAAGGGCAACAAGGGTCAGAAGGCCCGTTCCGGCAGCGGCACCCGCGTCGGTTTCGAAGGTGGCCAGATGCCCCTTCACCGTCGTCTGCCCAAGCGCGGTTTCAACAACATCAACTTCAAGACCAAGGTCGAAGTGGTGAACTTGGCCCAGCTCGACAAGGCCTTCAACGATGGCGATACCGTCAACGAGGAAGCCCTGCGCAAGGCCGGTCTCATCAACCGCTCCTGTGATCAGGTCAAGGTGCTCGGCCAGGGCGAGATCAGCAAGAAGCTGACCCTCGTCGTGGACACGATCAGCGCCTCGGCCAAGGAAAAGGTGGAAAAGGCTGGCGGCTCCGTCCAGCTCCCCGCTTGATCCCCCGTTGGTCATACCCGTTTTGACGGTTCTCCGGCGAGGAAGCGCTTGATCGCTTCCTCGCCGCGTTTACAAACCCGTCGCTTTTTGCAGCCCATCGCTTCCCCATGATCTCCGCTTTCGCGAACACTTGGAAGGTGCCGGAACTCCGGGACCGCATTCTTTTCACCCTGGCGATGATCATCATCGTCCGCCTTGGCGTCCACATCACGCTGCCCGGGGTGGATTCCACGGTCATCGAGAAGTGGATGGCAGAAGCCGCGAAGAGCGACGAAGGGGGCAATGCCTTCGGTGCGATGCTCACCATCTTCGCCGGTGGCGGTCTCCAGCAGGCAGGCATTTTCGCGCTGGGCATCATGCCCTACATTTCCGCGTCGATCATGGTGCAGCTCATGACTGCGGTCGTGCCGAAGCTTTCCCGCCTGTCCCGCGAGGACGGCGGACGCCAGAAGATCACCCAGTATACCCGCTACATCACCATCGTGATCGCACTGGTGCAGGGCTACTTCGTGGCGACCTCGCTGATGCATCCCGAGCGTCTCTTCTACATGCAGGGCATCCAGAACTTCGGCGTGCTCGTCCCCGGGGCGAACATGCTGTGGATCGCCCTGACGGTGCTGACCCTCGTCTCCGGCACCCTGCTGCTGATGTGGATCGGTGACCAGATGACCGAGCGAGGCCTCGGCAACGGCACCTCGATCATCATCACGGTGAACATCATCTCCGCGCTGCCCGGCGCGCTCGTCCTGACCTGGAAGCACTTCGTGACCGGTGACGACGTGAATGCCTTCCGCTCGGTCATGATGGTGGTCATGATCGCCATGCTGATCCTCGTGATCGCCGGCACCATCGCCATCACGCAGGCACAGCGCCGCATCGCGGTGCAGTATGCGAAGCGCGTTGTCGGCCGGAAGCAATTCGGCGGCCAGACCCAGTATCTCCCGCTGAAGGTGAACTACGCTGGCGTGATGCCGATCATCTTCGCGACCGCCATCCTCTCGCTGCCCACCATGATGATCTCGATGGTCTTCAAGGGCGAGGAGTGGGCGGTGAAGCTCCAGGAAGCGCTGAATCCCGGCGGCACCTGGTATTACGTGCTCGGTGGCCTGTTCATCTTCTTCTTCTCCTACTTCTGGGTGGCGACGATGTTCCAGCCTTCCCAGATCTCCGAGGACCTGAAGCGCAATGGCGGCTACATCCCCGGCGTCCGCCCGGGCAAGCCGACGGCTGACTTCCTCGACTTCACGATGACCCGCCTGACCTTCGCGGGTGCCATCTTCCTGTCCCTCATCTTCGTGCTGCCTCCGCTGGTCGGCCACCTCGTGGGCCTGCCGCAGCACTCGATGGTGCTCCAGTTCTTCGGCGGCACCAGCTTGCTGATCCTTGTCGGCGTGGTGCTCGACATCATGCGCCAGGTGGAGACCCACCTGCTGCAGCGCCACTACGACGGCTTCCTGCGGAAGGGCAAGATCAAGGGCCGCTACGACCGCCTCGCCCAGACCGGCAATGCCGCGTCCAGCACCGCGCTCGTCTATCTCTGGGCCGTGGTCGGTCTGCTCCTCGTGGTGGCCGCCGCTGCCTGGATCGCCAAACAGTAATACGGCGATGTCAAAACGTGTGGTCCTCCTTGGTCCCCCCGCCTCCGGCAAAGGGACCCAGGGACGTCGCTTGGCCGAGGAGCTCGGCCTCGCTTACCTGAGCACTGGCGCCCTTTTGCGCTCCGCCGTGGAAGAGGGCTCCGAGCTTGGCAAGCAAGCCGAGCCGATCCTTGCCCGCGGCGAATATCTGCCAGACTCGCTCATGTGCCCGATCATGGGCGAGTGGCTGACGAAGCAGACCGGTGGCTGGGTGCTCGACGGATTTCCCCGCAGCGTCCCGCAGGCCGATTTCCTCGCTGATTGGCTCTCCAAGCATGGTCAGAAGCTCACCGCCGCGGTGATGCTCGAGGTGCCGGTGGATGAGTTGCTGGTCCGCATTGGCAACCGGATTGAGTGTCCGGAGTGCCGCTGGTCCGGTCGCCGTCAGGAGCTGAACCGCGCCGACCGCTGCCCGGAGTGCGGCGGGGTGACCGGCCCGCGTGCTGACGACACGCCTTTGAATTTCCGCTCGCGCCTCGCCGAGTACGAGGAGCATACGCTTCCTCTGGTGGCCCGCTATGAAAGCGAGAGCCTGCTGCACCGCTTCGACGCCACCACCGGTGCCGATGATGTCGGCGGGCGTCTGGTGGAGTGCATCCGATCCCTAGAAGCGCATGGCCAGACGGCATAAGATCAAGATCAAGACGCCGCACGAGATCGGTCGCATGCGGATCGCCGGCGCGACTGCCAGCGAGATCCTCATGGAGCTGGTCAAGGCCGTCGAGCCCGGCCGCACCACGCTGGAGATCGACCAGCTTGCCGCCGACCTGATGCGCCAGCGCGACTGCAAGAGCGCCTTCCTCGGCTATCGCGGCTTCCGCGGGCAGATCTGCATTTCGGTGAATGAGGAGATCGTTCACGGCATCGGCGGGCCGCGGAAGATCCAACCGGGCGACGTGGTCACGCTGGACGTGGGCGTCGTGAAGAGCGGCTGGATCGGCGACAACGCGATCACCGTGGCGGTCGGCGACGTGACTGACGAGACGCGCCGCTTGCTCGTCGCCACCGAGCAATCCCTTTTCGAAGCCATCTCGCATGCCTATGCTGGCAAGCGGCTGGCAGATCTCTGCGGTTCCGTGGAGGAATATGTGGCACCGCTGGGCTTCACCGTCGTGCGCGAATTCGTCGGGCACGGCGTCGGCCGCGATCTCCATGAGGAGCCGCAGGTGCCGAATTACCGCCCGCAAGGAAAGAGCCCGATCCTGGAGCCCGGCATGATCCTCGCGATCGAGCCGATGGTGAATGCCGGGACGCGATCCATCCGCATCCTCGATGACGGCTGGACCGTAGTGACCGCCGATGGAAAGCCTTCGGCGCACTTCGAGCACACCGTGCTGATCACGGAGGGCGAGCCGGAGCTGCTCACCTGGCGTGAGCGTGGCGTGCCCGGCTTGTGAGTTGGGCGCTGGCCTGAGGTGACTCAGGCCGCCAGTTCGGTCCCGCAGTTCCAGCAGATGTCAAAGCTGTGGGGATTCGTCTCACCGCACTTGCCGCAGGTGCAGTCCTCGATGGATGCCTTCGCCGCCTCGGCCTCGGACTCGTGCAGGAGCTGCATCGCCCGCTCATAGTCCCCGTCCTCGACCACACACAGGGCGGGGCAGAAGGTCGGGATGGGCACCTCGAGGTGGGCGAGGCTTTCGTTGCGGATGAAGGTCGGGATGCCCGCGCCTTCCAGCACCGCCTGATAGTGGGAGAGCTTGATCAGGGTCCGTTCACGCACGAGTTCCTTCATAAGCTACACCATCGCCGCCATCAGGAGCGGTGGCAAGTTTACCGCGATACAAGCGGGCGGAATGATTCCACCCGGGGCCGTGCGGTCTTTCCGTCGTTTACGGATTCGCAGCCGGGCTCTTCGAGACTGCCTTGCTGTACTTCATGACAGCGGCGGTGATGCCCTTGGCGATCGTGTTGCGGTAGGCCTCGTTGTGGATCAGGCGTGCCTCGTAGGGGTGCGTCATGAAGCCGCATTCCACGAGGATGGCCGGGTGCTTCACGCCGGTCAGCACGCTGAAGCGCGCGCGTTTGATGCCGCGGTCCAGCGTGTAGGATTTCTCCGTCTTTGGCTCCTTGAGCAGGGTCAGCAACGAGCCGTGGACGGCGGTGGCGAGGGCCACGTTGCCGGAGTCGTGGCTATTGCCCGCGCGCATCTGGAAGTCGCTGGCATTCAGGCCGCGGCCATAGTGTGCCACGCCGATGGGCGAGAGGGTGAAGGTTTCCAGCCCACGTGCCGCGCTGCCGCCGGAGTTGTGGTGGATGGAGATGAAGATCGCGTTGTCATTCACGCGGTTCGCGATCTGGACGCGCTCCTGCAGGGTCAGGTAGCGGTCGGTATCGCGGGTCATGACCACCTTGTAGCCGAGCTTCGGATCCGAGAGCATCCGCTTGAGGCGGTTGGCGATGTCCAGGTTGTAGGCCGCCTCGGTGCCCAGCGCGTTCGTGGCGCCGGGGTCCTTGCCGCCGTGACCGGCATCGATGATGACGGTTTTGAAATTGCCCGCGTTCGCGATGTAGTTCGGCCGCAGGACGGGATCGACGAGCTTCGTGAGGTCGATGCGGGAGATCCATGCGCGGCCGCCCTGGTCCTCCACCTTGTAGCTGAAGACGAATTTCACGCCGTTCATCAGGCATTCCTGCGAGCCCACTTGGAGCTTCATCAGCACGCCTTGCTTCTCCGGCTTGCCGGTGCGCGGGTTCTTCACCACCACCACCTTGTCCAGCAGGAGCTGGTTTCCGGTGCGTTTGATGGAATCGAAGCCGTAGAACTTCTTCATACCATCCACGGAGATGTAGTCGCGGCCACTGATCTGCTTGGTCTCCCACTGGGCGCGGGCCACGGGCGATGCTCCCAGCCACGCGAAAAGCACGGCCAGCATGAGCGGAATCGAGAATCGGTTCGGCATGGGGTTTTTCGGGGCGTGACGCGGGGGAGACCTAGGGAATAGCGGATCCGGCGGCGTATGACAAACTCGTTTTCCACGGAGAGAACGCCTCATGCGCCGGATATTGCCTGAGCTTTTGCTTTCCCCGATCTAACGGCGGCTTACGGTCCCGCCCCATGACCATCGAAACCGTCGGCAACTACCGCGCCCGCTGGGGTGAAGGCCCCCTGTGGTGGAAGGATTCGCTCCTCTATGTGGACATCGAAAACCACCGCGTGGTGCGCTTCGATCCCGCCACCGGTGCCGAGCAGACGTGGGACGTGGGCGAGCGCGTGGGGACCATCGTCCCGCGCGAGGCCGGTGGCTTCGTGATCGCCGGGGACACCGGATTCCACTTCCTGAGCGAAGCCGGGGAGCTGACGGCGCTGGGTGACCCCGAGCCGGACAAGGCCGACAACCGCTTCAACGACGGCAAGTGCTCGCCCGACGGCCGCTTTTTCGCCGGAACGATCAGCCTAGTGAAGAAGACCGGCGACGCCCGCCTCTACCGCCTCGATCCCGACCTCACGGTCCACGAGGTCTTCGGTCCGGTGACGAATTCGAACGGCATCGTCTGGAGCGCCGACGGCCGCACGGTCTATTACATCGATACGCCGCGGAAGGAGGTCCTCGCTTTCGACTACGAGGCAGGTCATCTGACGAACCTGCGCAGCGTCGTTTCCACCGCGCACTACGAGTGGTCGCCGGACGGCATGACCATCGATGACGGGGGAAACCTGTGGATCGCCTTTTGCCACGGTGCCTGCGTGGTGTGCTTCAGCCCGGAGAGCGGCGAGGAATTGCGGAAGGTGGACCTGCCTTGCCTGGAGACGACCGCCTGTGCCTTTGGCGGGCCGGATCTGGCGGACCTCTACGTCACCACCGGCGTCCACAAGGACGTGAAGGAAGAGGACGCCGGAAGGCTCTTCGTGATCCGCGGGCTGGGGGTGAAAGGGCTGCCCGCACACGGATTCGCCGGGTAGCCATTTTGTGAGACACGCCATTCTTGTGAAACGAATGGCGATTTGGTTTGGTAGGAGTCGCGAATCCGATGTCGCGATTTCCCGTCATTCCTGCGGTTTTCGTCTGCTTCGCCGTATCAGCATCGGCAGAGCAGGCGGTCTCGTATGCGTTTGAGGTCCAGCCCATCCTTTCGGACAAGTGCTTCGCCTGCCACGGCCCGGACGGGGCGAAGCGCGACTCGGGCCTACGGCTGGACACGGCGGAGGGAGCCTACGGACCGCTGAAGGACACGCCGGGCAGCGCGATCGTGCAGGGAGATCCGGGGCGGTCGGTCGCATGGCAGCGCATCAATTCGGACGACCCGGACGAGGTGATGCCACCGGTGAAATCGCGCCTCGTCCTGACGGCGGAGGAGAAGGACGTGCTGAAGCGCTGGATCGCGCAGGGTGCCAAATACGAGCCGCACTGGGCATTCCAGCCGCTGCCTGATTCCGTCCCGGTGCCTGCAACGCGGGATGCGGCGTGGCCGCAGGGAGAGATCGACCGCTTTGTGCTGGCCAGGCTGGAGTCGGAGGAGCTCGCGCCCTCGCCCGCGGCGGACCCGCTGCGCTGGCTGCGGCGGGTGACGCTGGACCTCACCGGCCTGCCGCCGACGCCCGAGGAGATCGCGGCTTTCCGGGAGCATCCGGACAAGGCCGGCGCGGTGGACCGGCTGCTGGCCAGCCCGCGCTTTGGCGAGCACTTCGCGGTGCCATGGCTGGATGCGGCGCGCTATGCGGACTCGTATGGCTATCAGTCCGACCAGCTCACCGCCTTCTGGCCGTGGCGGGACTGGGTGATCCGTTCGCTGAATGCGAACCTGCCCATCGACCAATTCATCACCTGGCAGGTCGCCGGTGACCTGCTGCCGGAGGCGACGCGGGACCAGCAGCTCGCGACGACCTTCAACCGCCTGCATCGCCTGACGAACGAGGGCGGTTCGGTGGTGGAGGAATTCCTCGTGGAGAACATGGCGGACCGGATTCACACCTTCGGCTCCGTCTTCCTCGCGCTGACCATGGAGTGCAGCCGCTGCCATGATCACAAGTACGACCCGATCTCGATGCGGGACTACTACTCGTTCGGCGCGTTCTTCAATTCGATCCCGGAGCGCGGTTTTTACAGCGCCGCCTCCATCCAGCCGTCGCCGGGGCTGCTGCTGCCGGACGCCGCGCAGGAGGCGCAGCTCGCCGGGGCCAGGCAGGCGGTCATCGCCGCGGAGGCGGTGGTGGACGGTCGGCGTGCGGATTCCTACGGGGACTTCGAGGCGTGGCTGGCGACCTCGCCCGCGCTTCCCGCGGCGGACCTGGTTTCGTCGCTCGGCTTCGATGGCGATGCGCTGGAGGATGCTGCGGGTGCTCCCGCGGCTTCGGCGAATGGACTGCCGCGCGTGCCGGGGAAATCCGGCATGGCCATCCGGCTCGATGGCGATGTCGGCATCGGCTTGCCGGGACGGCTGGAATACGACCGCTGCGATCCCTTTACCATCGACATCGTCCTGCGTGACACGGTGGCCAATCCCGCTCCGGTCACGGTGCTTCACCGGAGCTTTGGCACGGATGTCGGCTACAATGGGATCGAGCTGCTGCTGGCAGGCGGGCACCTTGAGGCGAGGCTGGTGCGGGATTGGCCGGGCAATGCGATAGCCGTGCGCAGCGTGGCAGCGATCCCGCGCGATGCCTGGGCGCGCGTCACGTGGACCTACGATGGATCTAGTAGATCAGAAGGCATCCGGCTTTATCTCGATGGCAGGCCCTTGGAAACGGTGGAGACGGCGGGAGTGGTGTACAAGTCGATCGTCACGCGCACGCATGGCGACGGGATCGCGGCGATCGGTGCGCGCTTCCGGGACCGGGGATTCAAGGGCGGCGAGGTGGACGCGCTGAAGATCTACGGGCGGGCGCTGACATCGCTGGAAGTCGCGGCGATGGAAGATGCGTCCATGTGGGCGAATGCGGATGCGGCAGCAAAGAAAGAGGCCTGGCTGGGCTCCGTAGATGCCGGATATCGCGAGGCACAATTTGCCTTGAGGAATGCCCGTGCCGCGGTCATCGCCGTGGAGGAGGGCGTCTTCGAGATTCCCGTGATGAGGGAGAGCATGTCGATTCGTCCGGCGCATGTCCTCGCGCGGGGGGCGTATGATTCACCCCGCGACAAGGAGAATGAAGTGGGGCGCAATACCTTCGCGGAGATCCTGATTCCCTTTCCGCAGGATGCGCCGCGGGACCGGCTGGGCCTTGCGCGCTGGCTGGCGGATCCGCGGCATCCGCTCACGTCGCGGGTCTTCGTCAATCGAGTCTGGGCGAATTTCTTCGGCTCCGGAATCGTGGAGACGTCAGACAATTTCGGCCTGCAGGGATCGCTGCCGACGCATCCGGAGCTGCTCGACTGGATGTCGCGCGACTTCGTTTCCCACGGCTGGGACCTGAAGCGGCTGTGCCGGTCCATCGTGCTCGGCGCGACCTACGGTCAGGATAGTAGATGGCGTGCCGACCTGCGCGAGCGCGACCCGGCGAACCGCCTGCTCGCACGCGGGCCGTCGCGACGCCTGTCCTCGGAGCAGATAAGGGACTCCGCGCTCGCGGCATCGGGCCTGCTCCAGCAGCGGGACGGCGGCCCTCCGGTTTCGCCGTATCAGCCGGGTGGCGACCTCTGGCGCGAGTCGAACTCGATGTCCCCGGCCTATCAGCGCTCGCACGGTCCCGACCTCTACCGGCGCTCGCTTTACTCGGTGTGGAAGCGCACGGCACCGCTGCCAAACATGCTCGCCTTTGACAGCCCGACGCGCGAGATCTGCACGATCCTCAGGCCGCAGACGAATACCCCGCTGCAGGCGCTGGTGCTGCTGAATGACGTGCAATTCATCGAGGCCGCCCGCGCGCTGGCGGAGAAGGTGCATGCGCTGCCGGAGGGCGAGCGGCTGGCTGCGGCCTTCATCGCGTGCGCCTCGCGCCCGCCAACGGATCGTGAGGCGGAGTTGCTCGCGGAGCTGCATGCCGGGCAGCTCGAGCGATTCAAGGCGAGCCCCGAGGACGCTCGGAAATACCTCGCCCAAGGTGACAGCCCGGCGGGCCGTGACCTCGATCCCGTTTCTGCCGCGGCGCTGGCCGTGACCTGCTCCGCCATCCTGAATCTCGACGCCTCCGTGTGGAACCGATGAACCCGTCACCCGATACCTTCACGGGCCTGACCCGCCGGCACTTCTTCAAATCCGGAGCGACGGGCATCGGCGGGGCGGCGCTTGCGTCGATGCTCGGCGGTGGGCTGCATGCCTCGGCACCGCCGAGCTTCGCTCCGAAGGCGAAGCGCATCATCCATCTCTTCCAGTCGGGCGGACCGGCGCAGCAGGATCTCTTCGACTACAAGCCGCTGCTGAATGAGATGAACGGCCAGCCGCTGCCGGATCACGTGCGCGGCAGCCAGCGCCTCACCGGCATGTCCGCGCAACAGGCGTCGATCCCGCTGGCGGGCAGTCATTTCAAGTTCCAGCAGCACGGGCAATCTGGCGCATGGGTCTCCGAGCTGCTGCCGCACACCGCGGCCATCGCGGACAAGCTGTGCTTCGTGAAGTCGATGTTCACGGACGCGATCAACCATGACCCGGCGATCACCTTTTTCCAAACGGGCTCGCAGATCGCGGGGCGTCCTTCGATGGGTTCGTGGCTTTCCTACGGGCTCGGTTCCGACAATGCGAACCTGCCGGACTTCATCGTGCTCGTCTCGGCGGGGCAGGGGGACCAGCCGCTCTACGCGAGACTGTGGGGGAATGGCTTCCTCGACTCGAAGTATCAGGGCGTGCAATTCCGCTCGGGGAAGGACCCGGTGCTCTATCTCTCGAATCCCGACGGCATCTGCCGCTCCGGTCGACGCGCGATGCTCGACAAGCTCTCGGAACTGAATCGCGCGCAGTTCGAGAGCGAGCTGGACCCGGAGATCGAGTCACGCATCGCCCAGTATGAAATGGCCTACCGGATGCAGTCCAGCGTGCCGGATGCGACCGACCTTTCCGGCGAGCCGGACAGCGTCCATGCCCTCTACGGTGAAGATAGTAGGAAGCCCGGGACCTTCGCGGCGAATTGCCTGCTGGCGCGCCGCCTGGCCGAGCGCGGCGTGCGTTTCATCCAGCTCTATCACCAGGGCTGGGACCAGCATGACAACCTGCCGTCCGCGATCCCCGGCCAGTGCAAGGAGACGGACCAGGCGTCCGCCGCGCTCGTCCGCGACCTGGAACAACGCGGGTTGCTGGATGACACGCTCGTCATCTGGGGCGGGGAATTCGGCCGCACCTCCTACTCGCAGGGCAAGCTGACGAAGGACAACTACGGCCGCGACCATCACCCGCGCTGCTTCACCCTCTGGATGGCGGGCGGCGGCATCAAGCCGGGCATCACCCACGGCCACACCGATGCGTATGGCTACAACATCGCCGATGCGGACGGGAATCCGCTCGCCGCGGACAAGCACATTTACGTCCCCGGCGCGGTGCACGTCCACGACCTGCAAGCGACCATCCTGCACCTCATGGGCATCGACCACACGGCGCTGACCTATCTCCATCAGGGCCGCCGCTTCCGGCTGACCGACGTGCACGGGCGCGTGGTGAAGGACATCCTGGCGTGAAGCCGGGGCTGCCGCTTACTCCGGCTTCTTCTCTTCCGCGGCCTCCGGTGCGGGCGCTTTCTTTTCCTCCTCCTTTTTCTCTTCCTTCTTCGGGGCGGGGGAGATGGTCACGGAGTCCTCCTTCTTCACCTTCAGGGCGTCGGCTGCATTGCCGCCATTGATGACGATGGCGAGCCAGCCATTCGGCGTGACATAGACGGAAGCATGGCCTTCCCCGACATCGGAGTGGTAGAGCGCGACGGTGGCCACGATCTCCCCGGCATCGCTCTTCACGAGCACCTGATCGCCCACCTTCACGCCGAGCGTTTCGAGGTCTGCGGAAACGAGATCGCTGGAGAGATTTCCAAAGCCCGCTGAGACAAAAGTGATCTTGCCGGAAAGCCCGGCGTCCTTCTTCACCGCGGTGCTCTTCCTGACGGGCGGGCCCACGGTGGCATCCTTGTCCTTCTCCGGCGCGGTGCCGTCGATCCACGCGTCGAGCGCGACCACGGCGTTGTATCGCTCGGTGGCGGAGACATTGCAGTGGCCGGGGCGCTTCACCTCCCACAGCGCGGTGTTTGCCGCCATGCCGGCCTTCTCGCGGTAGTGCCGCGGGTGATCGAGCTCGGTTTCGTTGGTCAGGAAGATGATGGGGGCCTTCGGCTTCCACGAGAGCGTCTCGTAGTAGGCGCCGGTCTCGCGGTGGCCGAGGTAGGCCCCGATTGCGACCACGCCGCTGAGATTGTCGATGGCACCCTCGGCGGCGAGCGTTCCGATCAGTCCGCCCATCGAGCTGCCGACCAGGATGCAGCGGCTCACGCCGCCTTTCCCCGCGGAGACGTGGTCGCGGAGCGCCTTCAGGTCGAGGATGGCGTCCTCGATGATCCAGCCATTGCGACGGTAGCTCGTGGAGGCGATGGCCCAGCCTTTTTCGATCAGCGGCTGGGCGAAGCGCTTGTCGATCTCGTAGTCGGCCTTCAGCGGCTGGTCCTCGGCCCGGTAGCCGTGGGCGATGAGGATGAGCTTGCCCTGCCACTCCTCCGGGGACGCGAGCATGTACTTCGCGCCGTTGATCTCGCCGGTCGATACCTCCTGTGCGCGGAGGCCGACGATCAGCAAGAGGGCGATCACGAAGGCTTTCACCCCGACACGCTACGAAATGCAGAACCGTGTAGGGAAGGGGGAAGTCGCCTAAAGTGCCCGAAGTGACAAATATGCCTCGATTTCCTCCGCAGGATTATGAGCCCGCATCAGGGATTCCCCGATGAGCACGGCGCTCGCACCGGCGTCGAGCGCGCGCTGGACGTCCTCCGGCGTGCGCAGGCCGGACTCGGAGACGAGGATCACGTCATCGCCCACCTCATCCGCGAGGGCCTCGGTGGTGGCGAGGTCGATCTCGAAGGTCTTCAGGTTGCGGTTGTTGATGCCGATCAGGTCCGCGCCGAGTTCGATCGCGCGCTCCATTTCCGGCAGGTTGTGGACCTCCACCAGCACGTCGAGCTGGAAGTCCTTCGCCTCGTTGTAGAGGCGCTTCAGGGTGTCGTCGTCCAGTGCCGCCACAATCAGGAGGATCGCGTCCGCCCCGGAGACGATCGCCTCGTGGATCTGGACCGGGTGGACGGTGAAGTCCTTGCGGAGCAGCGGGGCGTCGGAGAATTCGGAAATCTTCGAGAGATAGCTCAGCGAGCCTTGGAAATACTTCTCGTCCGTGAGGATGGAGAGGCAGGAGGCACCGCCGTCGAGGTAGCGCTTCGCCTGGCGGATGGGGTCGAAATTCGGGTCGATGAGGCCGACGGATGGCGAGGCCTTCTTCACCTCGGCGATGACGCCGACGCGGTCCGGGCCGAGGTCGAGTGCGGAGCGGAAGCCGCGGAACTCATTGCGCTGCAAGGCGGCGGCGCGCAGGTGGCCGGCGCGGGAAAGGAGCGCTTCGACTTCCTGGTGCTTGGTGGCGATGATCTCGGCGAGCTTGTCGGACATGGCGGGCGGGGAGGAGAAACCACGGAACGCCCGGCGCGTGAAGCGGAAAGACCGGCACGCGGGCGGCGCGGTTTTCCCTGTCCCGGCGGCGGGTTGCTTTGGTAGGGATCTTTCCGACACCTCCTTTTTGCCATGTCCTCCCTGGAGCCAAAGCGAGATCTGCTCATCGTGGATGACCATCCGATCATCACCCTCGCGGTGAAGTCCTTGGTCGAGACCATGCTTACGAACTACGAGCCGCACACGGTTCACACGGCGGCGGCCGCGCTGGAGATGGCCGGGCGGTGCAAGCCTGCCATCGCGGTGGTGGACATTTCCCTGCCGGATGGCGACGGGCTCGACCTGGTCCGCCGGATCAAGGAGGCCGCGCCGACCTGCGCGGTGCTCGTCTTCAGCATGCAGAACGAGCTCCAGTACGGGGCCCGTGCGCTGAAGGCCGGGGCGAACGGCTACCTCATGAAGGGCGACAAGGTCTCCGCCGTGGTGGACGCGATCCGGAAGATCGAGTCCGGCGGCATGTATGCCTCGCCCGCCCTCGCCGAGGAATTGCTGCGGAACGTGGCCAAGCCCGCGAACTCGGGCATCGAGACTTTCAGCGACCGCGAGTACCAGGTCTTCCGCCTGCTGGCCGAGGGGCACTCGACGAAGGAGATCGCCCTGCGGCTGAAGATCAGCACGAAGACCGTGGACAGCCACATCGAGCACATGAAGGTGAAGGTGGGCTGCTCGAACAAGACGGAGCTGCTGCTGCAGGCGCGCGATTGGTGGCGCTCGACGCAGGGTCAGGGCGCGTCCTGATACCCCGGGAAAAATTTGGGAGTTTCTCCGATGGTCGGGGTGGGGAGTTTTTGTTAGTTGTGATTTCCGGTCCTCCCCGGCCGGCCTCCCGATGATTCCCTATACAGAGCGAGATACCGATCTGAATTTCAGCCCGCCCTACCGGATCACCGGAGTTGAGGCATTGTCCGCGGTCCGCAGGATCGACACCGGAGTCGCGCAGGACTGGCTGGACCAGACGCTGAACTGGCGGCCCGGGAAGGAAGAGGCGAAGCCGAAGTTCACCGCGCTGCCCATCGCCTTCATCATCTTCATGCACATGAAGGCGATGCGCTCGACCAAACCGCCCTTCAACTCGTGGGGCTCGGTCTCCGAGACAGAGATGGTGGTCACGCTGCCGGTGCTGGAGTGGGACAATGAAGGCTTCATCTCGGTGCCGTCGCTGAAGTTCTACCCCATCGTGCTCTGCCTGGATTCCGGCCCGGCGCTCATCAGCGGGCGCGAGGTCTTCGGCTTTCCGAAGATCCTGGGACAGGTCGAACTGAACGCCCACGGCGGGGTAGCGCGCACCGAGGTCTGCCGCGCCGAGGGCGAGCCCGCCACGGACCGGGATGGCCTGCTGCTCGCGCTGCGGAGGGACAAGGAGGACGGCCCTCCTTCCTCGCCGGACTCCTTCAACAAGGGGCTGGTGGAAATGGTGAAGGAGGAGCTGCTGACCGGCATGGACCGCGGCGTCCTCGGCCACCTGCTCAATTTCAATCCCGCCCGCAAGATGCTCAATCTCGGCCTGGAATGGGTGGTCGAGGCTTTCGAGGGACTCGATATCGGGCAGAAGTTCGTTTTCCTGAAGCAATTCCGCGACGTGGCGAATCCCGCCTACGCCTGCCATCGCTCGGTGGCGGAGTGCCTGCTGGAATTCTCCCATCTCGAGAGCCTCACGCGCGAGACCGGCGACTGGGAGCTGGAGGTGCCGGAGTGGCGCAGCAGCCGCTTGCTGAAGCGCCTCGGCGTGGACAGCGGCCCCATCGGCGCGCCGCTGCGGTCGTCATTCCAGATCGACATGTCGGTCGGCAAAACCCTCTGGAGCAGTTAAAGCGAAGATGTCCGGCGAAGACCGCATTCACGATCCCGCGTCCGCCTGGGAAATCTGGCGGCACGAGTCCGACGAGGCATGCAGCAGGCTCCGCGGCGAAGCGGGAGATGCGGCAGATCTCCTGAAGGTGCTGCTCGCGGAGGCGACCGGCCTTTTGGAAAAGGACGCCGCCGCCCTTCTGGCCCTGCGCTCCGGTCGTGCCGCGAATGGCGAGCCGGTGTCGCAATTGCTGGCGGGCCTCGCGGCGATGGGTCTGGACGGCCTTATCATGGACGAGCGGTCCGCGGCGCAGTTGCCGCCACCGTATCGCGCCGAGCGCATCGGCTTCCTGCCGGGCATCCTGTCCGAGCCCTTTTGCGCGCACCGCCTGGAGGTGCGGAAAGCCGTGCCGCTGGAGATCGAGGTGCCTGCGCGGGCTCTGCTGTGGGAAAAGCTCCAGCAGAGAATCGAGGAGCAGGGAGATGAATTTCTCAGCGTTTCGATCTCCGGTCCTGCTGGTGCGGGCAAGTCCCACCTGATCGGCGCGCTGGCCACCTGGCTGGTCTCCCGGGGGAAGGAAGTCGCGCGGGTATCATGTCTCCCCACGGACGTGCCCGGCACCTTCGCCGCGTGGCGTTCGCTGCTGGGGAAATTCGGAGGCGACCGCCTGGCGGAGACCATCGCCGCCGCAGGTGCCGCGCTGACGCTGGACGAGACGCTGGTGAAGAATCTCGTGCGCTTCCTTTCCGGGCCGGTGCATGCCGATACGGATGACATCGGGCTCTCGCCGCTCCAGTACAAGGACATCCTTCCCGAATTCATCGCCGGTGTGCTCGCGCGGCTGCTGGCCGGGCGGGACTGCGCCGCGATCATCGATGACATCCAGTGGATGGACGAGGGCAGCCATGGCGTGACCGAGGCACTGAGGCATTCCGGCACGCCGCTGCTGCTCGTGCTGGGCAGGCGGGGCCAGCCGGCGCCGGATGACATCGTGCTCGGCCCGATGTCGGGAGAAGAGCACCGCAAGCTGCTCGGCGAGCTTTCCGGAAACGCGGAGATCACCGATGCGCTGAACAACGAGATCCTCCGCATTTCCGGCGGGCTGCCGCTGGTCTCGCGCGAAGTTTACTCGATGCTGAGCCAGCGCCGCCGGCTCATCGCGATGGGTGGCACGCTGGACCTCGCGCCTGCGGGCGCGACTGCCGATCCACTGCACGAGACGCCGCTGATCGGGCGCTTCCGCGATCTCTCGCCGCGGCTCCGCTCGCTGCTCGGTGCCTGCGCGATCTGGCGCGAACCTTTCACGAAGGAACAGGCGGAGACGACCGCGAAGGCATGTGTGCCCGGGATTGAATTCGAGACCTGCTGGGAGTCGCCATTGCTCGGTGAGTTCATCGTGGCGACGCCGGGCGCACCGGGGCGCTTTTCATTCTATCATGACCTGCTGCGCGAGGCGGCGCTGTCGCTGATGGCGGACCGGGATCGCGCCGCGGGGCACGGTGCCGCGCTGGAGTGGATGACGGCGCGACCCATTCGCGACCTGTCTCCTGCAGAGGCAGCTTTCCATGCGCGCGAGTCCGGGCGCGATGAGGTGGCGGTGGAGCTCTTCGACCGTGCGGCGCGTGCGGCGCTGGGTCGCTTCGCGCTGCGTGAGGCGCGCGAGGCGGCGCGGGCGGCGCTCGATCTGGATCGGGCGAACGAGCACACCGGCGACCCGGTGGCGATCGCCCTGCGCGCACGGCTCTATCAGATCGAGGGCGAGGCCGCATTCCACTGGGGCATGGTGGAGGATGCGGTGGGCCTGCTGGAAAGGGCGATGGTGCTCTATCGCGTGAGCCCGCAGGCAGGGGTCTTCCCGATCAAGGCGAGCATGCTGCTGCGGCACCTGTGGCTCTTCGCCACCGGCAAGCCATGGGCGGATGCGAATGTCTCGCCGGTGCGGGAGGGCGCGGCGCGCACGGCGCTGATGCTCGCGGAGATCGCCTATTTCCAAAATGACCAGAAGCGCTCCGCCGACTGCTGCGTCACCGCGCTGGACCTCGCGTCGAAGAATGGCGAGAGCGCGATGCTGGCGTCGCTGTGCGCGGCGATCGCTTGCCCGCTGTCCGGCAGGCGTCCGCGCTGGTTGGCCGACCGCTACCGGAACATCGCGCGCCGGATGATCGCGCGCGTCGGGGATCGCACCGAGCAGACTTACATCGAGCACGTCGGCTGCCTCGTCGATCTCGACAAGACTCGCTGGCCGGAGGCTGCCGAGCGTGCCGCGGGGAATGTCGCCTACTGGCGTTCCCACGGGCACGGCCGCCGCGTCGAGGAGGCGGCCACGCATGCCTTCTTCGTCGACTATTTCCGCGGGGATCTCGGGCGTGCCTCGGAGTGGGCGCAGGTCCTTCAGGAGTCCGCCTACAAGCGCACCGACCGCCAGTCGCGGACGTGGGCGGCAATGATGGGCAGCCTCCATTCGCTCGCCTGCCTCGGCACGAAGGAAGCGGAGGCGCATTGCCGGAAGGTGCCGGTGCACGGCGGCGATGCCATCACGCAATCGTCGATCCACGTGATGCGCGCGATGTGCGCGTGGCGCTCCGGGAATCCATGGCAGGCGATGGATTGCCTGCGCGATGCGGAGGAGCTGGCCGGCCAGCACCCGCCGGTCTCCTCGACGCAGTTCCTGCTGGCGGATGCGGCGGTGCTGCTCGGCGAGATGCGCTCGTGGGGGCCGCCGGAGCTGGAGGCGGATCCGATGTTCGGCGGGCTGGTGGATCGCTTCATGAAACGGGCGACGGCGTTCGCGAAGAGCTTCTCGCTCGGCGCCGCCATCCTGCACTGCGCGCGCGGCCTGCATGGCACCGGTGTGGGCAAGGACTTTCCCGCCGCGGCAATCGCGGCCCGGCGTCTGGGGGCGGATCTCTTCGAGGCACGTGCCCTCTGCTACCAGGCGCTGAAATCCCCTGCATCCGCGCGACTTCAAGATGGTCTGACCCTGCTGGAAAAATGCGGCGCGAGCGCGGAGGTCGCATTCTTCCAGCAACTCTCCTCCCGCCATGATCGATTCCCGTGAGCACATAGTCATCCTCGGCGGTGGTGTCGGCGGATGCGCCGCCGCCTACTGGCTGACCGCCACGCCCGAGTTGCGTGCGAAATACCGGGTCACACTTTACCAGACGGGATGGAGATTGGGCGGGAAAGGGGCGAGCAGCCGCGGCGAGAGCGACCAGCACCGCAGCGAGGAGCACGGGCCGCACGTGTGGTTCGGCTTTTATGAGAATGCCTTCAAGACGATGCGCGGGGCGATGGAGGTCCACCAGCAGCTCGGCCACACGGTCGGGCCCTTCAAGACGCTGAAGGATCTCTTCATGGAAGCGCGCGAAGGTGTCTTCTACCATCACGATGAGAAGGCGGAGAAATGGGAGCCGTGGAAGATGTCCCTGCCTCGCTATGCGGGCGAGCCGGGCGATGGCACTCCCTGCCCGGACATCCGCGAGAACCTGTGGCGCATGGCCGATCATCTGGCGCTGAACCTGAACAAGGTCGGTGCCTTCGGCCCTATCGTGACGTGGTTCCTCGGGAGGATGGAGAAGATCCTCGGGCGCAGCGTGAAGTGGCAGGAAGCCATGAGCTGCCCCACCGGCATCGAGCCCGGCGATCCCAGCGGCTGGGCGAGCTATCTCTCGCGCCGCCTCATCGATCTCGCGGGCAGCGAGAAGCATTGGTACGGCGAGCCGGTCATCGGCAGGTTGTTCAGGCTGCTGCTGGACTATCTCGGCTGGAAGCTGCGACGGATGAAGAAGCGTGCGAAGAACAGCGCGGAGCTGCGCGAGATCTGTCTGGCGGATCTCTACCGCACCTGCCTGCGCGGCGCGCTGGTGGACCTGCTGATCCGGGACGAGACCTTTCGCCAGCTCGACCGGCATGAATTCCTCGCGTGGCTGAAGCTACACGGTGCCGGCTTCACCACGGTGAAGGAGTCGCCTTTCCTGCGTGGCTACTACGATACGCCTTTCGCCTTTTCCGGGGGAAAGGCGCATGATCCGAACAACGCGAACTTCGCCGCCGGTGCCGCCCTGCGCGGCTTCTTCCGCATCTTCTTCGGCTACAAGGGCGCCTACGTCCACCGCATGAATCTCGGCATGGGCGAGTGCGTCTTCGTCCCGATGTATCGCGTGCTGAAGGAGCGCGGCGTGCGCTTCGAGTTCTTCCACCGTGTGGAATCCATCGAGCCGAATGCCACGGGCAACCGGGTCGGCCGCATCCGCATCAACCGTCAGGTGCGCCTCGCGCCGGGGAAGGACGAGTACCAGCCGATCAAGGAAGTCGCCGTGCCGCACGCGGATGCGCCGCCGGTCTTCTGGCCGGTGTGGCCGGAGCATCCGATGGTGGACCAGCTTGACCCGACGTCATTGCCGCCGCCGGAAGACCCGGGGCTGGAATCGCACTGGAGCTCCCACACGAGCGGGACGGTCGAGCTCTTCGATCGCAAGGAGCCTTTCGGCGATGGGCAGGAGCGCTTCGACCACGTGGTCCTGGCGATCCCGCCTGCCGCGCATCCGCACGTGGCGAAGGGCCTGCTGGCAAAGGACACGCGCTTCCGGACGATGGTGCAGACCAGCGAGACGATCCGCACCATCGCCTGCCAGTTCTGGTTTTCCGACAAGGATGACCTCGGCTGGGACACGCACGACTACTTCTGCGAGCTGGCGATGGCAGGCTCTGGGCCGGATCCCTTCAACATCATCATCGAGGCCACGAATATCCTCCAGACCGAGGCGACCCCGGGTGCCAGCCACCTGCTCTATCTCTGCGGGCCGATCTCCGACGACGAGAACGAGCCCCCGCCCGGCACCGACCCGGGCTACCCCGCGCGGGAAAAGGCGCGCGCGAAGTCGATCGCCCTCGCATGGCTGCAGGAGCGCGCGTCGCTGTGGCCCGGCGTGTGCAGCCCCGGCACCACCTGCCTCGATCCCTCGACGCTCTACCACCCGGACCCGCATGCGACCGTCGAGCAGCGGCTGGACTGGCAGTACTTCCGCATGAACATCGACCCCGGCGAGCGCTACGTGCTCTCGACGAACACCGCCGCGCCGAACCGCCTGTGGCCGTGGGAAAGCGGCTTCAACAACCTCGTCTTCTCCGGCGACTGGTGCCGGAACTCCATCGACATCGGCTGCGTGGAGTCCGCCGTCACCTCCGCCATGCTCGCGGCCCACCACCTGACCGGCTATCCGACCCGCGACATGATCGACGGGATGCAGTACGAGTGATCTAGTAGTTCCGGAGAGGAAAGCGGGCACCCGGTCTCCCGGATGCCCGCCAGATTCACCAGCAACGTGGGGTTTTATTCGGTGAAAAGGATGCGGTAGAATGCCCTGCCGGCTGGTGGCGCGGGATCGGTCCACGTGCCGGTCGCTCCGATGGCGGTCACCGTCGTGATGGTGTCCCATGCGCCCAGCGTGGTGCTCCGCTGGATCGTGAATTGCAGGCCATTCGCAGCGGGCCAGGTGATCGTGCTGCCGCTGAGATGACCGGCGAAGAACGACGAGCCGCTCATCGGATTCAGGCCCAGGCGATACTCCGCGAGGTTCGAGGTGCCGTCGCCATCGGGGTCGGCGGTTTCACCGCGCATGCCTGCATCGGGGATGTTCGCCGCGGCCCAGAGTTGGAAGGGCGAGCCATCTTCATGGAAGAGGAACTCGGTCTCCGGCAGCGCCGCCGCACTGATGCGGACCTCATCGATATTGCCTTGGAAGGGGTCGGTGGCGCCGCCATTCCACATGCCTTGGCCGATGTTCCAGGCGCTGTCGAGCGGGCCGGTCGCAGGCACGTGCCAGGCTCCCGAGATGGCCACCGTGCCCTCCAGCACGTAGGCGGCATCGCCCGGCTTCTTCAGCCACAGCTTCAGCTCCGTTGCGGTCGCGGTGACGGCGGTGGAGTACCATGAATTCGCGGCGATGGTCGAGGTGCCGATGATCTCACGCGCCACTCCGGAGCCATCCACCAGACCGGCGCGCAGCTTGTTCGTCGTGTCGATCTTGATGGAGAACGGCGGTTGTCCACCCACCGGGTTGCCCAGCTTGCACACCGGCACCTGCCACTGGCCGGTGAGGTTCGTATTGAAGCTCGCCTCCACCGTGAAGCCAGTGAAGGGGTAGTTCCTCAGCGTGGCCACGCCGCCACCGAGATTTGCGGTCGGCGTGGAGAAGATAGCCTCGATGTAATAGACGCCGTTGTTGTTCCGCTGGAAAAAGAGCGAGGCGGTGTTGCTCGCGCCCGTGCCCGGGACGGTGGCTGCGGGGACGACCGCGGTGTAGTTCGGCCGGCTGTAGTCGGCCCACGCCATCATGTGGTTCCCATAGACGGACGAGTCCTGGATGGAGGTCGGATAGAGATACTGGTTGTTGCCACCGGCCGGCACTTCGCCTGCGGTCATTTCCTCGAAGCGCCAGTAGCCGAGCGTGGTCTCTGCGGAAGCGGCGCTGGTCGGGTCGGTGCCCGCGCGGAATTCCAGGCGGTTGTTCACGCCATCGCCATCCGGGTCGCCATTCGCATCCTGGCGCGCGATGGCTTCGGCGAGCGTCTCATTGCCCACGCGGAAGTACTTCACCTCCCAGCCATCGGGCAGTCCGTCGCCGAGGAAATCGTTGTCGGTGTCCGGTGAGGAAATCTGGTCCATCGGGTTTGTGCCCGACCACATCTCTTCTTCGTTGTCGAAGAGGTCACCATCCGGATCCGCGCTGGGGATGCCCGCGGCGAGGCTGCCGAAGTGGAAGACCTCCCATCCATCGTTCAGCCCGTCGCCATCGGTGTCGGGGAAGGAGAAGGCGTTGTTAGGCTCGGTGTCTGCGGTCTGCTCGGCGAGGTTCGTATTGTGGTCGCCGTCGGCATCGCCGTCCGCGGTCTGGGCGAGGTTGTTGAAGTAGTAGAGCTCCCAGCCGTCATTGAGACCGTCGCCGTCCGCGTCGGGATAGGAGCTTGCGAGCATCGGGTTCGTGCCGCTCTGGTATTCCAGCAGATTGTTGGCTCGGTCGCCGTCCGGATCGTCCGTGGCACCGAGTGCGAGACTCTGGAAATGGGTCATCTCCCACGCATCCGGCAGGCCATCGCCATCGGTGTCCGAGGAGATGCGCGTGAGCACGCCGGTCGCTTCATTGAACTGGTAGCGACCATCCGCCGAGGTCCAGAAGTTCTCGTTCTCCGTGAAGCCGGTGACGTGGAAATTCGCGCCGTAGGTATCGCCGAGTGTCGCGCCGTCCACCAGCGTCCAATGGTCGCCGACGGTGTCACCCGCGGTGGTGAGGTCGATGTTGAAGGCTCCGTCGAAGTTGAACGGCACCGCGCCGGTGATGGTATTGTTCACGCCGGTCGCGCCGACCTTGAAGGCGAGCGCGCCGGTGCTGGTGAGCACCGCGCCGCTCGCCCCGGTGACGTTGATGTTCCCGGTGTAGGTGTTCACCCCGGTGAGCACGATCTGGCGGCCGAGCGTGTTGTTCGTCTGCAGCAGCAGCGTGCCGCTGTTCCCCGCGATGGGAGCGGTGATGGTGATGGTGCCGTTGTTCGAGAAGATGGTGGTCGTTCCCGTGCCCGCGATGGTGATGCTGCCCGCGAGATTGAAGGCGGTGGAGCTGTTGCTCGCGTTGTTCACCAGCGATCCGTTCAACGTGAGATTGTTGATCGTGATCGTGTTGACGTTCGTGCCGCCCTTGTAGACGAGGCTGGCCCCGGTGATGGTCAGCGAGTCACCGGCGAAGGTGAGGTCGGTCGCACCGTTGGCCGGAGTACGAAGGTTATAGTTGTTAGCGACGTAGTAGGCATGGCCCGTCGCCGGGATTGCCGTATTGGACCACGAGAGGTTCGTGTTGAACGAGGTGGTGTCGATGCCATTGGACGCCGTGAGATTGACGTCGGCCGCGAGGACGGGGTGGGCGAGTGCCGCGAGGATGAGTGCGGCGCGTGGGCCGGACGGCAGGGCAAAGGCGCGCCGTGGGGATTCTTCTGAGTGGAAACGGATCGGGTTCATGAGGTCGGCAGGGGTAGGCCATGCTCGCCGCCGGAGACGGGTGCCTGCACCGGAGGGAGCACTTGCATACAAGCGAGCACCCCCGATACCACGGCCTCATGAATCGTTTTTGGGACTGGCGAATCGGCATAAAACCGACCCTTTCGGCCTAATCTCCAGCAGGCGCTGGCAAACCCGCCATGGGCTCAAGGTCGCCCGGAAATGGCGTTTATGACGCATTCGTCATAATTTGGCGAATGCATCAACACGACGGCGAACCCTCCTGAGAAACCTTCAGCTTCCGCACCGGGCGGAATACCCGCGACGGCGCTGTTAGATGCCGTTCATCCACGCTTCCAGGATCTCGACGGCGGCGGCCTGGTCGATGATGCCTTTCTGCTGCTTCGCCTTGCGGCCGGCCTCGCGCAGCTTCGCCGAGGCGGCGAGGGTGGTGTAGGCTTCATCCACGAAGATCAGCGGCAGCTCCGGGATACGGGCGGCGAGCTTTCCGCCGAAGGCGCGGACCTTCTCCGCGGCGGTGCCCTCGGTGCCATCGCTCCGGATGGGCAGGCCCAGCACCAGCGTGCGGATGCCTCGCTGCCCCGCCAGCACCGCGATGCGCTCCAGCGCGTCCGTGGTGCGCACGTCGATGGTCTCCACCGGGTGGGCCAGGATGCCGAGCGGATCGGTGGCGGCGATGCCGATGCGGGCGTCGCCGTGGTCGATGCCGAGTGCGGGGTGCGGGCCGTCTTCCTCCATGGTCATTCCGGTTTCTGATAGATCCTCACGTAGTCCACCTCGTAGCGCTGCGGGAAGCTCGTGCCGGAGGGGTCGCCGCCATTCATGCCGCCGATCGCGAAGTTCAGCCGCATCGCCTGCGGGGCGAGGAAGGGATTCACCGGCGGGCCGTCCTGGTTCTTCACGTGCGCCATGTACTGCGTGTTTAGTAGTTCGCCGTCGAGCCAGATGGTCATCTTCTCCGCGTCCCACTCCAGCACCCAGGTGTGGAATTCATCCTGCCAGCCGGGCCTGTCGAAGCGGCCGAAGGAATGCGACCCGGTATTCCACAGGTCGCGGCCGCCCTTTCCGGCCCAGCAGAAATTCGCGTAGATACGGCCCCCGTAGTACTCGAGAATGTCGATCTCTCCGCCATGCGGCCAGCGTCCGCGGCCCGTGGTCCAGATGGCCGGCCACAATCCTTGTCGTGCCGTGAAGCGCGCGCGGATCTCGAAGCGGCCGAATTTCCAATCCTGCTTCCCGGCCGTGGTCAGCGAGGCCGAGGTGTATTCCGCCTCCTTCCGCTGGTCGCGCCAGTCACGGGCCCCCTCGCGGAATTTCGGGTTGGGCACCTTCTCGCGGCGGGCTTCGATGACCAGCACGCCGTTCTTCCGCACGGCATTGTCCTTCTGGTACCACTGGAGTTCGTGGTTCCGCTGGAAGCCCTCCTCGAAGCGCCACTTGCTCTCGTCCACCGCGCCGTCGCCGTCGAATTCATCCGACCACACCAGCTTGTAGGCCGGATCGCGCGGTGGCGACGCCGGCTCCGCGGTCTGGGCGTGGGCAGCGGTGGCGAAAAGCAGCGGCAGGAGATATCGGGTCATCGGCGGATGCGAGCCTAGCAAGGCAGGCTATGAAGACTGCGACGCCATTTCCACATCTGTAGCCACTCCGGACGCGCTTACTCGGCTTCCTCGATGACGATCTTCGGGAAGACGGGCTTGGGCTTGCCGGTCTCGTGGCTGTTCGGCACCAGGCCCCACTTCAGGTCGTCCAGCTTCAGCTTCAGCAGGTCGTCCATGCGGAGTTGCGCGGCGATGCGTGCGGCGGGATCCGGCAGCACCGGGGCGATCAGCACGGCACAGTGGGCGAGGCTCTCGACGAGGTTCGCGAGTACGGTTTCGAGCTGCGATTTCTTCGCCGGGTCCTTCGCCAGTTCCCACGGCTTGCTGCGCTCGGCGTAGGCATTGCAGACGGTGACGTGGCGGTTGATCGCCTTGAGGCCTTCGGCGATGTCGTAGCCATCCATGGCCGCGCGATAGTCGCCCAGCACGGTCTCCAGCGAGGCGCGCACGTCGAGGTCGTCATCGCTCATCTCGCCACCGGTGGTGACGATGCCATTGCAAAAGCGGCCTGTCATGTTGAGCGCGCGGTTGCAGAGGTTGCCGAGTTCGTTGGCCAGCTCCTGGTTGTAGAGCATCACCAGGCGCTCGAGATCGAAGTCCGCGTCCTTGCCGGTGGTCACGTCGCGCACCAGGTAGTAGCGCAGCGCGTCCACGCCGAACTTGTCGGCCAGCTCGTCGGGATCGACGACATTGCCGAGCGACTTCGACATCTTCTCGCCGCGGATGTTCCACCAGCCGTGGACGAGGATCTTCGGCATCTCCTCGTCGGAGAAGCCCATCGCATGCAGCATGCAGGGCCAGTAGATGCCGTGGGCGGGGACGAGGATGTCCTTGCCGATGACGTGGGCGGCGCAGGGCCAGAGCTTGCCGAAGTCCGGCAGCGCGGCGTCTTCCTTCGCCTTGTAGCCGGCGAAGGAGATGTAGTTGATCAGCGCGTCGAACCAGACGTAGGTGACGAAATCGGGGTCGAAGGGGAACTCGATGCCCCAGCGCAAGCGCTCCTTCGGGCGGGAAATGCAGAGGTCGAGTTCTTCGGCATTTGCCAGAGCGCCGAGCAGTTCGTTGCGGCGGAAGGCGGGGGTGACGAAATCGGGGTTGTTCGCCACGAAGTTCTTCAGCCACTCGGTGTGAGCGCTCAGACGGAAGTACCAGTTCTCTTCATCCCGCTCTTCGACTTCGCCCCATTCGGGGCCGAATTCGCCGACCTCGTTCCGGTCGCGGTCCGTCAGGAACTGCTCCTGACGGAGCGAGTAGAAGCCCTTCGTAGGCTTCTTGTAGAGCTCGCCGCGTTCGTTCAGTTCGGTGAGGATCGCCTGGACGCACGCCTTGTGGCGATCATCCGTGGTTGCCGCCCAACCGTCATAGTCCAAGCCGAGCTTCTTCCAGAGGTTGAGGAAGAGCTTGGTCTTCTTCGCGACAAATGTGGCGGGGTTGATGCCTTCCTTCTCCGCCGTCTGCTGGACCTTTTGCCCGTGCTGGTCCACTCCCGTGAGGAAGTACACCTCGTCGCCGCGCATTCTCCGGTAGCGGGCGATCACGTCGGCCAGCACCTTCTCATAGGCGTGGCCGATGTGCGGGGCACCATTGGTATAGTCGATGGCGGTGGTGATGTAGAACATGCGGAGACCCGATGGGACGCCGGGGAATGCCGCGAGGCAAGCCCTTCCACCGCCCGGAGATAAAACTTCCCTGTCTGCCGGGCCGGGAATCAGGCGCGGCGGCGGCGGTGGAGCAGGCTGCCGGAAAGAAGCAGCACCGGGAGGACGCTCGCCACGGAGACTTCCGGGGTAGCGCTCATCGCCGGGGTGCCTGCCGGGCGGCTGGCGACTGGAATGTTGTTGCTGACGCTCACATTGTCGTAGCTCGCATACGTGTGCGGCCATCCGCCGGTATTGTATGCGCCGATAAAGATAGCGATGGCTCCGGAGCCGGAATAATCGAAATTGATATTGTAGCTTCCGGCAGTGGTATATTTCTGCTCCGCGACCTTTGTCACGGTGGTCGCGCCATTTCCCTGAAGTTCCGCGGTGCCGGTGCTCACGATGAGCTGATTCGGCCATGTATTGCCGGTATTGTATCCGGTGCCGGACCAGATGCTTACCGCGGCGGAGTCGCCGTGGTTGGCCGGGAGATTTCCACTGCTGGCCACGCCGACGAGGTCGAAGGAGAGCGTGTAAGTGCCTGATCCGGTGGAGAGGACGGACGAGTCCAGAAGCACGGAGGCTCCGCGGAATCCTTCCGTATCGCTGTAGGTGCGCAGATAGCCGTCGACCAAGGTGGCATTGTTCCAGCCGGAACTGACCCATTGGCCGAAATTCACGTTATCACCATAGGAATTATACTCCTGAGATAACACCGTGGGGTTCGATGTGAAATCAGCAGAATATAGGGTCACGGCTTGCGCCATGGCGGATAGGCCGAAGAAGGCCGAGAGCCCTGCAAGCACAGGGCGGATGGGGAGTGTCATGTTCTGTGTGGGGAGTGAACGGGGCGACTAGTCCCTCGATTCACCCCCGACAACAAGGGAAAAATCGGACGTCAAAAATCCGAATTTCCCATAATTCGATTATTTTCAGTGGGTTGAATCACTTATCTGGTTCCTGTACGCGATCATGTGTATCATGTCAGGAAAAATCAGCCACTCGGGCTGAGAGAAGTCAGCCTTCGGTCCGTAACACCTTGCCACCCAAGGACAAGATGCGGGCGTTGCCTTTGGCGAACTCGGCCTCGGCAATCTGGCCGTCCCGCACATACATCTGGGACAGCGCGGTCCAGGCGAGCAGGTCATTTGGCCGCAGGGTGGTGGCCTGCAGGCCGCAGCCGATGGCTTCCTTTACCTCACCGAGCTTCAGGAGGCACATGCCGAGCGCATGCCAGCCATCGAAGAAGCCGGGATCAAGGGCCACGCAGCGGCGATAAAGGGCCGCCGCTTCATCAAGCTCGCCAACGGCAAGGGCGCCGTTGGCGTCATCAAACAACAAGTCGCGTTCGGAGTCGGGCATGGGGCTGCAGCAGGCTCCGTGGCGGAGCCGGTCAGGGCTTCTTGGTGAGGTCAACGATCTGGGCCGCGGCCAGCTTCTCCTCCAGCCAGGCGGAGAAGGCAATGCGCTGCTGGGTGGAAGCCAGGCCGGTAAGGGACTGGTTCACCCGCTCGTCGCGGCCGGGGTCGTTCACCAGTTCGCGCTTCTCGACGAAGATGAAGGTGGCACCGTCCGGGCGCATCAGGGGATCTGCCAGCGTGCCGGGATCCACCGTGGCGGCGGCTTCGAAGAGGGCCGAGCTGTCGGCTTCGTCAGGCACCTTGTCGGCGGACTTGAAAGCAGGCAGGGACTTCACCTCGAGGCCGAGTTCCTTGGCGGCGTCGGCGAAAGTCTTCCCGGCGGTGAGCGCCTCGCGGATCTTCGCGGCTTTTTCATCGGCGTCCTTCTTCAGGGCTTCGCCTGCCTTCTCCGCGATGTAGTCCACCAGGACCTGCTCCTTCGCTTCGTCAAAGGTCTTCGTGCGGGCTTCCTCGGCTTCGTCGAGGTGAGCGACGAGGTAGGCACCGTCCGCGATCGGCAGGGCGTCGCTGAAGCGCGACATGGCATCGGTGCCCGGCGAGATCTGGAACAGGAAGTCACCGATCGGGCGGGGATTCGAGGTCGAGCGGGTATTGATCGAGAGCTCGGTCGGCAGGGAAGTGCGGGCGAAGAGATCGGTGGTCACCACCGTCCAGCCATTCTCTTCGGCGAGCTTGGCGAAGTCCTTGCCTTCGGTCTCGTTGATATTGTGGAGGAAGGTGTCCACGGTGTCGGCCATCTCGCCGTCGATGCGGCGCTTGTCCTCGGCCAGCTTGGCCTCGTCGGCGGCCTTCTTCTCGGTGGCTTTCGCTTCCGCTTCCTTCTTCTGCTCCTCGGTCACGGCGTCGGGCAGCTTCACCTCTTCCTTCGGCAGTTCCGGGTAGGTCGGCTTGGCGATGATGTAGGAGACCTTGATCTTCCGGTCGGTCTGGTAGCGCTCCTTGGTGGTATCCCAGTGTGCCGTCAGCTCCTCGTCGGTCGGCTTCAGCTCGTCCTGGAATTTCGAGAGGGGCAGGCGGGTGAGCTGGAGGGTCACCTGCTGGTCGTTGCGGGCCACCATGTTGGCGGCGAAGTTGCGGTCCACGGCGAGGCCGCCGCCGATGATCTCGGTCAGCTTGCGGGTGGCGATCTTGTCGCTGACCAGGTCCAGGAAGTCGCTCTCCACGAGGCCTGCGCGACTGATCGACTTGGTCATGAAGTCATTGTAGTTCGCTTGGCTGAAGGCGCCGTCCGAGCCTTGGAAGGCGGTCATCTTCTTGATCTCCGCGAAGATTTCCTCCTTCGACGGATGCACGCCGTAGTCCTCCGCGGCCTGGCGGATATTCAGGCGGTTCACGAATGCGCGATGCAGGGCCTCCGGGGCACCGCCCACGCCGCCGAGGATGCTGGCGAATTCGTAGAAATCGAACATGTGGAAGCCGGAGACCATGGCCATCGGCATGCTGCCGAGCTTCTGCACTTCGGACGCGGTGTATTGGTCTCCATCCACGGAGAGCACCAGGGGATCATTTCCCGAGCGGTGACCCTTGGTGACATTGTCGCCGACGAAGGCCAAGCCGATGAAGAGCAAGGCGATCACGAAGATGATCAGGCCGGTGTATTTGCGGAGGTGTTCGATCATGAGCTGGACGCTGCTTGGGTGGCCCTTGCGGGCGCGGAAGTAAAGGGAGCCGCAGGGACGGCTTCAACCCTTATTCGCGGCCTCGAAATCAATGCTTCGGGGCAAAAAAGAGCCGCCGGGGAGCACCCACTCCCCGGCGGCCAAGTTCGTCAACCCCGGCAGGCAAGCCTGCCAGAAGCTGACAACTGCTGTTCACCCTTACATGAAAACTGCACTCGCGCGCGGTTTTCAATGGGCTCTGACCTGCGGGGGAGGGATTCGTTCAAAGGTTTCCCGGAAAATTTTCCCGCGCGAATATCCGCGTCGGATGGAAAAGCGCTCTTGTCGCGGGGCGGGCAAGTCGCCATCGCTCGCGGCGTGACGGGAAGTGAGATCCGCGATGCCCTGGAGACCGCCGGGGTGATGCCCAGCCGCCAGCTTGGCCAGAATTTCCTCTGCGATCCGAACATGGCTCGCTGGATCACCGAGCAGCTCGATGCCGGGCCGGACGACGCCATCGTGGAGGTGGGTCCGGGGACCGGCGCGCTCACGGAGCACCTCGTCGGACGCGTCCGGCGCATCGTGCTGGTGGAGTTCGACTCGCGGCTGGCCGCCTATCTCAAGGCGCGCTTTGCTAATGAGCCCAGCGTGGAGGTGCATCATGCCGACGGTGCGAAATTCGACATCCGCTCGCTCTGGAAGCACCGGCCGCTGAAGTTCCTGGGGAATCTGCCGTACTCCTCCGGCGGGGCGATCCTGCGGAATTTCCTGTCCCGGCCAAATCCCTTCGAGCGCGCGGTGGTGATGCTCCAGAAGGAAGTCATCGAGCGTCTCGCCGCGGGTCCGCGCACGAAGGAGTATGGCGTGCTGACCCTGCGCGTGCAGAGCGAGTGGCAGGTGAAGCCGCTCCGCACGGTGCCGCCGGAAGCCTTTCATCCCCGGCCGCAGATCGACTCCTCGGTGGCGCTGATGCTGCCGCGCGGGAAGGAATTCCCGGCCTACGATGCGCGGCGCTTTGACGAGATGATCCGCCGCGGATTTGCCCAGCGCCGCAAGCAGATGGGACGGCAGATGCCGGAGAATCCGCCGTGGGAGGAAGTGCATGCCAGCCTCGGGGTGCTGCCGACCGCTCGTGCCGAGGAGCTGTCGCTGGTCCAGTGGATCGAGCTGGCGCGCGTGTATGATGATCATCCGCTGCGCGACGTGCCGCAGCGGGGGGAGGAAATCTTCGACGTGGTGGACGAGGCGGATCAGGTCACCGGCCAGGCGACCCGGCGGGAGGTGCATGAAAAAGGCCTGCTCCATCGCGCCGTCCACGTCTTCGCCGTGAATCGCCACGGCGAGCTACTTTTGCAAAAGCGCTCGCGTTTCAAGGACGCGCACCCGGGCGTATGGGACTCCAGCGTCTCGGGCCATCTGGACTCCGGCGAGGACTACGAGACCGCCGCGATCCGCGAACTGGAGGAGGAAATGGGCATCACCGGCGTGCCGATCCAGGAAGTCGGCAAGATCGGCCCGTGTGACGCAACCGGTTGGGAACACGTGCGGCTCTACCTTTGCCGCTGGGATGGCTCGCCGCGATTCCCCTGCGCCGAGGTCGAGGCCTCGATGTGGATGAAGCCGGACGAGCTGGACCAGTGGATCGCCGCGCGACCAGAGGATTTCGCCAGTGGCTTCCTCGAATGCTGGAAACTTTCGCGCGGAAGGTAATTTGCAATGCTGGAATGTTTTTATAATAAGCTTGTTTTGAGGGGTTGATATTTTAATCTCGGGACGCTCCCCGCAATGTTCACCTGTCCCCAAGATGAAACCAGCCAACCTCGTCGGGTCCCGCCGGACGCGTTTCCGGTATTGCCATGCTGAAGATATAAGCCGTTCCCGTGGCATGACCCTCATCGAGCTCACCGTGGTCATCCTGGTGTTGCTCTCCCTCATCGGCGTCCTCTTCCTCGGCGCGAATGCATGGAAAAACGGGTCGGACCGGGTGCTCTGCATCCTGAACCTGCAATCGGTCCAGAAGGGTGTCCGCAGCTACTCGAATCTCAATGGCCGCGCTCCCGGCGAAACGGTGCCCGGCTTGCAGTCGGAAGTGATCGGCCTGGGCCGCTTCGTCGAGGCGATGCCCGAGTGTCCCGCCCAGGGCAGCTATACCACGACCGGCGATACGATCCCGATGCTCGGCAGCCTTTACCTCGAGTGCTCGCTAGGCACGTCCGGCTCGCATGTGCCCGCAAACGCGGAGGATTGGTAAAGTGGTTGGTTAAGAGGCAGGCCGGATTTCCCGGATTGCAGGATCGCCGGTTTCGGTGGAGTGTCGCCGCCGTGATTCCATGAGCGCGGCCTCCAGTCCCTACGAAAGCCAGGCCCGGTTGTGGCTGGTGGCATTCGGCGTGTCCGCGCTGGTCAATCTGATCGCGCTGGCAGTGATCGGTTTCTGGGTGCTGGCGAAGATCGCGCTGCAGACCCCGCTGCCGGTGGCCGCGACGGCTGCGCCGGAGGAATCGGTGAAGGTGATCGTTCCCGAAATGATCGCCAGTCTGGCCGGTCAGCCGTTGCCGGAGGTGGCGCCCGCCCCGCCGCCTCCGCCGCCCGCCCAGCAGTATGCACGGACCTCGCCGGATCAGGCGGAGGTCGTGCCGGAGCGGCCGGACTTCATGGGGGAGCGGAACACGCAGGCCACCAGCGATAACGTGCCGGACGCCGCCGCGCCGGACCAGATCGCGCAAAAGGGCCGCGAGCCGATCGACGAGAACGAGGTGGAGACCACCCAGAGCAATTATCAGGACGGCGACCTCGCTCATGACCGCATCAATCGCAGCATGCGGACGCCCATGCCGGAGCAGGCCTCGACTCCGCCTGTCCCGCCCACGCCTCCGGCCCCTGCGGCCGAGGTGCCTCCCGTCCCGCCAAGTCCCACCGACACTCCGAATACCGAGCCGCCGGCGGAGACCGCGAAGCTCGACGGCACCAGCGACTCCGAGGAGAAGCCCGCCGAGGCGACCCGCGAGCGTTTCGCGGAAGGTCCCTTGCCCGTGGAGCGCCGGGTGAAGGAGGCGAAGCCGGAGGATGAAACCAAGCCCGCCCAGCCGGAGCGCCGCGCCGATGGCCAGAAGCCCGAGGAAAAGGCCGTGGCCGAGCAGCCGAAGCCACCCGCCGCGAGCGCGAATGCGAATCCGAATGCCCCTGGCTTCCGCGGGAACCAGAAGAAGACCAAGCTGGTCGGCTCGATCAACCGCACCGGTCGCTCCGCGCTGAATGTGGAGGATTCCGTGCTCGGCCGCTATCACGCCGCCGTCAGCCGCGCGGTGGAGAAGGAGTGGCAGCTCAATTGCCTCCGCAACCGCGACTTCATCACGCCCGGGATGCTCACCATGAGCTTCACGCTCGATGCGAAGGGGAAGGTCCGCGAGATCCGCGTCGATGAGGCGCTGCAGGTCGGCGCGATCCCGAAGGGCTTCACCCTCAATGCCATCAATGACGCCGAGATCCCCGCGATGCCGGCCGACCTGAAGAAGCAGCTCAATGGCGAGCCGCTCGAACTCCTCTACCGTTTCAGTTTCTAATTCATGTCCTTTTCCTTGTTCCTCGCCGCCACTGCCACCACCGCCGACGCTGCGGAAAAGAGTGCCGTGGAGAAGCTCTGGCAGTTCTTCGCCGATGGCGGCTACTGCATGATCCTGCTGCTGCTATGCTCCTTCGTCATGGTGGCTTCGATTTTCTTCAAGATCCTCTCGCTGCGCCGCTCGCTCATCGTGCCCGCCGGGCTGGAGAAGAAGCTGCGCGAGTACGAGCATCACCACGAGGCGAGCCCCGGGCTCTTCGATGAGATCAAGGAGGGCCGCACGCCGCTGGCCCGTCTTTGCGGAGTCGCCCTCCGCCATCGCGGCGAGACCCGCGAGCAGATCACGGATGCCGTCCAGGCGTCCGCCCGCGAGGAGGTGCTGCGGCTGCATGCGGGCATGTCTTCCATCGACGTGATTGTCAGCCTGGCCCCGCTGCTGGGTCTCCTCGGCATGGCGAGCGGTCTGGTCGTCATGTTCGGCGGTCTCGGCGAAAGCCCGGATCCCACGCTGGTCTCGCGCGGCATCAGCGAGGCGCTGAATACCACGGTCTTCGGCCTCGGCCTGGCGGTCCCGGCCATCGTCGCCCACGCGATTTTCCTCCGCCGCATCGACATGTTCGTGGCCCGTCTGGAGGGCCTGCTCGCAGGCTTCGCCCGCACTTGTGAGAAGGCCCCGTCCTCGACGGCCCGCCCGTCCTCGATGCCCGCCGCGCAAGCCCACGCCTGATCCGCCGGCCGCCATGCGATTCGAACAGCCCGTCCGCAAGTCCCGTGGGGTCCCGGTGGTCCCCATGATCGACCTGCTTTTCGTCATCCTCATCTTCCTGGTGGTCTCGACCACCTTCAAGAAGCCGCGCAGCGTGCTCCCCATCGAGCTGCCCACCTTGAAGGAGATCACCGGCTCCGAGGTCGTGGATTCCCGCTCCGTCCTCTCGCTCGACAAGGAAGGGAAGATCACCCTCGACGCCGTGGCCGTGCCGGACGTGCTGCTGCTGGACTCCTACCTGAAGGCCTTCACGAAGGAGAATCCCGGCCGCAAGCTGGAGCTGGAGGCGGACAAGCAGGTGCCACTGGAGAAATTGCTCGGCGTGTGGGACGCGTTGACCCGCGCGGGCATCGCGATTAAGGACGTGCCCGCCCGCATCCGCCTGCCGCAGGATGCGGAGAGTCCCTCGCAATGATCCTCGATATCGTCCAATACGGGCATCCCGTCCTCCGCGAACGCTGCAAGCCTGTCGAAAAGGTCGATGACGACCTGCGCAAGCTCGCCGCCGACATGCTCGAAACCATGTACCACGCCAATGGCGTCGGGCTGGCCGCGCCGCAGATCGGCCTCGCCATCCGCCTCGCCGTCGTCGATGTGGCGCATGATCCCGAGTGTATCACCTTCCTGAAGGTCGCCGGGGAAGACGCTCCGCTGGAGTCCATCATGCCGCTGACCTTCATCAATCCCGAGCTGGAATTCACCGGCCCGAAGGAGAAGGACACCGAGGGCTGCCTGAGCATCCATGACGTGCGCGCCGACGTCAGCCGGCCCTCCGCGCTGAAGGCGAAGCTGCCACAACTCGACGGCACCGTGCTGGAGATAGAGACCGACGGCCTGCTCGCCCGCGCGATCCAGCATGAGACGGATCATCTCAATGGTATCCTTTTCATCGACCGCGTGGCCCCTGCCACGAAGATCAGCCTGCGCCGGAAGTTGAGGCGTCTCGCTGCGGACGAATGACATCCGGTGGGGATTGAGGGCTCGACTTTTCGGGAAGCCGAAGCTATCGAATCCCCCCGATAGCTTGTTTTTCCAACAAAAGTCAGCCCCATGAACAGCAGCCGCGGTATTTTCGAGCCCCAGGAAGGGTTCGCCCCAGCCCCTCCCGCCAAGAGCCCGTTCGCCGTTTCCGACGATGGTCCGGCCACCAGCCCGTTCGCCATCGTCTCGGAGCCTGAGTCTCCGTTTGCCGCGATGAAGGACGAGCATCCCACCCGCCTGGCGAATGAGCCGGGGCGTCCGGTGAAGCTCCCCGAGCGCCGTCCTGCCGCGGGTGAGACCCCGGCTGCAGAGGCCCGCTCGCCGTTCGCCGCCGAGTCTTCGAATCCCTCTCCGTTTGACGCTCCGGCGTCTGCTTCCTCCCCATTTGCCAGCTCCCCTCCGCCCGTGCCTGCTGCATCCGCTTCCTCCAGTCCATTCGGCTTCGGTGCCGAGCCCGCCGCCGCTCCTGCGACCACTCCAGCCCCGGCCGCCGTGGCTGCTGCCGCTGCCGCCGCCCTCGCGGAGGTCGCGCCTGCACCGGCTCCGGTCGCTGCACCGGCCCCGGTGTCCTCGCCTGCCGCTTCCAGCGACTCCTCCATCGATCTCGACTCCGGCTCGATCCGCCAGCTTGCCCTGCGCGCCATCTTCGGCGTGGACCGCGAGCTGGGTGCCGAGGAGATGCTCCAGCGTGCGCGTGGCCTTTCCGGCATCCGCCACGTCGCCCGCATTCCGGCCTCCGAGGTCGCCACGGTCGATGCTTTCAAGAAGATCATCAACAGCCTCGGCTTCCCCGCCGGTCAGGTGAAGCTCGTCGCCGGCAACACGCCGATCGAGTTCATCCGCGAAGGCAATGTCGTCCTGGCCATCCAGAATGACGGCAGCTTCGCCCCGGGCGTGAAGGAAACGCTCATCATCGTCGCCCGCGAACTGGGCAAGCTGTAAGGCCTGTCGTCCCCCCGGCATGACGGTCCAGCAAAACGGACGTCAGGTTTCCGTGAAGGTCGCCCTCACCGGGGCGGCCGATACGGGGAAGCTTGCGATCTTGCGAGCCATTGCCGGGCGCAATGGCTCGGCGACCGTCCGCGAGCACTCCATCGGCGCGCTCCACGTCCATCGTGTCGAGTGGACCGAGCCCGAGACCCTGCCGGACGGCCGCTTCCTGAATGTGGCGGTCCATTCCCTGACCGGGCGCATGGAATACAATGCCGCGGAGGAGCTGCTCGTCCGTGATACGGCGGGCATCATCTTCGTGGTGGATGTGGATCCAGCGAAATTCCAGGCGACGTGGGACAGCCTCATGCGGCTCTCCGGGAATACGAAGCGGAACGGCTTCGACCTCCACTCCGTGAGCCTCGCGATCCAATATCATCGCACGGACCTCATCCCGGACTTCGATCCGGTGAAGCTCGACAAGCGTCTCGGCGTGCCTCCGGGCGTCATCCCGCGCTTCGTCTCCACCAGCCGCCAGCCCGATGCCGAGGGCCTGGCATTTGACTCCGTGCTGGCGCAGATCAAGGCGAAGCTGTGACGCCGCCAGCGGCGCGGGGCTCTTACTTCGCCTTCAGCAGGCCGCGGCTGCTCCAGACGTAGTTCCAGCCGGAGATCAGCGTCAGCGCCACTGCGGTCCAGAGGGACACGTGCATCAGCCAGCCGGTCGGCTTTGACAGGTTAGCCAGCATCCCGGAGAGGCCGCCATCGCTGCCGCGGAAGGTGAGCCACACGAGGCCATTGATGCAGTAGGTGAGCTGGAAGGTGGTCTTCCATTTCCCCAGCTTGTCCGCGGCCAGCACTTGCCCTGCTTCCACGGCGATCTGGCGCAGCCCGGTGACGAGGAATTCACGCGCGATGATCAGCGCCGTGACCCACACCGGGCAGTGGTAGCCGCCTACCGGTTGGGCTGAAAAATACACGAAGGCCGCGCACACCAGGATCTTGTCCGCCAGCGGGTCGAGCAGTTTTCCCAGCGGCGTGACCAGGCCGAGCTTCCGCGCGAGGTAGCCATCCAGCCAGTCCGTGGCGGCGGCGACGGAGAAGGTGACCAGTGCGATGATGTGGCCTGTGGAGCCCGGGAAGCCCACGGCAATCACGAAGACTGCCGTCAGGAAAAGGCGGGACAGGGTGATCGCATTGGGCAGGTTCACGGCCGGAATGTGGGGAATGCATGGCAGCATGGCAACAAGGGGTTGCACCAAGCCTTCCTGTTCCCTACACGGCGCTCGTTTCCCGAACCGTTCAAGATCATGAGTAACAGCGATTTCGGCCTTATTGGCCTGGCCGTGATGGGCCAGAACCTCGTCCTCAACGTGGAGTCCCGCGGCTTCCAGGTGTCCGTTTACAACCGCACGACCTCCGTCACCGAGGAGTTCGTGGCTGCCCACCCAGACAAGAAGCTCGTCGGCGCGAAGTCCTTGGAGGAGTTCGTCCAGTCGCTCGCTTCCCCGCGCAAGGTCATGATCATGGTGAAGGCCGGCGGCCCCGTGGACGCGGTCATCGAGTCCCTGATCCCGCTGCTCGACAAGGGCGACATCATCATCGACGGCGGCAACTCGCTCTACACCGACACCGAGCGCCGCGACCAGTGGCTCGGCGACCTCGGCTTCCGCTTCATCGGTGCCGGTGTCTCCGGTGGTGAAGAAGGCGCCCGCAAGGGCCCGTCCATCATGCCCGGCGGCCCTGCCTCCACGTGGGACGTGATGAAGCCGATCTTCGAAAGCATCTCCGCGAAGGTGGAGGGCGAGCCCTGCGTCATCCACATCGGCCCCGGCGGTGCCGGCCACTATGTGAAGATGATCCACAACGGCATCGAGTACGGCGACATGCAGCTCATCTGCGAAGCCTACAACATTTTCAAGGCCGCGGGCTTCACCCCGGCCGAGCTCGCCACCGTCTTCACCGACTGGAACAACGGCGACCTCGAGAGCTACCTCATCCAGATCACCTCGAAGATCTTCGAACAGGTCGATCCCGAGACCGGCGTGGCACTCGTGGACCTGATCCTCGACACCGCCGGCCAGAAGGGCACCGGCAAGTGGACCATCATGAACGCGGTGGAAAACGCCGTGGTGATCTCCACCATCAATGCCGCCGTGGAAGCGCGTATCCTCTCCTCGATGAAGGACGCCCGCGTCGCCGCCTCCGCGAAGCTCGAAGGCCCGAAGGCCGAGATCTCCGCCGACAAGGCCGAGCTGGTGAAGAAGGTGCACGACGCGCTCTTCGCCTCGAAGATCATCTCCTACGCGCAGGGCCTCGACCTCATCACCGCCATGGGCAAGGAGAAAAACTGGGGTCTCGACCTCGGCAAGATCGCCGCCATCTGGCGTGGCGGTTGCATCATCCGCGCACGCTTCCTGAACGACATCACGAACGCCTACCGCTCGGATCCGGCGCTGAGCAACCTGATGCTCGCCCCGTTCTTCACGAACCTGCTCAACGAATTCCAGCAGAACTGGCGCGAGGTCATCGCCACCGCCACGCTCGCCGGCATCCCGGTGCCCGCATTCTCCGCCTCCCTCGGCTACTACGACAGCTATCGTAGCGCCGTGCTGCCGGCGAACCTGCTCCAGGCACAGCGCGACTTCTTCGGCGCGCACACCTACGAGCGCACGGACAAGCCGCGCGGCGAGTTCTTCCACACCGAGTGGCCGGAAGTCATCGGCTGAGGCCGGTGCCACATTGATTCACGCAGAGGCGGCCGGGAGAGATCCCGGCCGCCTTTTTTCGTGCCCGGGAATCTCATTGCCGCCGTGCCATCCGGAGGGAATCATACCTGAGAATCATGAAAGCGACGTCTCTCGTCTTCGCCCTGCTTTTCACGCTGCCGTGTCCGCTTCTCGCCCAGCAGCCGGAGCCTACGCCAACGCCAGCACCGGTCCCAACTCCGGCCGAGCCGCTCGATGTGGAGCGGCTGAAGAAGATCGCGAGCGTGGCCACCTGGAGCAAGGCGACGCAGGCCTACGAGGCAGGAATGAAGTCCTACGATCAGGCGAAGGGCGTGGACGCGATCGCGAAGTTCACCGAGGCACTCACCCACATCGACAAGTACACCGATGCCCGCATGGCGCGCGGGCGCACCCACTTCGAGATGAAGAATTTCGAGCCCGCGCTGGAGGACTTCACCCGCGTGATCGCCGAGCGTCCGGATGATGCGGACGGCTACTTCCTGCGTGGCCGGACCCTCTGGAATCTCAAGCGGCCCGAGGAAGCGCTGCGGGATTTCGACACGGCGATCATGAAGGATCTCCGCACCTATCATTATCATGAGGCGCGCGCGATGCTGCTTGAGTCAATGAAGCGGCAGGAGCAGGCGCTGGCCGACTACGACATGATGGTGGCGCTGCGGCCCCTGCATCCATCGAATCTGGATCGCCGCGCGAAGCTGCTGCGCGAGCTTGGCAAGAAGGAGGAGGCCGACGAGGACGAGCGGCTGGCGGAGCAGATCCGCGAGGCGGGATTTTGACCACGGGAGGAGCCGAAGGGAAAAGCGGTCCGCAACTTCGTGCACGGCGTCCGGTTTCATCGTGCTGGTCACCCCCGGGCCCCATTTCCCTGAAAAACTCCCAATCCCGTCTGGTCATGATCAATCCGAAGTTCGTCCTGATGCTTCCAGCCGCATTGCTGCTGGCCGCTTGCGAAGAGAAACAAGAGCCCGTGGCCGCACAGCCGCGGCTGCCCACGCCGGGCAAGCGCGTCGCCGACAAGGCCGCGACCCCGCCTGCCGAAGAGGAAGCTCTCCCACCTGCACCCGCGCCGGTCGATCCTCCGGTGGCGCAGCAGACCACGCCGCCGCTCGTCACCCCGGCGGCGCCGCCCGCTACCGCGCCTGGCATCCCGACCCAGGCGGAGCGTGAGGCGCGCCGTGCCGAGCAACGCCAGGAGCGCATCGCGCGCTTCTCCGAGCAGATGACGGCGCGCTTGAAACAGGCCGACGCGAATGGCGATGGCATCCTCACGCAGAACGAACTCAACGGCCCGATGCAGCGCGGCTTCTCGCGCGCCGATACGAATGGCGACGGCTCGCTCGATGCCGCCGAGCAGCAGGCGATGATCCAGAGCATGTCCGAGCGCATGGGCAACTCCGACCGCGGTGGCCGAGGAGGGGATCGCGGTGGCTTCGGTGGCCGTCGTGGCCAAGGGAATGGCGGTGATCGCGGCGGCTTCGGCGGTGGCGGTGGCCGCGGACGTGGCCGCGACAACTGATCGCGTTGCGGAAAGCATCAATCCGCCAGATTTGCATCGGGTTCGGGAAATGCCGGTTGCTTTCCGTCGATAGGAAAGACACACCGTCCCGCGCCCGATGTAAGCATGACGAATGAGCTGCTGATCCTGGTCGCTGAAGCGATCGTCGTTTACTTCCTCGTGTTGTGGGCGCACTCGCTTCGCGGCAAGCTGGGGCTTGCGCATTTTTACGCACTCATCGGCAGCCTCACCGCCGTCATGGTGTGGGTCACGGATGCGGGCGTGCGGGTGAATATCCCGGGCGTGTCCTTCATGGTGGGGTCCACGGTGTTCTACACCGCGCTCCTGTTAGGCGTCTTCGTCGTCTATGTTTTCGACGGGCCGCGGGCGACGCGCATCGCGATTTCCACGATCATCGGCGTGTCGATCATGGTGCCGATCGTGACGCTGGTGCTGCACTGGCAGCTTCACATTTCCGGGCAGGGTGCGGGCAGCTACTTCCCGCCGCAGAGCCTGCGGATCTACAGCGCCTCGGTATTCGCCGCATTCTGTGATCTCGTGTTCCTCGCCATCGCGTGGGAATACCTCGGCCAGCCGAAGCTCCAGGTGCGGCTGTGGCTGCGGGCCTTCCTCACGCTGCTCGGCGTGCTGTGGCTGGATGTGATCCTCTTCGCCACCGGGGCCTTCGCCGGCACGGATGACTACCTGAAGATCATGAGCGGCACCTTCATCAGCCGCTTCGTCATCGGTATCTTCGCCTTCCCCTTCCTCTACTGGTATCTCGCCTGGCAGAGCGGGAAGAATGGCATGGAGATCGAGAATCGTCCCGTGCTCGCCATTCTCAAGGAAGTCACCCGCGTGCGCCTGGAGCTGAGCCTGGCCCAGCGCGAGATCGAGCGACGGAAGGAAGTGGAGCGGGAAAACGTGCAGCTCATCGAGTCCCTGCAGGACGCGATGCGGGAGGTGAATGTCCTGCGCGGCTTCCTGCCGACCTGCTGCTACTGCAAGGACATCCGCGACGAGGAGGGGAAGTGGCACCAGCTCGAGGCCTATCTCCAGCGCCACAGCGAGGTGAAATTCAGCCACGGCATCTGCGACAAGTGTCTGAAGGAGCACCATCCGGGCGTGGACATTTCCTCGGGGAGCGCGTCCTGAGCGTCGGGTTTTCCCCCCGGAAGAGGGGCGACGCGGGCCTGTGGATGGGTTGATCTTCCGGGCCGTGCCTGTGGGAACGTGTACATTCCGTCACGCGGCCTTGCGTGGCGGCGCAGTCCCGCAAGACTGCGAGGAGCACCGAATGAAACCGCTGTACCTCCTCCTTGCCACCGCGGCGCTCGCGGCGGCCGATCCCCCGGCACAGGTCTTCCAGATGAATTGCTCCGCCTGTCACATGGTGGACCAGATGGTAGTAGGCCCGTCGCTGGTGGAAATCGCCGGCATCTACCGGAATGACCCCGATGGCTTCGTGAAGTGGTGCGTCGCGCCGCAGCACAAGCGCCCGGGCGTGATCGAGATGCCCTCGATGGCCCATCTCGGCGAGCCGGTGCTGCGCGACATCCACAAGTACATCATCGCCGAGGCCGCGGGGAAGAAGGAGCAGAAGAAGGCCGAGGGCGACCCCTTCGCCGTGCCGGATGCGCAGGTGAAGCGGCCCCAGGTCCAGCGCATCTTCCTGCCGGATGCCTCGCCCGCGGCGATCGCGGTGGCACTGCCCGGCGATCTCTCGTTTTGCTTCGATGCCTCCGAGTGCCGCCTCCGCTACGTGTGGAAGGGCGGCTTCATCGACGGCTGGTCGTATTGGAAGGGGAATGGCAGCTCGCTCGCGAAGCTCGGCGGCGAGGTCGTTTACAAGGAGGCTTCCTATCCGGTCATCACGGCAGGCAGCGCCGGGAACATGATGAAGCCGAAGTTCCTCGGCTACCGCATCGGCAAGGACGGCATCCCCACCTTCCGCTACCAGGTAGCGGGCGCGGGCTTCTCCGAGACGATCCGGCCTTTGCCTTCCGGCGACGGCATTGTCCGCGAGTTCACCTCGGATGCCGGAACCTTGCTGGTCTCGTCCTCTGATGGAGCAGCCATCGACTCGAGCACGGGCGAGACCCGTGAAAAGTCCGCCGATACCGGCTTCACCGTGCAGTCGGAGCAGAACAAGCCTTTCGCCCTCACCTACCGCTGGTAATGATACGATACCTCTCGTACTTCGCGCTGCTCGGCGCCGCATCCGCCGCGACCTTCACCATCGAGCGCATGCCAAATCCCGCGGGCGTGGACCCGCAGGTCGGCGGCGTGGACGTGCTGCCGGATGGGAAGGTGGCGGTGGTCTTCCACCGCGGTGAAGCCATGATCTTCGACCCCGTGGCGAAGACCTGGAGCAAGTTCGCCGAGGGCCTGCAGGAGCCGCTCGGTGTCATCGCCGAGTCGGCATCGTCATGGCTCGTCATGCAGCGAGCGGAGCTGACCCGCCTGAAGGACACCGATGGCGACGGCCAGGCGGACGACTACGAGACCGTCTTCGACGGCTTCGGCATGACGGGGAACTACCATGAGTTCGCCTTCGGTCCGGCGAAGGGCCCGGACGGCTCGATCTACATCGCGCTGAATGTCGCGTCGAATGGTGCCGGCATCCGCGAGGAAATCCGCGGCGAATGGTCGAAGGCGGGCGACCTCGATTTCCAGCAGATGATCCACGACGACCAGTGGGGCAAGCGCTCCGAAAAAGCGGGCCGCATGTACTCGCGCGTCCCGTGGCGCGGCTGGGTGCTGAAGCTCTCGCCGGATGGCAAGACGATGACGCCCTACGCCTCCGGCTTCCGCTCGCCGGATGGCATCGGCGTGGATGCGGACGGTCACGTGCTGGTCACGGATAACCAGGGCGACTGGCGCGGCACCTCGCCGCTGCACGCCCTGAAGCCCGGTGGCTTCCACGGCCACCCTGCCTCGCTCGTCTGGCAGGAAGGCTGGGACCAGGGTGACCCGCGCAAGCTCCCGGTGGCGAAGCTGGACGCGATGCGTGTGAAGGAGAGCGGCCAATTCGCCCAAGGCGAGCTGGCGAACTCGCCGACCCAGCCCATCGTCTTCCCGGAGACCTGGGGTCCCTATGCCCGGCAGGTCCTGATCGGCGAGATGAACCAGAACCGCATGGTGCGCTTCCTGCCGGATGATGTGAATGGCTTCCGCCAGGGCTCGCTGCTGCCGATCTTCGACGAGACCGACCTCGGCAATGGCAACCATCGCCTCGCCTTCGCGAAGGACGGCACGCTGTGGGTCGGCAAGACCCACCTCTCGTGGGCCGGTGCGGAGGGACTCGTGAAGGTGACACCGACCGGGCTCTCCGACGTTTTCATCGTCACCGGTGTGAAGCTGGAGAAGACCGCCGACGGATACGCCTTCCGCGTTTCATTCAACCGGCCCCTGCCATCGGTGAATTCCATCCGCATCAATCGCTTCAGCTACCGTTACCACGAGGAGTACGGATCGCCGAAGGTGGATGAAGCGAAGGTGGAGATCACCAGCCGGGAAAAGATAGGCGATGGCAGCGAATGGCGGCTCGCGGTGACGCCCCGGCTTGGCGCGCTGCATCGCCTCGATTTCTCCGGGCTGAGATCGGAGGATGGCGTCCATCTGGAAGGCAAGACCGCCTACTATCAGGCGAGCGAATTGCTGAAATAGTCTTGTTTTGTGATATTTATTGAAACAAAGTGACTCCTTGGGCGTTCTTCTGGGCATGCATTTGCCTGTCCAGATCCGCCCGTGGCTTCTCATCGCCGGTCTCGCCACCCTGCCGCTGCATGCCCAGGAAAAGGCGGCGGCAAGCTGGACGGTGCCTCTTGGCGGGAATGCCTACGTCACCGCCGGCGAGGCAGGACAGGGTGGTCGGGGCGGCCCGCGCTGGGACAGCCCGGATACGGTGCGCTCGATCTACTTCCGCGTGGACCGACCCGCCGAGCTGCGGCTCGCGCTGAAAGCCAGCGTACCGCAGGGTGGGTCGAAGGTTCGCGCGACAGTCGCGGGAAAGAGCTTCGAGGCCGATCTCAAGGGCAGCGGCGAATTCCCCCTCGGCACGGTGAAGGTGACGGAGGCGGGCTATGTGCGCGTCGATTTGCAGGGCGTGAAAAAGAGCGGCCCTGTCTTCGCGGAAGCCACCGACCTGCTCGTTACCTCGGAGACGCCGGAAGTCGCCGTGGCATTTGTGAAGGACAATGAGGACAACCGTTTCTACTGGGGCCGCCGCGGTCCCTCGGTCCACCTGACCTACCGCCTGCCCGAGGACAAGACCATCGAGTGGTTTTACAACGAGGTGACGGTGCCGGAAGGCAAGGACCCGATCGGCTCCTACTTCATGGCGAATGGATTTGGAGAAGGCTACTTCGGCATCCAGGTGAACGGCCCGGAGGAGCGCCGCGTGCTCTTCTCGGTGTGGAGTCCGTATTCCACGGATCGACCGAGCGAGATCCCGGAGGACCAGCGCATCGTCCTGCTCGCAAAGGGCGAGGGCGTCCATGGCGGGGAATTCGGCGGCGAGGGCTCGGGTGGCCAGAGCTACCTGCGCTACCCGTGGAAGGCGGGGACCACGTATCGCTTCCTCAATCGCGCGAAGCCGGACGGCAAGGGTCACACGGTCTATACCGCGTGGTTTTTTGCCCCGGAGGCGGGCGAATGGAAGATCATCGCGAGCTTCAAGCGCCCGAAGACCGACAAGCATCTCACCGGCGCGCACTCCTTCCTGGAGAACTTCTCGGACCGCAATGGCTGGCAGTACCGCGAGGCGCACTATGGCAACCAGTGGGCACGCGATACCGAGGGCAAGTGGCACTCGCTCACCGAGGCCCGCTTCACCGGTGATGACATCGCGCGCCGCGGCTATCGCCTCGACTACGGCGGTGGCGTCACGGGCGACGAGTTCTTCATGCGGAACGGTGGCTACTTCGTCGATACCGTGAAGCTCGACAGCAGGTTCAAGCGCCCCGCGAATGGCAAGAGCGAGCCCGCGGTCGATCTCGAGAAGCTCGAAGGCCTGACCAGCGGGCTGGAGTGAATCGAAGCAGGTCCTGTACGCAGGAGAGGCATCCTCCCGGCTCGTGCCGTGAAGGATGCCCACCCCGTACTAGTCAGGCATCAGCGATGCCAGTGACCACGATGGCGGTGGTAGCCGCCGCGATGGTAGTGACCGCCGCGGTAGTAATTACGACCGCCATAGTAGACGTTTCGGTCGCCGTTGTTCTGGCCGATGGCGTAGCCGAGGGCACCGGCGGCAACGGCGGCACCTGCAGCGGCACCCGGGTCAACCGATTGCACCGGGCGACCGGCGGCATCGTAAGTGGTCATACAAGAAGTGGTGGCTACGGCCAACACGGCGGCGGTGATGATACTTCCATAGGTCTTCATAGCACTTTGGGGTTGTTGTAAGACTAATGGAGCAAACCCGGTGCCGTCGCATTTCAAGAGCTGGCTGGATGATTTGTAGTTGGCTGGAATTCAGATTGTTGTGATGCTTGTGGTGAGGCGTTGGCCGATGGTTTGCAGCGGGTAGGACTGCGCCTTTTGCGAGTTTGAAAAATGCACGTTGCACGGGGTTGCCACTCTCCGTTGACACCGGTCGATCCCTTGGCACCGGTGTGCCGTTTCCATGAAAAAGCTCCTGTCCCGCCTCGTCCGTTGGATGGCCGTCGCCGTCCCGCTCGCCCTCGCCAACTGCACCCACGTCCCGGAACTCGGCGCGCTCGCCGACCAAGGCGGGACCAGCCAGCGACGCATCGTCGTGAGCCTCGGCGAGCAAAAGGCGCGTCTCTATCATCAGGGCAAGCTGGTCGCCGTCTCGCCGATCTCCTCGGGCCGCGAGGGCAAGCGCTCACCCGTCGGCCGCTTCTCCGTGATCGAAAAGGACATCGACCATCGCTCCTCCCTCTATGGGAATTACGTCCGCAATGGCAAGGTGGTGAAGGAGAACATCGACATCCGCAAGGGAGGCCGCCCGCCCGGCTCGAAGTTCGAGGGCGTGCCCATGCCCTACTTCCTCCGCTTCAGCGGAGCCTACGGGCTGCACGAGGGGAACCTGCCCGGCTACCCCGCATCCAGCGGCTGCATCCGCCTGCCGAAGCGCCAGGCCAAGCGCTTCTACGACGCCGTCCGCCTCGGCACGCCGGTGATCGTGCAACGGTGACAATGCTTTTGCCGCGTAGTTAACTCCTTTGACAAACCGGCAGGAGCGGTGATCGCTTCTACCGAATCAAACTAACGCCATGGCACGTACCAGCACCTATCTGAATTTCCCCCGCAACACGGAGGAAGCCTTCCGCTTCTACCAGTCCGTCTTCCAGACGGAGCTGGGCGAGATCCATCGCATGGGCAGCGTGCCGCCGAATCCGGAGCAGCCGTTGGCGGAGGAGGACAAGGATCTGGTGCTGCACGTCGAGCTACCGATCCTGGGCGGGCACGTCCTGATGGGCACCGATGCGCCGGAGTCGATGGGCTTCAACTGCAAGCCGGGGACCAATGTCTATCTCAACCTGGAGCCGGACACGCGTGAGGAAGCGGACCGGCTTTTCAGCGCGCTCACCGAGGGAGGCAAGGTCGAGATGCCGCTGCAAGACATGTTCTGGGGTGCTTACTTCGGCTCGCTCACCGATCGCTTCGGCGTGCAGTGGATGGTGAACTGCGCGACTCCGGCTTGAGCCCCCGTGGCCACGGCATCCTGCCGCGAGCCTTCCTGCGAAGAGGCTTGCGGCAGGATGCCGCAGCCACTTTTGTTAGACGCTGAGGAAGCGGTGCTGCACGGCGTGCTGCATCGCCAGCTTCAGCAGCGGGCCGGCATCGTCGCCGAGTTCCGCGCCCACGATCTCGTGTTCCTTCTTCAGGTTCGTGTGCACGAGGTAGGGGTTGTCGGTATTGATGCAGAAGGGGACGTCGCACTTTTCCAGCAGCCGCACGAAGCCGCCGAGCCACTGGAAGTCCGGAACGACGCGCGTGACCCGGTTCACGGTGGGGCACAGCTCCAAGCAGATGCCGTGCTCCTGCAGGCGGGCGATGAGGTTTTCGCGCAGCTTGCCCTCGGCGCGGCGGAGTTCGATGCCGTGGCCGATGCGGTCCGGGCGGATGGCGTCGATCACGCGCATCATGCCCTCGGGGCCGGTGCCTTCGCTTTCCCCGACGTGATAGGTGATCTTCAGCCCGGCCTCGCGCGCCTTTCCCATCATGGTGCTCACCTCGCTGAGCCACGGGCTGCTCAGCTCCAGCGAGCGTGACTCGGGGCCTGCCATGTCGATGCCCACGACGCCGTTCGCGCCATTGAGCGCGCCGCGGCTGCGCCACTTGATCGCGGCATCGATGATCTGCCAATTCGCCTCCAGCGGCATGTCCCGGCCGAGCGAGAGGATGATGCCGGTGGCCACGCCGTAGTGCAGCGATGCGCGCTCGAGCCCCTGCATCACGGCGAGGATGATGGCGTCCATGGTGTGCAGGCCATGGCGCACGCGCTTGAAGGGATTGAAGCGCAACTCCAGCGCCTGCACCTGTGCCCGCCGGTAGGCCTTTGCCACCACTTGGTAGGCCGAGACGCTGGCAGCGGAGGGCGAGGACTGGATCTCCTCGGTGACCTGGAAGTAGCGGCCGAGGAAGTCATCCAGCGATGCCACCTCGTCCGGCCGCGCGGTCAGCGACTGGTGGAAGCTCGCGAAATTGTCGAAGCTCGTCCGCAGGCCATTGTCGCAAAGGATCTCCCACAGGACCGACGAGGGAACCGCTCCGCCGAGATGGATGTGCAGGTCGTGCATGAGCTATCAAAGCCGTGCGGCAAGCCCGTGGCAAGAGCGGCTACTTGAGCGGCACCCGCGTGGAGATCCAGGTGCCGCTGCCGGCATCGCCCGCGATCCACTCGGCCTCACGCGCGGTCGTTTCTGCCGGCGGGATCATCTTCCAAGCCAGGTTGTCTTGCGTGACCTGGCTGGCCTGCGCCGTCCAGCGGGGTGGGGGAATCAATTTCACCCGGCTCTGCCAGTTCTTCCCCGCTGAGCACTTCACCTCCCCGGCGGTGGCGGTCAGTTGCACCGGCGAATCCGGCAGCGCGGATGGCAGTTTCGCATCGCCATCGAAAAGCATCATCACCGGCTCGGCACCCACCGTCAGCCGGTAGCTGCCATCCGGTGACTTCAGTTCCGTGGTGCGTCCGTCGATGGCGATGTGGGTCATGGCCCGCGTGCCTGCCAGCCGCCACTCCACCTGCCGGGACTTGGTGTCGTTCCAAGTAACCAGCAAGGCATGCTGCCCCGCATCCCGGAAGAGCACCGCACGGGTGCCGTCCGGATAGCGCTTCTCCTCGACGAAGCGCTTCACGGCGATGGCGTTCACGGCATGGTAGTAGGCGACCGCGTCGAGCCGGGGATTGTAGCGGTTGTAGCGGCAGTCGAAGACATTGTGCGAGTCGCCGGAGGATCCGTGGCTCGACCCGTCGCCATCCGGATAGAGCAGGCCGAACCACGAGGCATTCTCCCCGCCCGCGGCGAAGAAGGTCGCGAATTTCTTCGGCAGTTCCGATGCCACGGCGAGCCGCGTCATCCCCTGGCTGTTCAGCCCGAGCTCGGTGGACCAGATCGGCTTTTCGACACCGTATTTCTCCTGTAGCGCGCGATACTCGCCGATCGTCCGGCGGACATCTTCGGCGCTCTCGTAGATGTGGAAATCGAAGGCGTCGCACGACTTTCCATAGCCCGCTTTGAAGTATTCTTCGTTGGGCTCGACGGAGGTGGCGACGACCTTGATGGACGGGTCGAACTTCTTCACTTCATCGTAGAGGACGCGATAGGCTTCCGCATTCTTCACCACGCGCTCGCCGGTGCCGTGGGGTTCATTGCCGAGATTGATGACGAGCGGCCGGTGCTTGCCGTAGGTCGTCAGGAAATTCCGCATGCCCTCGCGCAGGGCTCTTTCGTCGTAGTCGGTGGAGCCGCGTTCGATCTGCGCGGCGGGCGTGCCCGTGACCCATCCCATGCCGAGTTCCTTGACGAGATCGAGTCCCGGGGCTTCCGGCGTGTAGGGCGGCTTTGCCGACCAGCCTCCCCAGACGCCGCACATCCGCACGCCGAGGCGATGGGAGAGCCGGATGAATTCGGGGATGCGGTTGTCCCAATTCCGCGCGGTGAAGGGGACGTCTTCGGGCTCGTGGCGATGGGTGGCCGCTTCCGGCAGGATCGCGAGGCCGGTGTGGTTCTTGAAGTGCTCTCCATCCAAAGAGGCATGCACCTCGTAGTAGCGTCCCGTCTCAAGAGGCACGCGCGAGAGATCGAGCGATGCGGTGTAGATGAACTTTCCGTCCTTCGTCTCGGGCCCGTCGAGGGAAGTGGTGACGGGCATCTGCTGCTCGACTCCCCAATAGTCGCACACCGTCCATGCAAGCGAGCGGGCATCGGCTGCGAGCGGCTTCCGGCAGATGACTTCCACGGTCACCGTCCTGGGATCGCCCGGCAGCAGGAGATTCCCCAGTGCAGCGGTGGAGAAAAGCAGCCGCTCCACCCGGCCTGCGCGGAGCGGCGCGGGCTCCAGCGGGGAGATGGCCAGATCGTCCAGCCACAAGGTGCCCCAGGTCTTCCGAAGCTCGCCGCGGATGCGTGCGGCGGTGGCCCCCGTGGGGAGATCGATGGTCGACCGGATCGTTTCCCAATCACGTTTCCCGGTGATCTCGGACACAGGCAGGGTAGCGATCCGCTTGCCGCCGGGCCCGAATACATCGAGCACGATGCTGCCGTGATAGGAATTGTCGGGCGACTCCAGCGCGGACTTCACCCGCATCCCGGCCAGCCAGCGACCGGGAACTACGGTAAATATAGTAGTGGAGAATGCCTGCGGTTTCTCCGTTTCATCCACGGTGCGGGACAGCTTCAGCGCGGCCGCTTCCACTGCCCCGGAGCTGGTCCATCCGGCGGGCAGCCCGTCGTTGAAATCCTCCTCCAGCACCGCCTCTCCGGAGAAGACCGGCAGCAGGAACTCTCCCCGGATGCGGCGCATCTCCAGCGCGGGCTGCTTGCCTCGCTCGTCCGAGCCCGAAGTCACGGAGATGGAAAACAACTTGGCCGCTCCTTCATGCCATTGGCCGTCGTTCGTGCCACCCCAATGCTCGCCGCCAGCGATGGCCTGCGGATCGATGACGATCTCGTGCCATGCTCCATCGGCGACGACCGGGATGCCCTTCCGCTGATGCGTCTGGCCGCTGCCATCCACGAGCTGCACCGAGACGGTCGTGACATTCTTCGTCCGCGCCTCCATGCGGATCGCCTTCAAGCTGGCAGCTTGGAATTCATCGAGCGACCGGATGGCGGCGCAGTAGGCTCCGCCCTTCGTGAAATCGCCGCGCAGCGTGAGATGATCCTTCGCCGTGAGGCTGCCGGTGGCCCCTTTGAATTCAGCGCCCTCGCTGAACTGCCACTCATGCGCGCCACCGATGATTTCATCCAGCGCCACCGACTCGACGACGGCCTCTCCCGCCACGGCCTGCGGAGGCTGCTCGATCCTGAGATTGCGGAATTCCAGGGTGCGGACCTTGTTCGTGCCGCCATTGCCCAGCAGGAAGCAGACATACTTGGCCGGGCCGTGCCACTTGCCGTCCTTCGCGCCGCCCCAGGATTCGTAGCGGGCCACGTTCGTCAGCGCTCCGGCAGTGCCGCGATCCCGGAAGAAGGCCTCCAGCGGCAGATTCACCGGTTGCCAGCCCTTCGCCGGGTCGATCTTTAGCACGATCTGGTGGCACTGGCCGCTGCCATCGCCCAGCCGCAGCGTGAATTCCTCCGAGCCCACCGCCCGCACGTCGAATGATAGCACGCGCACGTCCACGTCATCGATGGCGCGCTGCGCCTGCACGTAACCGCCCCCGCCGGTGAAATCCCCGGTGAGCGTTAGCACCCCTTCCTTGCCATCCAGCTTCCCCGTCGCGCCGGGGAATTCGCGCCCGTTGTCGAAGGCCCACCCGTCGGCCGGCTTGTCGGCATTGATTAGGTCAAGCGGCACCGAATGGGCGATCTGAATCGCAAATGCGGCAAAGAGCGAAGCGAGGAAGCGGCGCATGGCAAACAAGCGATACGCGCCTCGCGGTCACTTCATCTCAGCGGAGTTTTGAAGGACCGGAGGCTTTCTGCCGATGGATCGGGAATCGACAATCCCTCGGGGAGTTCCGGGCTTATTTCGAAAGTGGCCGAACCCTCGCCCGGATCTCGGTGGCTTTCTCCAGTTCCACCCGGTGGAGGTCATATTGACTCTGGAGATTCGCCCAGAACTGCGGATTCATTCCGAAGAATGTCCCCAGTGCGAACGCGGTCTCGGCATGGATCGGTCGCTTGCCCTTGATGATCTCGTTCAGGGTCGAGCGAGGGATGCCAGTGCGTTCGGAGAGCTCTGCCTGGGACAGGCCGAAACCATCGAGAAACTCCTCCTTGAGAATGCGTCCGGGCGTGGCCCGGAGAATTGGTGGCGGGATCTTCATGGGTTCAATGGTAGTCCGTGATTTCCACCTCGCGTGGGCTTCCGTTGTTCCACTCGAAACAGAGGCGGTATTGGGCGTTGATGCGGATGCTGTGCTGGCCGGAGCGATCTCCCTTGAGTGCTTCGAGGTGATTGCTGGGAGGAATTCTCAGGTCGTCGAGTGACGTGGCGGCATCGAGCAGGCGAGATCATCCCCGGGACCGCCTTGAAGGTCGCGCTCGGGCGAGCGTGGTTCTAAGTCCGACAAAGGCTCTTCATCTCATCATGCTCAAACCGAGGTTCAGTCTCTTGCCGTTGAATTCACGTGAAAGGATTCAGCATCTTGATCCCCGTGCCCGCAAAGTCTGAAGTGTTCCTCGTCACGATGGTCAGGGAATGCCGGCTCGCTGTCGCGGCGATCTGACTGTCCAGGGAAGAGACCACGGTGCCTGATTTTTCCCAACTTGCCTTGAGCTGTCCCCAGACATGTGAAGTGCTCACATTGAAATTCAGGATACGCCCCTGCATGCAGTCGCAGAGCGACTGGAGCCACTGGCGAAGCTGCGCCTTGCGCTTGCCATCGGGCAGCCGTTCGATGCCACGGCGAATCTCTCCGATGGTAATCGCGCTGACGTAGAGCTCGCCCTCGTGTTGGCGAAGCCACGCGATCACCTTTGGATCGGGCTTGGGCTTCGCCTGTTCGCTGAAGACGTTTGTATCGACGAGGTAGCTCAAAATTCCAAAGGCTTCGAATCGTCCTTCTCGCGGGGCGGGATCTCAAACGAGGCCGGGCAGGAAAGAAGTAGGTCCACCAAGCCGCGGTTCGCAGGATGGCCGATCCGGCGGAGGATGATGGTGTCCTCATCCTCGACGGTGATCTCGAAATCGTCGCCTGTCTGAAGCTGGAGCTGCTGTCGGATCGCGCCGGGAAGAACGATTTGCCCTTTCTGTGACAAGACCGTGGTCATGGTAGGAAAATCCTACCATGCTCGACCAATTTTGCAAGCGCGCTGACTTCCGACAAAAAAGGCCCGCTGGTGGATGTCGCCAGCGGGCCCGGATGAAGTGTGCCTCGGAGATCCTCAGATCATCTCAAGGATCGCCTTGAAGGTCGCGCTCGGGCGGAGGGCTTCGGAGGCCTTGGCGTCGTCGGGCTGGTAGTAGCCACCGATGTCCACGGGCTTGCCCTGCACGGCGATGAGCTCTTCCACGATCTTCGCTTCGTTCGCGACGAGTTGCTCGGCCACGGGGGCGAAGATCGCCTGGAGTTCCAGATCGCCCGTCTGCTCGACGAGTGCCTGCGCCCAGTAGAGGGCGAGGTAGAAGTGCGAGCCGCGGTTGTCGATCGTGCCGAGCTTGCGGCCCGGCGAGCGGTCGAATTCGAGGAACTTCCCGGTAGCCGTGTCGAGCGTGTCGGCCAGCACCTTCGCGCGTGGCAGCTTGAAGGTATCGGCGATGTGCTCGAAGGAAGGCGCGAGCGCGAAGAACTCACCGAGGCTGTCCCAGCGCAGGTAGTTCTCCTGGACGAATTGCTCGACGTGCTTCGGCGCGGAGCCACCGGCTCCCGTTTCGAAGAGGCCGCCGCCATTCATGAGCGGGACGATGGAGAGCATCTTCGCCGAGGTGCCGACCTCGAGGATGGGGAAGAGGTCGGTGTTGTAGTCGCGCAGCACGTTGCCGGTCACGGAGATGGTGTCCTTGCCTTCGACGATGCGTTCCAGCGAGTAGGTGCAGGCATCGGCCGGGGCGAGGATCTTGATCTCCAGGCCGGAGGTGTCGTGGTTCTTCAGGTAAGCCTCGACCTTCGCGATGAGCTGGGCGTCATGAGCGCGGTTCTTGTCGAGCCAGAAGACGGCCGGGTCTCCGGTGGCGCGGGCGCGGTTCACGGCGAGCTTCACCCAGTCCTGGATCGGTGCATCCTTCGTCTGGCAGGCGCGCCAGATGTCCCCGGCTTCCACCTCGTGGGAGAGCAGCACATTGCCCGCGGCATCGGTCACGCTGATGGTGCCCTTGGCCGGTGCTTCGAAGGTCTTGTTGTGCGAGCCGTATTCCTCGGCGGCCTGCGCCATCAGGCCCACGTTCGGCACGGAGCCCATGGTCTTCGGGTCGAGCGGGCCGTTCTTTTTGCAGAAGTCGATGACGGCCTGGTAGACGCCCGCGTAGGAGCTGTCCGGGATCACGGCGAGCGTGTCGCCCGTCTTGCCCTGCGCGTCCCAGACCTTGCCACCGGCGCGGATCATCGCGGGCATGGAAGCGTCCACGATCACGTCGCTCGGGACGTGCAGGTTGGTGATGCCCTTGTCGGAGTTCACCATGGAGAGCGCCGGGCCGTTCGCATACGCGGCCTGGATGTCGGCCTCGATCTCCGCTTTCTTGTCGGCGGGCAGCTTCTCGATCTTCGCGACCAGGTCGCCGAAGCCATTGCGGAAATCCACGCCCAGCTCCTTGATCGTGTCGGCATGCTTCGCGATCAGGTCCTTGAAGAAGACCTCCACCGCGTGGCCGAAGATGATCGGGTCGCTGACCTTCATCATCGTCGCCTTCATGTGCAGCGAGAAGAGCACGCCCTCCGACTTCGCCTTCGCGATCTGCTCACCGAGGAAGGAGACGAGCGCTGCCTTGCTCATGAAGGTGGCGTCGAGGATTTCACCTGCCTTCAGCGGCGTGGAGTCCTTCAGCACCTTCACGCTGCCGTCCGCTCCGGTGAAGGTGATCTTCACGTCGGTGGCATCGGCGACGGTCACCGACTTCTCGTTGGAAAAAAAGTCCCCGTTTCCACCCATGGTGCCGACAGACGTCTTCGAGTCGCCGGACCAGGCGCCCATCGAGTGCGGGTGGGCCTTCGCGTAGTCCTTCACCGCCTTCGGTGCGCGGCGGTCGGAGTTGCCCTCGCGCAGCACCGGGTTCACGGCGGAGCCCATCACTTTTGCGTAGCGTGCCTTGATGTCTTTCTCGGCATCGGTCTGCGGGCTCTCCGGGAAGTCCGGGAGCGCGTAGCCCTTTGCCTGGAGCTCGGCCACGGCGGCCTTGAGCTGCGGCACGGAGGCGGAGATGTTCGGCAGCTTGATGATATTCGCCTCGGGCGTAAGGGTCAGAGCGCCAAGCTCCGAGAGGTGGTCGCCGATGCGCTGGTCCTCCGCGAGGAACTCGGGGAATTGCGCGATGATGCGGCCGGCCAGCGAGATGTCCCGCGTTTCCACCGTAATGCCGGAGTGCTTCGTGAACGCCTGGACGATCGGCAGGAACGAGTAGGTCGCGAGCAGCGGAGCCTCGTCGGTCTTCGTGTAGATGATGGTGGGAACCGTGGACATGGAAGTGGCGGTCGTTTTGACCGGGCATGGAACTAGGGAATTGGCTGGCCGGGGTCAATCCCGGGGGAATTTCGCGGGTCCCGCGACGGTTTAGCGGCAGGCTGATTTTTTCTTCCACGGGCAGTGTCACGGAAAATCACGTGTCCGCGTGGTTGCGAAAGGACCGGGGAGCGCTCATCGTAACCGGGCAGCCCGCAACGACCGACATGAAATACTTCGTTCTCACTCTCCTCGCCGCCAGTGCCGCAGTCGCCACCGCCGATGACGCCCAGAAGGCAAAGCTGATGGAAGCCGGCAAGGCCGCCTACACCAACTGCATGGCTTGCCACGGTGCCGATGGCGCAGGCGTGGCGATCCCGCCGGACAAGAAGATGGCTCCCTCTCTGATCGGCTCGAAGATCGTGACCGGCGAGCCAGCCGCTCTCGCGCTTGCCATTCTCAAGGGCATCCAGAAGGACCCCGCGAATGCCCAGATCCTCGGCATCATGGCCCCGCTGGAAGCCCAGCTCGCCGATGACGAGAAGCTCGCCGCGGTGATGACCTACGTGCGCGGTTCCTTCACGAACACCGCCGGGGTCGTGACTCCGGAAGACGCGAAGAAGTTCCGCGAGCAATTCAAGGATGTGAAGGGCCAGGTCACCCGCGCCCAGCTTGAGGAAGCCGGCAAGAAGAAGGACAAGTAATCCGACCCCCGGCCGACCGATGATGCGCGCTTTCCTCGCCTCCTTCGTGCTCGCCTCTGCCGCGGCCCCCGCGGCGGAGGTGGTGAAGCTGGAACTCAGTGCCGATGACCGGATGGTTTTCAGCAAGACCTCCTTCGAGGTGGTCAGCGGCCAGAAGGTTTCGCTGGTTTTCAAGAACACCAGCACGAAGGGCGAGAAGGCGATGAAGCACAACGTGGTCCTCCTCAAGCCGGGGACCACGATCATCCAGTTCGCGGCCAAGTGCAATGCCGCCGCCGCGACCGGCTACGTGCCGACCGACAAGGAGTCGAAGGAGAAGATGGTCGGCAGCATCAAGCTGCTCTCAGGCGGCCAGACCGGCACGTTGAATTTCGTGGCGGGAGAGCCCGGCGAGTATCTGTTCTTCTGCTCCTCGCCGGGGCACTTCGACAAGATGCACGGCAAGATCATCGTGAAGGACAAGGCCGACGCCGCGAAGAAGACCGAGGAAGCGAAGAAGTAATCTTCGCCCCTTTGATCACACTCACGCGACGCGTGGGACCGCTGCCTCGGTGAAGGCGCGGTAGCCGTCCTCACCCATGTAGCGGGTGAGCACCGTGGCAGGTGCCTGACGCAGATCGACGAGCACCAGTGCGTCCAGCACATCGGAGAAATCCGGGTCCACGTTGAATTCCAGCAGCGTGGCATTCAGCTTCAGGTACTGGCGCAGCAGCACGGGTACGCCTTTCTTGTCCGGCTCCGCAGCGGAGACTGCGGCGGACACTTCCTCGATCGACTGGAGCCGCTGGCTGATGCCGTCCTCTGCGGGGAGCCCGCCGTAGGGATGGCGCGGACGCACCCAGCCGGAGACCGTGCGGTCCTGCTTGCTGTCGCGGAGGAAGCGCACGATGAGGTCCTGAGAGTAGGCCGTGTATTCGCGCGAGATGCTCACCGGGCCGAAGAGCCGCCCGTAGCGCGGACGCTCCGCGACGAAGCGACCGATGCCGCGCCACAGCAGGCCGAGCGGGTGGATCGACTTCTGGTAGTCCGGTGCGACGAAGGACCGCCCCAGCTCCAGCGCGGGCCGCAGGTAGTCGAGGAAAGGCTCCTCGAAATCGAAGAGCGTGGAGGTATAGAGCGCACTAGGACCACCGGCGGCGAGCAGCACGTCCGTGCAGCCGAGACGATAGGCCCCGGCCACTTGTCCCGCCTCGCGGTCCCACAGGAAGAGGTGCAGGTAGCTCGCGTCGAAGGGATCCAGATCCAGCGCCTTCCCCGTGCCCTCGCCCACCGCGCGGAAAGTGATTTCGCGCAGGCGGCCGATCTCGTGCAGGATGGACGGGATTTCCCACGCGGCGGCGAGGAAGACATCGAAGCGCCCCTGCGAGGCAAGCGGGCCGCGGCGGTTCAGGCTCGCGATTTCCCAGGTGATCTCCGCGGGATGTCCCGGAGCGGCGATGGGCTGTTGGAGGTCGTTCATGGCGATTCGCCTGCCAGCATGTTTGACATGCCGGATTTCGTCTCATCGAGAATTCCGTCCCGGACATCGCTCTTCGCGATGAATGCAGGACGAGTCCAGTGGGGCCGATGAAGCCCGCGGATCTCGCGGCGGTCGATGAACGATGGCCGACTTTCTCGTCACAAGCCGGGCTGCCCGACGGCGCGCTCGCGGAGCATCGCGGCGAGCTCATCCGGTGACAGCGATGCCATCTCTTCCGGCCCGATGCGTGATGTGCGGCAGACGACCGTCTGCCCGCGCATGGAAAGCAGCACGCGCGGGAGCAGCGCGGTCCTCACCATGGGGTGGAGCTTGCCCGCCTGGTGAAACCACGGCGGGGCCTCGCCCTCGAAGCCGACCACGACCACGGTGGCCCTCGTCTTCAGCGCCAGCGCCGCCATGTGTGGCGACCACGGGCCCTCGGCGACTCTTCCCTCACGCAGGGATGCGACTTCGCCGGAAGGGAAACAGGCGATCAGCCCGCCGCTTCTCAGATGCTGCAGCGCTGCCCGCAGCGAGCGCGCATTGTCGCGTGCGGCTGCGCCTTCATTCAGGATGGAGAGGGGAATGGTGCGGTCGCCCAGCGACGGGATGTCGGCGGTCATGCGGTTCGCCAGCAGGAGCATGTCCGGCCGGCGGGTCTCGCAGAGCGAGCCGAGCGCCAGCGCATCGGCACCGCCATACGGGTGATTCGCCACCACCATCACCGGGCCCGCATCCGGCACCGCCTCGGCAAATCCCGGTGCATCCACCGCGAGACCGAAGGCGCGGAGCGGCTCGGTGAAGGCACCTGCGTCACCCTCCGCGGCACGGCGGAAGGAGACGCGGACCTGATCGAGCCCGAGCAGGCGTTCCAAGCTGCGCCGGGCCATGCCACGCCAGCCGTCTCCGGCGAGGGCGGGCAGGACCTCGGTGATATCGAAGGGTTCCTTCTTCGGCACGGCCTACAAGCGAGCAGGCCGCGCGGGAGGATCAAGCCTTGTTCTTCAGCAGATCGCGGATCTCGGTGAGGAGCTTCACGTCCGCGGGCAACTCGGCGGGGCCTGCCGGTGCGACAGGTGCCTCGAAGCGCTTCTTCGCGGTGTTGTAAATCTTCACCACGATGAAGAGCGCGAAGCCGACGATGAGCAGGCTGATGATCGAGTTGAGGAAGACGCCGATCGGGAAGCCTTCCGGCTTGAAGCCGCTGAAGTCAGGCTGGCCTCCCACCTTGCCGATCGCGGCGAGGAGGATGTCGGTGAAAGCGGTGACCACTTTTCCGAAGGATGCGCCGATGATCACGCCGACCGCGAGGTCGAGCATGTTGCCTTTGAGGATGAATTCTCTGAATTCCTTGAGCATGGTATTTTGAGGGAGTTCGGATGGCATGAAATCACCCCTTCTAACACAACGCAACGTAGATTCTCCAATGGATTGCGGGCCTTCGCTTGGAAGCAGAGCGCGCGGGATGATCCAGTCATGTGAAGCATGTCTCCCGGCAAATGCACGAAAAAGGCCGGAACCCGCGAAGGACTCCGGCCATTGAAATTCCGACCCTGTCGGAGCGGTGATCAATCCGCGAGGATGGTCGCCGGTCCCAGCGCGGTGAGCGAGCGCAGCGGCCATGGTCCGCCGATATTCCCGTGCGAGGTAGCGGCTCCCGTCACGAGGTCGATGGAGTAAAGCGTCGCGCGGAATTTCTTCCGGCCGCGCTCTTTCACGACCATTGCCGCGTAGGCCACGCCATTGCTGCCCGCGATGTCGAAGCTGGAGACCTCGGTCGCGTCCACGCCCAGCGGTCCCTGGGTCGCCAGGCCGCCGGCGTTCGGATTGTCCTGGCGGACCAGGATGTCGAGATTGGTATCGATGCTGTAGAGCGTCGTGCCGGTCTCCGGGTCGTTGTCGTTGTTCGTGTAGGCGCAGGCCGTCACGTTCGGCACCGCGGCGAAGTTCGGATCATCGGCGACGTAGGCGAGGCTGGCATCGATCCCGGCGACCGCAGCGGTATCCGGGTGGAGGCGCAGGTTTTGGCCGGTGTCGCTCATCACGCGGATGCGGTCCACCGTCGGATTGAAGTCGAAGGCGAAGAACCTGCCGTTCAGCAGAGTGGTGAAGGGACCGGTGCCGACCTGGGTGGCAGCGCCGGTTTCCCAGTTGATCGTGTAGAGACGGCTGGTGCTGCCCAGCGCGTAGAGCTGGCCATTGAAGGGGCGGATGTCGATCGCGAGGATCTTCTCGCGCTTCTGGAGGCCCTTGATCTTGACCTTCGTCACGTCAAAGGGGTCGTCGCTGGGAAACATGACGAGCACGTTGGTGCCCGAGACGCCGGCGAGCCATTCCGCGGTCGGGGCTGGAGTGATGCCGGCGTGGGCACGCATGCCGGTGGCGAGGAGGAGGGCAGTCAGGAGGGTACGGTATTTCATGGTTTCCCAGGTTTTAGGGGTTGGTCGCGCCGCCGCTCTCCACCTGGAAAACTTTGGCGCAATCGCCCATCCTAACGACACTCTCCATCTCCGCAAACGAAGGATGATAAGAAATTCGCATATCCTTCCCCGGCGACGCGATTGTCACTTCTTCTGCCTGCCGAAGCCCGCCTTCGGACGACCCTGGGCGTCCAGCTTGTCGGTGGCCCACAGCACGCCCTTCGCCACCAGATCGAGGTAGCGCGCGTCTCCCACGGTATCGTTGTTGTGGCCGATGGTCGTGGCAAAGACGCGGGTCTTCTTCGGCCCGTAGAGATTCGTCCACACCACCACGGCATCTTTTTCGCCATCCTGCTTGCCCGTCGCCAGTGGGGAGGCGGTCTTGTGGACGTCCACGTTGTTGTAGAGCTCCTCGTTGACGGTGGTCCAGTCCTTCGCTCCCTTCGTGACCGGGTGGGCGGTATCGGTGAATTTGATCTCGATGGGTTTCTGCTGGCCGTGGCGGCTGGACTGCAGGCCGAGGAGGTCGAACCACATCTTGTCGTCTTCCTTCGTGGCCTTCCTGTGGATCTCGCCGACGCGGTAGCTGTGCATCGCGCAGTGGAGTGCCACGGCCGGGGTGCCATCGATGTGCGGCTTCAGCACGCCCTTCACGGTTTCGACGTCCTTCACGTCCGCGGCGCACTCGTCATGGATGACCAGGTCGTAGCCGGCGGCGTAGTCGGGATTGCCATAGATCGGCAGGGCGGGCTTCGTGCTGCCGTCATCCACGTGCACCTGGTCCACGGTCACGTTGATGCGCTCCTCCAAGCCCTTCTTCAGGATCTCCGTCTGCGTCTTGTAGTCGTGGCAGCAGCCGCCGGTGATCAGCATCACCTTGAGGGGCTTGGGCTGCTGCGCGTGGGCGGAGAGGGTGAAGGCACCGAGAATGGCAAGGATGGCGGGAGATTTCATGCGAGGATAGAAGGTCGTGGAATCGGAAAAGGTGACGGGAAAAACGCCGCGGTGGCACGAATCATTTCATGCGCAAACGGGTAGCTAAACCCTCCTTGCCTTGCCGCGCCCGCCATGGCAGTCTGACAGGTGAGAAAGGAGCATTGATCGTCATGAAGGAATTGTTCGATGCGTGGCAGGGCGTGGACCGGAACAAGGTCGCGGCCCTGCTGAGCGTGATCCCCGGCCTGGGGCACCTCTACAAACACCACTACCTCGCAGGGCTCGGGATCATGACCGTCGGCAACGTGCTGATGGTCTTCTGCGCCCTGTGGTTGTCGCTCGCCACGGTCGGCCTGTCGCTGATCGTGGTGCCGCTCTTGTGGGTTGCGGGCATTGCCTACTCGGCCCACGAGGCACCGGACCAGCACGGGGCCCACCCGTGGCTGCATGTGTGGGATCACAAGTGGGCGCACGCCCTGCGCGGCAGGGGAAAGCACTGACCACCGCTGGACCGAAGGACCCATTGAAGCGCCCGCGCCGGGCAGGTTCATTCGTGCCATGGCACTCGAACTCCTCCCCGCCACCGCCGCCGCGATTCCCCGGCTCTCCGTCATCTGCCACGAGGCATTCTCCGCCCTGCACGACCGCTGCGGCGTGGAGCGGGATATCCCCGCGCCGGAAGTCGGCGAGATGATCATCGGCCAAGTCGCGCAACGTCCCGACTACACCGGCGTCATGGCGGTGCTGGACGGGGAAATCGTCGGGTCGAATTTCCTCTTCTTCGGCGACGAGGTCGGAGGCGTCGGTCCCATCACTGTCGATCCCAAGGTGCAGTCGAAGGGCATCGGCCGCGCACTCATGCAGTGGGCGATCGACGAGGCGCGGCGGCGCGAGATCCGGCAGGTGCGGCTCTTCCAAGAAGCGATCAATATCACGTCCTTCTCGCTCTACACCGCGCTCGGCTTTGACTGGCGGGACACCGGCGTGCTGATGCAGGCGACTCCCGCGGGCGAGGAGGACCCGGACGTGCGAGCCATCACCGCGGATGACCTGCCCGCCATCGCCGATCTGTCGCGCCGCAGCTTCGGCTTCTCGCGCGAGGTGGATGCGGGGCAGTTGATCGCATGGCAGGTGCCCGGCTTCGTGAAGCTCCGTGGTGGAAAGCCGGTCGCGTATCTCTTCGGCACGCTCTTCGGCCATGCCGGTGCGGAGACGGAGGAAGACCTGCTCGCGCTCGCGGCGCAGGCCGCGCGACACCTGCCGCCGCCCGTGGCGAAGTTCATCTGCCCGATGTCCCGCCCCGGTCTCTACCGCAAGGCCCTCGCCACCGGACACCGCACCGGGAAGCTCCTCTCCTACATGTCCCTCGGTGGCTACACCCCGCCGCCCGGCGCGCATTTCCCATCGATCCAGTGCTAGCGATCCTTCCTGCGGATCACGCGGGCAAAATGATCACCGGTCCGGAGCATGCGGGCCCTTCCATTCCATGCCCCACCTCGCGAGTTCCGCTTGGAGCACGGGCAGGTCCCAGGAGATCACTCCGCCGTCCTCGACGTGGATGGCGAGGTGGCTGCCGTCCGGGCTGAAGGCGATGGTCGGCATGCCTGCCTCGCCTGCGGCGGCGGGAATCTCGAGCCGCGTGATCTGCGAGAGATCGCGCGCGTCGTGGAGGATCACGAAACGCCGGGTGGCGCTCGCGGCGAGATGGCCATCCGGCGAGATCGCCAGGGCGAGCGGGGCCTGACCGGCATGGATGGTCTGCGACTTCCACGTCGCGGTGTCCCAGCGCGTCACCGCGTGATCGCCCCACAGCCAGAGTTGGCGACCGTCATCGGAGAAGCGGGCTCCCAGCACCAGGCCGGTGTGATCGAGCGTCCGGTGCTCGCCGGTTTCCAAGGTGTGGAGCGTCGCCCCGGCAGCGCGGAAGCTGCCGGTGACGAGCTGCTTTCCATCCGGTGAGAAGGCCGCGCAGAAAGGATCCATCTGCGGCAGATTCCGGGTGGAGAGGTCGGAGGTGGAGACGAGCAGCATGCGGTCATCCGCGGGGCGCTGCTCGTTTTGCGTGAGAGCGAGATGACTGCCGTCCCGGGACGAGGCGACCAGCAGCGGGCCGGGAGAGAGCGCAGGCGTGCTCGGCTTCAGGTCGCCCGGTGTGAGCGGGATCTTCCGCAGGCCGGCATTCCATCCCGCGAGCCACAGCGCGTCCGGCGTGAAGGCAGCGGAGATCCACTCCGTGCCGGTCTTTGGAAAGCGGGCCAGCTCGCGTCCCTCGGAGAGCGACCACAGGCGGCAGGCGGTCTCGTCCACCGTCACCGCGTGGCGTCCGTCGGCATCGAGATGCAGGGTCGGCAGATTCTCCGAACGGGGCTCCGCCGCACCGGGGCCGACGATGGTCACCGAGAGCGGCCACGCGAAGCGGAAGCCATCGACCGCGCTGCCATCCGAGCGGCGCACCTTCAGCACGCGGCCGCCTTCCGACCACGCGACCGGCCCGGCGTGTTCGGGCAGCCCGCTCAGCCGCGCGATCTCCTCACCCAGCCCGGCGTGCCACAGCCGCAGCATCCCGTCGCGCGCGATGCTCACGAATTCCTGGCCGCCGGGGCGGAACGAGACGGCTTCGAGGTCGGCATTGTGACCGCTGAAGCGATGCAGGCGCTGGCCCGTGATGGTGTCCCATACGTGCAGCAGGCGGATCTCCCTGCCTCCTGCCACGAGCAACTCGCCGGACCAATCGAGACATGTGATCCGGTGGGGGAACTCCAGCCGGTGCAGCACCGCGCCATCGGCGAGCGCCTGGATCTCGATGAAGTCCGCATTTGCCTCGGGCTGCGACCGCACCGTGGCGCGGCGTTTTCCGGAGCTGTCCATTACCGTGAGGGCGGCAGGGACGGGGAACTCTCCGCCGATCTTTGGCAGGAAGCGGATGCCCGGCATGGCGAGTGCGGCGATCGCTTCCTCGCGCAACTCCGCGGACGGCTTCAGTTGCCAAGCCTCTGTGATGGCTGCGAGCGCCCGGGCACGCGATCCACCGAGGCGCTCCGCCCGGGCCTCGCGCGACATGGCCAGCAGCGTGACGCGCCTTTCCTCGCGGTGCTCGCGGCGCGCCACGGCCAGCGAGCCGAAGACAAGGGTGGTCAGCAGGATCCCGCAGGCCGCGACCAGCACGGCGGTCCACGGGCGGCGCTTCCCCCAGCGCCAGGCCCGCTCGGCAGGGGTGGGTGGGCGTGCGCGGATCGGCTCTCCGGAAAGGAAGCGCGCGAGATCGTCGGCCACCGCCTTTGCCCAAGGGTAGCGCTGCGGTGAGTCCTTGCGCAGGCACTTCAGGCAGATGGTCTCCAGATCGCGGGCGACGGTGGGGTTCAGTTGCCGGGGCGAGAGCGGCTCGCTATCGCGGAGCTGCATCAGGATCGCATCCAGCGTGGGTGCCTGGAAGGGCGGGCGGCCGGTGAGGAGGTGATAGAGCAGCGCGCCCAGCCCATAGACATCGGTGCGGGCATTTGCCTCGCCGCCGAAGGCCTGCTCGGGTGCCGCATAGCCGGGCGAACCGAGCACCTGCCCGGTGGCGGTGAGTTCTTCCACGCCGCGTCCATCGATGCGCGCGATGCCGAAGTCCGTGACGCGCGGCATGCCATTCCTGTCGAGCAGGATGTTCGACGGCTTCAGGTCGCGATGGAGCACGCCATGGTCGTGCGCGTGCTGCACCGCCTCCGCCACCCGTCGCACCAGGTCCGCGGCATCCTCTGCGGCGAGCGGGTGCTCGCGCACGAGTTGCTCGAGATTCTTCCCGGGCAGGTGCTCCATGCTGAACCACGGCACGCCCTCGTCCTCGCCGATGTCGTGGATGGCCACGATGCCGGGGTGCTTCAGCCGGGCGGCGGCCTTCGCCTCGCGGTGAAAGCGCATCCTCTCCTCGGGACCGGCGAAGCGGGCGTGCCGCAGCACCTTCACCGCCACCTCGCGGTCCAGGCCGGGCTGCCACGCGCGATACACCACGCCCATCCCGCCGCGGCCGATCTCCTCGTGCAGGTCGCAGTTGCCGATGCGGGTCCACGGGGTGGATTCCTCGGACGTGACCTCCGGGCCGAATGAGACGGCGAAGAGACACCGCGGGCATGGGCCGCCATTCATCACCTCCCCGCAGGTCGGGCATGGCGCGGGGGTGGGGGCGGTCATCTCCGGATTACTCCTCATCGGATCGGCGCGATTACATACGCATCACTCTGCCGTCGGGGGCAGGATAAAGATGGGCTGGTCCGGAAGATGTGGCATTGCCAGTGGCCCGGTCAGCCCCCGAGCGCCGCGGCCAAGGCTCGCATTTCCTCGTCCACCATCTCCTCGTCCCGCAGTCCGGCGGCGACCTCCTCGCGCACCATCGCCCGGAAGTCGGCGCGCAGCCGGTGCACCGCCACGGCCACGCTGCGGGGCTGGATGCCCAGCCGCGCCCCGGCGGTCTCGTAGTCGCCCGCGCCCGGCTCCCGCGAGAGGAAGGGGCCGAGCGCTTCGAATGCCTTTGCCCGTCCCGCCGCCTCGCACTCTGCCCGTAGCCGGGCCAGCGCCGCCTCCATCACTGCGTGCGCCCAGCGCTTCTCGAAGAGGCTTTCCGGCGTCTCCTGCATCGACGGCTCCAGGCCGAACCACCGCTCGGCATCAGCCAGGTCCAGCGGGACCGGTTGCTCGCCGCCGCCGCGCTTCTGCGCGTGGTCCCGGTGGTGGCGCTTGATCAGGAAGTTCTTCAGCACGGTGATCAGCAGCGTGCTGAAGCGCGTGTCCCGCCGCTCGACGCGGGAGAGCCAGTCCTGCTCGATCAGCTTTGCAAAGAAAGCCTGCGTCAGGTCGCTCGACTCGTCCGGGCCCTCCCCGCGGCGGCGGATGTAGGCATAGACGGGGAACCAGTAGGCGCGGCAGAAGTGATCCCATGCCTGGTCCCGGTGCGATGCCTCCCCGGCATTTCCCAGCACCGTCCATCGCGTCGTGGCAAAACGCGCGGGAGGCGGGATGTCATCGGACGCCATCGGCATAGGGCGCTGCCACCATGCCACGAAAGAAATCACGCGCACTGTAAAATTCCCGGTAATCCTCCGCGGGAAAAGGGGTGAAACACAGCGAGACCGGATATTAGCGCTCACTGACACCGGTTTTCCCCTCCTCGTTTGTTCCCCGGGGCTGTGCCGTCCTCCCACGGCACGCCCGGGGGCAAGCGCCCCTTTTCGATCGAAGGCCCCCGGAGCGATGCCGGGTGATCCTTTCCCCGGGTTCGGGGCTTGAAACGACGGACTTCCCGCGCCGTATTGGTAGGGAACCCACCATGCGCCCCGCCGTTTCCCTATCCCTCGCCCTGCTCGCGTCCGTCCCGTCGGCATCCGCCGCAGATATCGAAAGCACCTTTTTCGCGGAAAACCTGCGCGACCCGATGGAGCTGGCCGTGGCACCGGACGGTGACATTTTCGTGGTGGAGCGCGAGGGCCGCATCCTGCGCGTGCGCCCGTCCACCGGCGGTGTCTTCGTGATCGGGGAGATCGCGGTGACGGCCCTGCGCGAGACGGACAAGGACACGCCGTGGGCCCGTGAGGACGGCTTGATGGGGCTGACGCTCGATCCGAAATTCGCGGAGAACCACCGGCTCTACCTCTACTACAGCCACCCGGAAAAGATGCTGAACCGCCTCTCGCGCTTCGAGCTGAAGAGCGGCGTGCTCGATCCCGCGTCGGAGAAGGTGCTGCTCGACGTCGCCTCGGACCGCCGCGACCGCGTCTGCCACCATGGCGGGTCGCTGGCCTTCGGTCCGGACGGCCTGCTCTACCTGAGCACCGGGGACAATACGAACCCCTTCGAGAGCGACGGCGTGGCTCCCATCGATGACCGGGACGGCCGCGACCACGCGAATGCGATGCGCAGCGCGGGCAATACGAATGACCTGCGCGGGAAGATCCTCCGCATCCGCCCGACCGAGGATGGCTACGAGATCCCGCAGGGGAATCTCTTCCCGCCCGGCACGGACAAGACCCGCCCGGAGATCTACGTGATGGGCTGCCGGAATCCCTTCCGCATCTCCATCGATCCGAAGACAAACGTCCTCTACTGGGGCGAGGTGGGGCCGGATGCCAGCAATCCCGGGCCGAAGGGTCCGCAGGGCCACGACGAGGTGAACCAGGCGAAGAAGGCGGGCAACTTCGGCTGGCCCTTCGTGATCGCGGACAACAAGCCCTACCCGATCGTCGACTTCACCACCGGCAAGCCCGGCGCGATGACCGATCCCGCCGCGCCGAAGAATCCCGGCAAGCACAACACCGGATTGGTGGACCTGCCGCCGGCGCAGAAGGCCTTCATCTGGTATCCCTATGGCGACAGCCCGGAATTCCCCGTGATGGGCAGCGGCGGCCGCAATGCGATGGCGGGGCCTGTCTTCTACCATGACCCCGGCAGGAAGTACAACCTGCTCGGCAAGGAGGACGATCACACGCTGCTGACTTACGACTGGATGCGCAGCAAGATCTGGAAGGCGAAGCTGGGCGAGGGGGAGAAGCTTGAAAAGCTGGAGCCGCTCATCGACGGGCTGAAGCACCCCATGGACCTGGAGGCTGCCGCTGATGGCACGCTGTGGCTGCTGGAGTACGGCACGGACTGGTATTTCAACAGGGACGGCCGCATCCGCCGCCTGCGTCCCGCCGATGGGAACAAGCCGCCGGTGGTGACGGTGAAGGCGGACGGTCCGGTCTTCCACGCCACGGCCAGCGACCCTGACGGCGACGAGGTGACCATCGACTGGTGGCTCACCGAGGGTGCGGGGGAGACGCGTCTCGGCGGCGGTCCGTCGATCTCGCCATCGCGTCCCGGCACCGAGTTGCGCGCCGTGGCCACGGATGCAAAGGGTGCGGTCTCGGTCGCGCGCATCCCGCTGGTGGCGGAGCAATCGCTGCCCGCGCTGGAATTCGATCTCACCGCGAAGCCGGACAAGCTCGGCTTCGGCGAGGAGTTGGCCTTCTCGGTGAAGGGAGCGGGAGATCCGGCGAAGCTCGTCGTCCGCGCCCGCTACATCCCGCCGACCGGCCATGATGCGGGCGGACCGCAATTCACCTCGGAAATCGAGAAGCTGGTCACCGCGAAGCTCTGCCTCGCCTGCCATCAGGTGGACAAGCCCTCGGTCGGCCCGGCCTATCTCGACGTCGCGATGAAATACCGTGGCGAGTCCGATGCGGCGGCGAAGCTCCAAGGCAAGCTGAAGACCGGCGGCGGAGGCGTGTGGGGCGAGGTCCCGATGCCCCCGCAGATCGCGGTCAACGATGCGGAGGGAGAGACCCTGGTCCGTGCGATCCTCGGCCTCGCCGAGGGTATGGCGGAGACGCGTGGCACGGCGCAGGGCAAGCTCGCCCTCGCCCCGGCCCCGGCCAACGCGGCTGCGGGCGGTGCCTGGGAAATCACCGCCGAGGCACCCGGTCACACCGCGGCGCGGATTCGCGTGGCAGCGAAGTGAGCCAACCGACGGATTCGTCGCAAGAAACGTGGGGGTAAAGGCAGGGCGGGGTGGCTAGCACTTCGGGAAATCTCCCCGCGATCACCCGCCGGGAACTGCCTGCCTGACATGAAACGACTCGCCCGTTTGCTGATATCCTGTGGAGGGATCTTCCTCCTGACCTGCGCCCGCGGTGAGGTGGAGTTTCTGGTGCTCGACTCCGGCCGCCCCGGACCTGTCGCCCTGATCCACGCGCCCGAGGAGGGCGCGGGCTCCCACGTGCTGCGGCAGCTCCGGTGCGATCCGCCGGAGCGGGGTCGTCTGGTGCTCGCGCGCCCGCACGACCGCGGGGAGGTGGGATGGGAGAAGGCACCGGGGATTGCTGCGTTGAAGGAGCGCTTCGGCGACGCCCGGGTGCTGGTTTTCCGGAAGGACGAGGACACCCATGCCTACGATCCGCAGTTCCGCGGGGATACCGTGCAGGGCGGCGGAGAAGAGGCGGTGGCGATGCTGAATGCGCTCCGCTCCATGACCGGCGTGAAGGGCAAGGACTGGCGGGCCTTGCCTGCGGAGAGCGGTGCCCGCGAGACCGTGGTCACGACGAATGCCCGCATCGAGATGGGCGCGGGCCTGCGACCGGCCCTTCAAGAGCGCGAGCTGCGGGCCGCCGCGCACACCTTTCTCCGTCACCTCGACATGACGGACGAGTTAGCGGGCGGCCTGAGGATTTTCCCGGATGAGAAAGAAGGGCAGATCCGGGTGGCGGTATTCGATGACATGGGCGCGCAGAATTCCATCGGCCGCGAACCGGCGTGGTTGCGGTCGAGGCTTTCGAAAGATGCCGCGCTGCGCGTGGAGCTGGTGGGCGTGCCGGAGATCCTGCAGGGCGCGCTGGACCATGCGGACGTGCTGGTGATGGGCGGGGGCAAGGCGAGCCTGGAATCGCAGGCACTCGGCAAGGAAGGCCGTGCCCTCGTGGTGGATTTCGTCCGGCAGGGCGGGGGATATGTCGGCATCTGCGCGGGGGCCTTTCTCGGCAGCACATCCACCGGGAAATTCGAATATCTCGGCCTGCTCCCGGTGACGACCGGCGGCACCGCCCTGGAGTGCGTGACGCCGCTGAAGTGGCGCGCCGGGGCGCTCGGCGAGGCGGAGCGCGTGGAAAAGGCCGACCTGCATGGCGGCCCGACCTTCCGCATCATGGAAAAGGGAGCCGGGAAGATCGACGTCTGGGCCAGCTTCACGCGCAACGAGACCCACGCGGAACGGGGCGAATACAAGCTGGAGGGCACGCCCGCGGTCATCTCCGGCCTTCATGGGGAGGGCAGGGTGGTCCTCACCAGCACGCACTGCGAGCGCTCGCCCAGCCCTTCCACGCACTTCACGGGCATGGTTCGCTGGGCCGGAGAGCAGGCCGCGGTGCCTGTGGAATGAGGAAAGCGGGTTGTCTTTCCGGGATTTCCCCGGCGCATCCGGCGTGACCGGCCATTCGTGCGGCAGCGGCTTGCTGCGGGCTTGCGTGCGGTCCGTTCGCCGCCATGCTCCCGCGCGTTGTGAATTCCATCCCGGTCGAACCGTCGTTCGAGTCCTTCTGCAAGCTGGCCGAGCAGGGCAATGTGGTCCCGCTCTACACCCAGCTCGCTGCGGACTTCGAGACGCCGCTGTCGGCGTACCTCAAGGTGCGCGACGCGCGGCATTCCTTCCTGCTCGAGAGCGCTGAAAGCACGGACAAGAGCGGACGATGGTCGATCATCGGGACGAACCCGCGCCGTGTCATCGAGGCCCGCGACAAGGACCTCGTGATCCGCGAGGGCTCCTCGGTGGAAGAGGTCACCGTGGAGGACGACGTGCTCGCCGCCCTGCAGCGCCACATGGCTCCCTACAAGCCGGTGTCGCACGGGAATCTGCCGCCCTTCTGCGGCGGTCTGATCGGCTTCCTCGCCTACGATGCGGTCCGCCAGTTCGAGCCCACGGTGCCTGCCGCGCCGAAGGACGAGCTGGGCATCCCGGATGCCGTTTTCATGCTGGCGGACACGCTGATCGTCTTCGACCAGCGCCTGCGCCGCCTCCAGATCATCGCGAATGCCTTCACCGGCGATCACGGAAGCCTGCTGGAAGCCTACGAGGCCGCCCGCGGCAAGATCTGCGCGATCGTGGAAATGCTGAACCGCCCGCTCCACGTGCCCGCCCTGAACGGCCTCGCGCCGGTCGAGGCGGCCCCGGCCGAGAGCAATACGACGCAGGCGGAGTACGAGGACATGGTGCTGCGCGGGAAGGAATACATCGCCGCGGGTGACGTGTTCCAGTTCGTGCCGAGCCAGCGCTTCTCCACGGACTTCCATCGCTCGCCGGTGGATCTCTACCGCGCGCTGCGGCATGTGAATCCCTCGCCCTACATGTTCATCCTGGAACTGGGCGACTTCTCCCTCGTCGGCTCGTCGCCGGAGGTGCATGTGCGTGCCATCGGCGGGCGCATCGATATCCGCCCCATCGCCGGCACCCGCTGGAGGGGGAAGACCCCGGAGGAAGACGACGCGCTGGCCGACGACCTGCTCGCCGATCCGAAGGAACGCGCCGAGCACCTGATGCTGGTGGACCTGGCGCGCAACGACGTGGGCCGCATCGCGAAGCACGGCAGCGTGCGCGTGGATGATTTCATGATCGTGGAGCGCTACAGCCACGTCATGCACATCGTGTCGAATGTCACCGGCACGCTGGACGAGACGCACAGCAGCTACGACGTGCTGCGCGCGACCTTCCCCGCCGGGACGGTGAGCGGCGCGCCGAAGATCCGCGCGATGCAGGTGATCAACGAGCTGGAGAAGAGCAAGCGCTGCGCCTACGCCGGTGCCGTCGGTTACTTCGGCTTCGATGGTGGCCACGACTCGTGCATCACCCTGCGCACCTGCCTCCTGAAGGACGGCAAGGCCTACGTGCAGGCCGGTGCCGGCGTGGTCGCGGACTCGAATCCGACCTACGAGTACGAAGAGACCGTCAACAAGGCGAAGGGAATGCTCCGCGCGATCGCCCTCGCAAAAACGCTGGAGGACTGACCATGCTTCTCATCATCGATAACTACGACTCCTTCACCTACAACCTCGTCCAATACTTCGGCGAGCTCGGGGCGGAGATGAAGATCGTGCGCAACGACGCGCTGACGGTGGACGACGTGAAGGCCCTGCGGCCCGAGCGCATCTGCATTTCCCCCGGCCCCTGCACGCCGAATGAGGCGGGCATCTCCTGCGAGCTGATCGAAAAGCTCGGCCCCACGACGCCGATCCTCGGCGTCTGCCTCGGCCACCAGTCGATCGGCCAGGTCTATGGCGGCGATGTCATCCGTGCGGAAAAGCTGATGCACGGGAAGACCTCGCCGATCCTGCACGAGGGGAAGAGCGTCTTCGCCGGTCTGCCGAGTCCCTTCGAGGCCACGCGCTACCACTCGCTCATCGTGAAGCGGGAGACTCTGCCGGATTGCCTGGAGGTCACCGCCTGGACCGCGGACGACGTCATCATGGGCCTCCGCCACAAGGAGCACCCGGTGCATGGCGTGCAGTTCCACCCCGAGTCGATCCTCACGCAGGACGGCAAGCGCATCCTGGAGAACTTCCTCGCGATGTGACCGCGAGGGGCGGTCTTGCAATGCGCGGTCGCTGGTCGTAAGTTGCGGAATGGCTGAGAAGCAGAAACCGGATTTCAGGAATGATCCTCTTTTCGAAGAGGTCTTGAGGGAAGGCTTGGCCATTCAACACCGGTTCTCGGCTGCACCCATCTACGCCAAAACCGGAAAGGGCTATCTGAAGAGCGAAGGCGTGGAGGAGTTGCGAAAGATCCGCGAATCCCGCCGCCAAGCGAAATGAGTTCAAACCAGCGATGGCTGGAGGCTTTCACGTGGGAGTTCGTCTGTGCTCAGAACGAAGCCCTCTGTCAGGCCAAGTCCGCGCATCACGGTCCGACATCTGACGGTCATGAGGCGACCCGGGCTCTCTGGCAGAGCTCGAGGAGCGAAGAGATGGACCTGTATCAGGTGATCGATCTTTGCCGAAGATGCCACCGGCTTGCGCCCTTCACCAACTTCAACGGCAACACCTTCTCCGCGATTGCCCGTGTGTTGGTCAGACGCCTGAATCTGCCTGAAGAGGAGGAACACATTGTCCGAAGCCTCGCCGGTCACATCGTGGCGGGCGTGGCGGGGGATGATGAGATCCGTGCGTTCCGGGATTTCTGCGCCTCCTTGTCGTAGGAAATCGTGGAAGTCCTGACCGCAAACTCCACTCGACCTTTCGCCTGATCCGGCGAATCTGGGAGGGATGTTCCGCATTGTCTCCATTGCCGCCCTCGTCGTGTGGGCGGCGAGTGCCGTCCCGTCCCTCGCCGACAAGCATCTGGTGATGGAGAGCCGGCATCCCACGGCGAAGGAGCGGCGGGCGGGTCGGGCGAAGATCGAGGCGGAGCTGGAGAAGGAAGGCTTCGGCCCCGTGCCGCGGGTCGTCGGCGGGCGGGCCGCGGCCGATGGCGAGTATCCGTGGATGGTCGGGATACTGGATGCAGGCGAGCCGGATGAGTTCGATGCCCATTTTTGCGGCGGCTCGCTGATCCATCCCTACTGGGTGCTCACGGCCGCGCATTGTGTGCTCGGCAGCCGCGCGGAGGATCTCGACGTGCTGGTCGGCGCGACCGATCTCTCAAATCCCGGCGGTGACGCGCGGCGCATCGCCGTCACGGAAATCATCCTCTCGCCGACCTACAATACCGCGACGATGGACGCGGACTACGCCCTGCTGCGGCTGGCGGAGCCCGCGGACGGCACGGTGATCCCTCTGATCGACGACCGCTCGCAGGAGATCCCTGGCGTGCTCGCCACCGTGACGGGTTGGGGCACCACGAGCGCGGGTTCCTCCAGCTATCCGAACCGCCTGCAAGAGGTGGAGCTGCCGCTCGTGGATCTGGCGGTCGCGAATGCCACGCCCGTCTACAGCGGAACCCTGACGCAAAACATGCTGCCCGCCGGAGTCGCTGCGGGCGGGAAGGACGCCTGCTACGGGGACAGCGGAGGCCCGTTGATCGTGCCGTCTCCCCACGAGCCCGGCTGGATGCAGGCGGGGGTGGTGAGCTTCGGAGCCGGTTGTGCGAAGCCGGGCGCGTACGGGATCTACACGCGCATCGGGAATTTCCGCGACTTCATCACCGGCCACATCCGGCCGAACTACGCCGCGTGGGAGAGGGCGAACGGGCGCAGCGGCGAGAATCTCGATCCCGACGGCGACGGCTGGACGAATTTCGAGGAATGGGCGCTGCCCGATGGGGGCGTCATCGAGCGGACCGTCGTCGATAACTACCTCCGGATCCGCTACCTGCGTCCGAATGTGGCTCCGGAGGCGGACTACATCCTGGAGCATGCGGCGACCGATGCGGGCCCGTGGTCCCCGGTGGCCGCCCGAGACTGGGGGATGACGCGTCTGGACGATGTCATGATCCTCTCCGCCTGGCGGCTCCCGCTGTCGGCGGATCACGGGGTCTATCGCGTGCGGGTTGAGATCTCCCGCGACTTCGTGCCGGGGAATCGGCCCTTGGCCTTCCCCGGCACGGCCACCGGCCAGCTCGGCTCGCAGGACCGGAGGAGTCAGGGGCAGATCTACCAGACCTACGCGCTGGATTTCCCGCCCGGCACGGGGCGGGTGGCGATCTCGCTGCGCTCGACGGATTTCAAGGCGATGCTCAGGATTCAAGGGCTCGGTGCCGGTGGCACGATCGTGGATATCGATGGCAATCAGGGCATTGGCGTCGGCGGGACGGACGAGTGGCATGAGTTCACCCCGGAAGGAGGGCGCCGCTACCGGGTGTGGGTGACCACCACGGACAGCGGCGAGGCGGGCAGGTATCAGCTCAATGTCTTCGACCCGCTGGCTCTCGCTGCCATGCCGCCCTTGGCCGCCCCGCGGGCGAAGCCACTGGTCGGAACGCTGGCCGGCGACGAGCTCCCTGACCCCTTCTTTCTGCCGGGGAGCTTCTTCTTCAAGGATGACTACCGGCTCGACCTCGCGGCCCTGCCTGCCGGGCGGCTGCTGGAGGTCCGCATGACTTCAAAAGGGCGGCCTTTGAAGGAAATCGACGATTTCCTGTCACTCATCGATGGGGAGAGCGGCCAGATGATTGCTGCAAATGACAACTTCGCGGGCAAAAAGAATGACGCCGGGCTGCGATTCCTGCCCGTCCCGGGAAAGACGTACCTTTTGCGCACTTCCTCCGCGGTGGAGAGGGACGTCGGGACATATCAATTGGCCGCCACCTCGCCCGTGCCCGGTGCGAAGAAAAGCCCGCTCGGCGGGATAGGCATCGGAAGCTCAGTGAGCGGGAAATTGACCGGCTCCAGTGAACTCGACGACCGCTACGCCACCTTCAAGTACGACTACCTGCTCGACGAAACGACCGCCGACCAGAGGGTGGCGGTCACCTTGGAATCCGCGAAGTTCGACGCCTACCTGACCGTGCTCGATGCCTCCGATCTGACCGTGGTCACCGAGGGCGATTCCGGCGGGCCCGATGGCGTCCGTGACAATGCGCGGGTCGAATTCCTTGCACGCGCGGGACACCGCTATTTCATCAGGGCCACGACCTACGAGCGCCTTGAAAAAGGCCCCTTCATCCTCAAGACATCTGCTGCTCCATGACCGATCAACCCTGGTTTTTGCCTGCCGCCTTTGGTGCGGTGCTGTCCCTGCAACTCGTGCTGCTGGTCATCCTGCTGCGGCTTTCCTCGCGGGTCTCCGGCCTGTCGCGGCAGATCGCCCCGCCCGCCTCGTCACCCGCGGCCCAGGAGCTTGCGGAGCGGAAGGAAGCGACCGGCGAGCAGAAGAAGTTGTTCGCGGAATTCATCGCCGAGGATCCTTCGCGGAGCGACCTTCCGAAGAAGGAGCAGTTCGCGGAATTCCGCAAATGGCGCGACCGCAAGGGCCTGAATTGGAAGGGCTCGGGAGACGCGGTCTGACCTTTCCACCCGCCTGGAAAAAAGAAGGGAACGACGGTTGCCCGCCGTTCCCTCGCATGATGCGCAAACTGCTGGATATCAGAGCACAGGCTGCACCTTCGGTGCGCCCGGGTTCCACTCGTCGCGGGTGAGGACGCCGTTGTCGTCGGAGTCTTCCTTCGCGAACTTCTTGGCCACGGTGGTTTCCTTGGCGTTCTTCGGGAAGGTCAGGGCGAACTCGGCCATGGTGAGTTCGTCGTTGTTGTCGCGGTCGGCGAGGTCGAACTTGTAGTACTTCGCGCCTTCCGGGCCCTTTGCCTTGCCCTTCTTGTAGAGCGTCCACTCCGCGAGGGAGAGGCCGTTGCTTTCATCGGCGTCAGCCTTGAGGAAGCGCTTGATGATCTCGATGGGGACGGTGTTGCCGAAGGTGTCGTAGAACTCCTCGAGGCTGATCGAGCCGTTGCTGTTTTCGTCAGCGGCGGCGAAGGAGATCTCTTCCTTCGTCGGCGGCTCGATTTCGCCGACGGCGATGAGGTACTCGTTCAGGGAGATAAGTCCCGAGCGGTCGGTGTCAGCCTTCTTGAAGGAGCGCTTGATCTTCTGGTTGGAGGTTCCTTCCGGCAGGGTCGTGGTGTACTCCTCGACGGTCAGGCCACCGGATTCATCCGTATCGGCTTCGTTGAAGTCGATGGTACCCGGGCTCAGAACGAGTCCAGCGAAGGCAGCTCCACTGAAGGTGAGAGCGACAGCGGCGGTGCGCAGGCCGCTGATAAGGGTGCTGTTACGATTGGTCATGGTATTGTGCTGCATCTTGCGGATGCGACGTGCGGGCTATCCGCACATGTGTGGGGCGAGCAAGAGAAATTCCCGGAAAGAAGATGAATTCACACGATTTTCATAATCCAATGTGACACAATTGTTGATCGACATGGTTGGAATCTGTTAGATGAGTTGAGGGCGGAGTGATCGCCGGTCATCGGTTGCGGTGAGCGCGATCCATGTGGATCAATGGCTTGTCTCCATTACACGGCTCCCCTACACACCCTACATGGAGGCCTTACACGACTTCCGTGATGCGGTACGAGCTGCCGTGGCGAATTTGGCGGCGGATTTCACAGCTTTTGCTTCGCGGTGGTCTGTCCGGGCCGTCTGGTCGCATCAGTCACGAAGGGGTGTCGGAAACGCGTGGGAGGAAAAAGGGAGTTCCTAGGGGAGGGGAGAGGCTTCCGGTCTTGGCGATTTCCCGATCTCGCCCGGGATTTTCCGTGTCATCGGCCCGCGAATGGGTCGGAAAAGCGGTGATCGTCCCGTGAGAACCATCGGGTAGTGCGCAGGCGCGCATTCGGTCCCCGGCCCCCTTCTTATAATAGGAAGCGACTCTTGCCGGGGCGGATTCCAGCCTGATCCGGTCGTCCGCAATTGGGGTTGCGCAGGTTTTTTGGAATTCTATCCGTTTTTCCGGTTGCCAGTGCCGAGAGCGGTTTGCAGACTCCGCGCCCGCGCCGCCAGATCCCCACGGAATGGGTCGCGAAAGAGCTTGTGAAAAATTTCACAAGCGCCCTAAATTTCCTCGCCGAGCACGAACAGACGCACCTACGTCATGGCCAATTTCTTCCCTCGCTGGACCAATTTGCTGCCGCTGAAAATCGCCGTTTGTGCCGGTTCGGTCGCGGTTGGAGCGGTGTTTGCAGTTTCTTACTACGCGACGCCAAAGACCCTCGTGGAGGGCTATCAGCCGTCGCAGCCGATTCCCTTCTCCCACAAGATCCACGTGGACCAGCTCGGCCTCGACTGCCGCTACTGCCACTCCTTCGTGGATGTGTCCGGCACCTCGAATGTCCCGACGAACAATACCTGCTGGAACTGCCACCAGCACGTCGCCAAGGACAGCCCGAAGCTCCAGCCGCTGCGTGACCGCATGATCGATCCCGATCCGACCGACCCGTCGAAGCGTCACCCGGACTTCGGCAAGCCGATCGAGTGGGTCCGCATCCATAAGACGCCGGACTACGTGTATTTCAACCACTCCGCGCACGTGAATCGCGGCATCTCCTGCCAGAGCTGCCACGGTCGGGTGGACCAGATGGAAGTCGTTTACCAGGAGCACAGCCTCTCGATGGGCTGGTGCCTCGACTGCCACCGCGAGCCTGAGAAGCACCTGCGGCCGCTCGAGGAAGTCTACAACCTGAAGTACAGCGACGCCGACGTCTCGAAGTACACCAAGGACGCCGGGGTGAAGACCACCCAGGACCTCGGCCTGAAGCTCAAGGAGCACTGGAAGATCGCACCGAAGGAAAGCTGCGCGACCTGCCACCACTGATCCGATCCGCCCGCTCTTCCGTTTCTTTTTTCATCCCCTTTCCGCAATCCCGCCCGCCCGCACTAGCCCATGAGCAAACGCATCTGGCAACATCCCGAAGTCCCCGCCGGTGAAACCACCGTCTCTTGGCGTGGCGTCGGCCAGCTCGAGGACACCCCGGCCTTCCGCACGTGGATGGAGCGCGAATTCCCGCAGGGAGTCGCGGAAATGAACAACCAGGAGGACGCCGAGACCTCGCGCCGTTCCTTCCTGAAGCTCATGGGTGCCTCGACGGCGCTGGCCGGCTTCGGCCTCGCTGCCTGCCGCCGCCCGGAAAGCTACATCGTCCCTTACAACAAGGCGCCCGAGTGGGTCATCCCCGGCAAGGCGACCTACTACGCATCCAGCCGCCCGTCCGCCTCCGGCGCGGTGCCGCTGGTGGTGACTACCTTCGAAGGCCGTCCGACCAAGCTGGCTCCGAACAGCCTGCATCCGGACATTTGCGGCACGGATTCCTTCACCCAAGCCTCCATCCTCGACCTATACTCGCCATCGCGCTCGCGCAAGACCCTGAAACAGGGAAAGCCGGTCGCCCGTGGTGAATTCGAGGCCGTGCTGGCCACCCTGGCCGCCGACAAGGCTGCGAAGATCGGCTTCGTCTTCGGTGAAGACGTCTCCCCGACCCGCGCCCGCTTGGCCAAGGAGCTGGTGGCGAAATTCCCCGCCGCGCAGTTCTACAGCTACGAGGCACTCACCAGCGCGTCGCCCTTCCTCGGCGACGGCGTCCGCCCGGTGGCGGATTTCTCGAAGGCCGACCGGGTGCTCGCGCTCGATTGCGACTTCGCCTCGCTCGATTTCCACGGCTCCACCATCCCGTTCTTCCAGCGCCGCAAGCCTGAGGGCGGAGACTACTCGAAGAAGCCGGATGCCGCGGCGATGAACCGCATGTATGCCATCGAGAGCGCCTTCTCGCTCACCGGTGGCATGGCGGATCACCGCCTGCGCGTGAAGCCGAGCCAGATCGCCGGCATCACCGCCTACATCGCCGCCGCCCTCGGCGTCTCGCAGGTCACGCCTTCCGAGGCCACCACGGATGAGAAGGTCATTTCCTGGCTGAAGCCGCTGGTCGCCGACCTGCAGGGTGCCGGATCGAAGGCGATCGTGCTCGCCGGTTCGCGTCTGCCGGAAGGCATCCGCATCCTGGCTGCCGCGATCAATGAGAAGCTGGGCAACACCGGCGAAGGCAAGGCCCTCCGCTACGTCCGCACCGAGAACGAAGGCTTCGGCGACATCGCCAAGCTCAAGGCGGATCTCGACGGCGGCACGCTCGACACCCTCTTCCTCCTCACCCCGGGCAACCCCGTCCTCGATGCCCCGGCCGATCTGAAGATCGCCGAGTCCTTTGCCAAGGCGAAGACCGTGATCCACCTCGGCGAGCGCACCGACGCCACCGCCCGTGCCGCCACCTGGCACGTGCCCGCCAGCCACTACCTCGAGAGTTGGTCGGACGCCCGCACCGTGAACGGTGTCTACACCGTGGTGCAGCCGATGATCCTGCCGCTCTACGACGAGTGCGCGAGCGAGCTGGAAATCCTCTCCGCCCTGCTGACCGACGAGGGCAAGCTCGTCACCGGCGAAGGCGAGGCCGGCGCTCCTTCCCCCGCCTACACCGAGGTCAAGAAGACCTTCGCGGCGGTCGGCGGCAAGAGCACCGAGGCCTGGCGCAAGCTCCTGCGCGATGGCTTCCAGCCCGGCACTTCCTACGAGACCGCTTCCGTCACGCTGCCTGCGGGCAAGGTGACCCTGCCGACCGCTTCGGCTGAAGGCCTTGAGGTCGTCTTCGCGACCGACGCCTCCGTTTACGACGGCCGCTGGATCGACAACGGCTGGCTGCAGGAAGCTCCCGATCCGATTTCCAAGCTTTGCTGGGACAATGCCGCGCTCATCGCGCCGCAGACCGCAAAGGACCTCGGTCTCTATGACGAGATCGTGGCACTGGAGCACAAGCGCGCCGGCGTCGGCGAGGACGGCGAAGGCGAGCACCGCACCGGTCCGGTCATCCGCATCAAGCTGAATGGCGCGGAACTGGAAATCGCGGTGATGATTTCCTTCGGCCAGTCCGAAAACACCATCGTCCTCCCGCTCGGCTACGGCCAGGGCTTCGATGACGAGGACAAGTTCAACCGCGGACCGAAGCACACCGGCACCACCGGTCAGGTCGGCATGAATTCCGGCTTCAATGCCTACCCGCTGCGCACCACCGCCACCTCCTACTACGCCACCGGCGCGGTCGTGGAGAATGCGAACAAGCGCTACCCGCTGGCCGTGATCCAGGAGCACCACGCCATGTATGGCCGTGCGCTCGCCCGCGAGATCTCGACCATCGACTCCGGTGACCACAAGGGCGGCTTCGAGGAGCAGCTCCACAATGTGAAGCTTCAAGGCAACGACGGCCACGCGCCGCCGAACATCTCCCTCTACAAGCAGGAAGGCGTGAAGGGCGCGGATGGCAAGCCCACCCCGCACCTCAGCGACAAGCTGCACCAGTGGGCCATGACGGTGGACCTGTCCTCCTGCATGGGCTGCAATGCCTGCCTCATCGCCTGCCAGGCCGAGAACAACATCCCGATCGTCGGCAAGCAGCAGGTCGCCATGGGCCGCGAGATGCACTGGGTCCGCATGGACCGCTACTACGCGATCGACAAGGAGAACACCTTCGACCCGGGCAACCCGGAGCTCATCTGCCAGCCGGTCTCCTGCGTGCAGTGCGAGAGCGCCCCGTGCGAAACCGTCTGCCCGGTGAATGCCACGGTCCACACCGAGGACGGCCTGAATGCGATGGCCTACAACCGCTGCATCGGCACCCGCTACTGCGCGAACAACTGCCCCTACAAGGCACGCCGCTTCAACTTCTTCGACTACAACAAGCGCAACCCGCTCGTCGCCCACAACCTCTACAAGGGTCCTCTCGGCGAGAAGCAGGTCGGCACCGCGCCGCACCTCCAGCGCAACCCGAACGTCACCGTCCGCATGCGCGGCGTGATGGAAAAGTGCACCTACTGCGTGCAGCGCCTGAAGGATGCCGTCATCCGCCAGAAGCGCGGCCAGAAGCAGGAGGCCCTGCTCTCCGGCAAGGCATCCCCGGACTCCGGCGTCACCGAGAACACGCTGCGTGTCTCCGTCGATGGCCTGCGGGTCGCGTGCCAGGAGGCCTGCCCGGCCGGTGGCATCGAATTCGGCAACCTTCTCGATGGTGACAAGTCGGCGATGAACCGCGCCAAGGCGAGCGAGCGCAACTACGACCTGCTCCACTACATCGGCACCAAGCCGCGCACCAGCTACCTGGCCCGCGTCAAGAACCCGAATGCGCAGATGCCGGACTCCAAGTTCGTCGGCAAAGCCACCATCCACATGCACTGATCCCGGTCAGTCCCACGAGTTCAGTCTTTCTTCTTCCTCTCGATCATGGCCACTGCCACCGAACACGCGCCGAGCACTCCCCGCCAGGGACCGAAACTTCCGGTCCTGGAGCGCGAGAAGCTGATTCTCAACGGCCGCTCCTACCACTGGATCACCGAGCGCATCTGCAGCGTGGTGGAGAATCGCCAGCCCTTCCTCTGGTGGCTGCTCTTCATCCCGTCCGCCATCATCGCGGCACTGGGCGTCGGCCTCGGCCTGACCTACCTCGTCTCGACCGGTGTCGGCGTCTGGGGCATGTCGAACCGCGTCTTCTGGGGCTGGGACATCACGAACTTCGTGTTCTGGATCGGTATCGGCCACGCCGGCACCCTGATCTCCGCCGTGCTCTTCCTGACGCGGCAAAACTGGCGAACGTCCATCAACCGCGCGGCGGAGGCGATGACCATCTTCGCCGTGATGTGCGCCGGTATCTTCCCGGCCTTCCACGTCGGCCGTGTTTGGATGGCGTGGTTCCTCGCGCCGATCCCGAATGCCAACTCGATCTGGCAGAACTTCAAGTCGCCGCTGCTGTGGGACGTCTTCGCCGTCTCGACCTACTTCACCATCTCGCTGATCTTCTGGTTCATCGGCATGGTGCCGGACCTCGCGACCATCCGCGACCGCTGCAAGCCCGGCCTGCGCAAGACCCTCTACGGCATCTTCTCCCTCGGCTGGCGCGGCGGCAACCGTCAGTGGAGCCACTATGAAATGGCCTACCTGCTCCTGGCGGCCCTTTCCACCCCGCTGGTGCTCTCGGTGCACTCCATCGTGTCCTTCGACTTCGCCACCTCGGTGGTCCCCGGCTGGCACACCACCATCTTCCCGCCCTACTTCGTCGCAGGCGCCATCTTCGGTGGCTTCGCGATGGTGCTCACCATCATGGTCCCCGCTCGCCAGCTCTACGGCCTGCACGACGTGATCACGATGAAGCACATCGACAACATGGCGAAGATCATCCTGCTCACGGGCACGATCGTCGGCTACGCCTACCTGATGGAGCTCTTCGTCGCCTACTACTCGGGCGCGCTCTACGAGATGGAGGCCTTCCGCATCCGTATCACCGGTCCTTACTGGTGGGCTTACGTCTCGATGATGTTCTGCAACGTGATCGCCCCGCAGGTCTTCTGGTGGAAGGCATGCCGCGAGAACCTCTGGGTCATCATGATCGTCGCCATGCTCGTGAACATCGGCATGTGGTTCGAGCGCTTCGTCATCATCGTCACCACGCTGACCCGCATGTTCCTGCCGGGCGACTGGAAGACCTACTCGCCGAGCTTCGTGGAGATCTTCCTCTTCGTGGGAACCATCGGCATGTTCCTCACGCTCTTCCTGCTCTTCCTCCGCTTCCTGCCTTGCATCAACATCGCGGAAGTGAAGTGGACCCTCCGCGAGTCCGACCCGCATTTCGACGATCACCACGACCACCCGGACCACGGCGTCGCCGTCGAGGAGGCATACCAGCACGAGCTGCACTCGAAGGCCACCGAGGCCAAAGCGTGATCCCCTGCACACCGGAACTTCTTACTTGGCACTTCCAACAGTGAGTACTACCCGCAAACGCGTTTACGGTTACCTGGCCGAATTCGGCAGCGCCTCCGCCCTCTACAAGGCCGCGGAAAAGGTGCGCGACGCCGGCTACCGCAAATGGGACTGCCACACGCCCTATCCCGTGCACGGCCTCGACGCCGCCATGGGCATGAAGCGCTCCATCCTGCCGTGGTTCGTCTTCTGCGGCGGCACCCTCGGTCTCCTCACCGGCTTCTTCCTCGCCTCCGCCACCCAGACCGAGATCTGGGGCTGGATCCCGGGCCTGACGAAAGCCATCGAGAGCTACCCGACCGTGGTGCAGGCGAAGCCCGCGAACATCTTCACCGTCCCGGCCTTCTTCCCGATCATGTTCGAGCTGACGATCCTGTTCTCGGGATTCACGACGCTCTTCGGCCTGCTCGCGCTGATGAAGCTGCCGCGCCTGAATCACCCGCTCTTCGCGAGCCGCCAGTTCCACCGCGCGACCGACGATGCGTTCTTCATCGCCGTCGAGGCCCGCGACCCGAAATTCAACCAAGAAGGCACCCGCCAACTCCTCGAGGAGATCGGCGGCAAGAGCATCGAACTCGTCGAAGAAGAGGACTGATCCTCGGATTCCAGATCACCGGTTCCCCATTTCAGATCTCCAGTCGTGAAATACTTCTTCCTCGCTTACGCGATCATCGCCGCGCTCTTCATCGGCCTCATGCCGGTGCGTGGCAGCAAGTCCCCGGACACGCCGATCCGGCTGTTCCCGGACATGGACGAGCAGGACAAGCTCAAGCCCCAGAAGCCGAGCGAGTTCTTCGCCGATGGCCAAGGCGCGCGCTTGCCCGTCCACGGCACCCAGGCACTCGGTCTGAATCCGGAAGGCCTGAAGGAATTCGGCGGCATCCCCGAGCTTGAGTTCGGCGGCCCCGTCAGCCACCTCGCCACCGGCGGCATCGAGGACTACTTCGCCAATGGCATGCCGGAAGAGCTCCACCTCACGAACGAGAACGTGGGCGCCTTCCTCAAGCGCGGTGAAGAATCCTTCAACGTCAACTGCGCGATCTGCCACGGCAAGTCGGGCGACGGACAGGGCATGACCAGTCATTTCGGCATCCCCGGCATTGCCAATCTCACGCAGGACACCTACGCGCAGGCCGTCTACCCGGACGGCCGCCTCTTCCACGTGATCTCCGAGGGCAAGGGCAACATGGCCGCCTACAAGCACAACATCGCCCTGCGCGACCGTTGGGCGATCGTCGCCTACGTCCGCGCCCTGCAACTCGCACGCAAGGCACCTTACGACGTCGTGAAGGATGTCTTCGACAAGGCCGTCCCCGCAGCGCCCGCGCAAGCCCAGTAATTCCCTTTCCCAGATGGCACACCACCACGTCACTTCCGCCGATATCCCGGTTGACGGCGAACGCCTCGTCAGCTCGAAGGTCGAGGCCGTCAAGCGCATCGCCGGCTACACGTCCCTTCTGCTCAGCCTGATCAGCGCTTACCTGCTGTTCGGTGCCAAGCCGAATATCGCCGCGCCATTTGCCTACTCCTGGCTCTTCGCGCTGTTCTTCTTCTTCACGCTCGCCGCGGGCGGTTGCTTCTGGACGCTGTTGCACAATGTCTCGAACTCGGGGTGGGGGACTTCGGTCCGCCGCATCATGGAGAATCTCGGGTACGTGTTCCCTTTCATGTTCATCTTCGCCTGGCCGCTGCTTGTGCCCTCGGTCCAGCAATGGCTCTTCGAGTGGATGAACACGCACCGTGCCGCGGGTGGCGCGATCTTCGAGGGCAATATCGGCTCGCTCTTCGGCTTCTACGGCACCGACTCGATGGAGCAGGCGCTGACCGCGAAGCATGAGGCCCTGCTGGTGAACAAGCAGTGGTACATGAACCAGTTCGCCTGGTATGCCCGCTTCTTCTTCTACTTCATCGGCCTCGGTCTGGTGATCCACACGCTGCGCAAGTTCTCGGTCAACCAGGACACCGATCCGAACCCGACCACGAAGAACCTCTTCAAGGCGCGCTTTCACTCGACCTACACGCTGATCATCTTCGCGATCACGATCACCTTCGCCGCCATCGACTGGCTGAGCGGCCTCCGCTACGACTGGTTCTCCACCATGTGGGGTGTCTACATCTTCGCGGGCACCGCGCTGAACTCGATGGCCGTGATCATCATCACCGCCACCCTGATGCAGCGCGCGGGCTACCTGAAGCACGTCGTCACGCCGGAGCACTTCCACATCAAGGGCAAGCTGCTCTTCGCCTTCACCGTCTTCTGGGCCTACACCGGCTTCTCGCAGTACATGCTGATCTGGTATGCGAACATCACGGAAGAAACGACCTACTTCCTGATCCGCAACACCGGCGACTGGAATACCGCCAGCATCGCGCTCGTCTTCGGCCACTTCGTCATCCCCTTCGTCATCCTGCTGCAGGCCTGGCTGAAGAAGAACTCGAAGACGCTCTCCATCATGGCCGGCTACACGCTGGTGATGCATGCGCTGGATCACTACATCATCACCATCCCGGAGCGCTCCGTCTCGCTCTACGGCATGGCTTTCGCGGGCGACAAGCGCCTGGCCGACTTCCTGAATGTCTCCACGTCCGTCCCCGGTGCATTCTGGGGTGACATCCTCGCCTTCGTGGCGATCGGCTCCGGCTTCATCTTCTTCTACCTGCGTGCCCTGACGCAGACCGCGACCTACCCGCACCGCGACCCGCGCATCCTCGAATCCGCCAACGTTTCGAACTGATCCGCCCCGGCACCCCTTACCTGGCATCTTTCCAAATGTCCTCCACCAGCGACAATCCTCTGGCACGTTTCTCCGCCTTCTTCTGGGCGGTGGGTGTCTTCTCGCTCTTCGGCGTCATCGTGCTCGCGCTGAAGCTCTTCTCTTCCGATACCTCGGAGCACAATCCGCTGGAAGAAGAGGCTGCCAAGGCCCGCTACGAATTCCGCAAGACGACCGACGAGGCCCAGGCCGCGGGCTTCGCTTACAAGGAAGTCGAGAAGGGCAAGACCGTGCAGGTCCCGCCGCATGACATCTTCGCCCACCTCGGCGAGTCGCTGGTTTCCCAGAAGCCCGCTCCGGTGAAGGACGACGCACAGATCGTTCCGGGCTCCGACACCCAGGAAGACAGGAACAACCAGAAGGGTCCTGACATGTCCCTCGTGGACGCAAAGACCCCTGCGGCCGACACCCCGATCGACCCCGCCGTGATGGCCAAGGGTCAGGCCACCTATGCGATGTGCATGGCGTGCCACGGTGCTGCCGGTGAAGGCGGTCCGGTGGGGCCTCCGCTCGCGGAGTCCGAGTGGGTGACGGGCCCGGTTTCCAATCTCATCCGCATCCAGCTCCGCGGCTTGCAGGGCCCGATGCACATCAAGGGCCAGCTCTACACCCCGCTCGCGCCGATGACCCCGATCATCGCCACGCAGGATGACGAGACCATCGCCTCGGTGCTCACCTACATCCGCAACAGCTTCGGCAACAAGGCGGCACCGGTGCTGCCCGAGCAGGTCGAAATGCTCCGCTCCGAAGTCGGCAAGTCCATGCTGACCGAGGCCGACCTGATCAAGCCCTGATCCGACCAGATCTCTTTCCCTTTTTCTCCATGTCTGCCGCTACACCCCAGACTTCCGACGCGATCCGCCGCGCGGAGATCGACCTCTCGCTGCGCCACCCGGTGATGTTCTTCTTCACCAGCGGTGCTGCCTGGTTGGCCGTGGCCATCCTGCTCGGCATCATCTCGTCGGCGAAGGTCCACAGCCCCGGCTTCCTCAGTGACTGGGGATTCCTGAGCTACGGCCGCGTGCAGCCCGCGCACATGAATGCGCTCATCTACGGCTGGGGCTGCCAAGCCGCATTCGGCGCGCTGGTGTGGCTGATGGCCCGCCTGTCCCGCCAGACCTGCCGTGCCGCCGGTCTCATCCTGACCGCCGGTCACGTTTGGAATTTCTCCGTCAGCCTCGGCGTCATCTGCATCCTCGCGGGCAAGGGCACGGGCATCCCGTGGATGGAAATGCCGGTCTTCGCTTGGGTGCCGATGCTGCTCGCCTACGCGGCCATCGCGATCTGGTCGATGATCCAGTTCAAGGTCCGCCCGGCCGGTCACGTCTTCATCTCGCAGTGGTACATCCTTGCCGCGCTGATCTGGTTCCCGTGGGTCTTCGCCACCGCGCACATCTTCGTCCACGGCTTCTCCGGCTCCCCGCTGATGGCTGCGGCGATCAATGCCTGGTATCGCTCGGCACTGCTCTTCCTCTTCTTCCTCCCGGCTGGCATCGCTGCCGCCTACTACCTCATCCCGAAGGTGACCGGTCGTCCGGTGTATAGCTACACGCTTTCCTCCCTCGGCTTCTGGTCGCTCGCGATCATCGCCCCGTGGGCCGGCATGCAAAAGCTGGCCGGTGCGCCGATCCCGAACTTCCTGCCCTACGTCGGTGCCGCTGCCACCATCCTCGTGGCAATCCCGGCCATCGCCGTGGCGGTGAACCTGCTGAAGACCGCCGCCGGAGCTCCCGAGACGGTGGTGAACAGCCCCACGCTCCTCTTCACCGTCGCCGGTCTCTTCGGCCTGCTGGTGACCGGCTTCGCTGCCACCTTCCTGAATACCCCGGCCGCCCTGCCGCTCAGCCAGTTCTCGCTCTCGCAGTATGGCTTCGATATCCTCGCGCTCTACGGCTTCTTCAGCTTCGTCGCCTTCGGCGTGATCTACTTCGTCGTCCCGCGCGTGACCCGCCGCGAGTGGCTCTCCAGCCGTCTGATCAAGATGCACTTCTTCCTCTCGATCTACGGTGTGGTCACCATCGCGATCGTCGCCATCTTCGGCGGCCTGATGCAGGGCCATGCCCAGGAGGACTTCAAGCAGCCGTGGGAGAATGCGATGACCTACTCATACCCCTACGCCGTGGCCATCACGCTGGCGTGGTGCTTCCTGCTCTTCTCGAATGTCTGGTTCTTCATGCACCTCGCGCTGATGTGGCTGCGCCTCGGCCGCCGCTCCTCGCACCCGACGCTGCTCGGCCACGGCCACCACGACGACCTGCACGATGCGACCCACGGCCCCGAGGGCGACATCGACAACGCCGGCCCCGGCTCGGCACCCGCCCACTCCCACGCCCACTAATTCGTAAGGAGTACCCCTTTCCGGATCTGAGATCTCAAGTTTCCCTTCCATGACCTTCCGCTCCTTCGCACTCGGTCTCACCCTGGCCTTCGGCATCGCCTGGATGTCCGTGGTGGTCGTGCCGTTTTTCTCGATGCGCGATGTCAAGCCGGTCGCCTTTGACGAGGCTGCCGACGGCAAGACCGGCATCTATTTCCCGAAGCGCACCGGCCGTGTGGCCAATGGCGCGGAAGTCTATGCCGCGAACGGCTGCTACCTCTGCCACACCCAGGTGATCCGCACCACCGACGCCGGCAATGACCTCGGCCGTCCGGACTGGGGTGGCAACAAGCTGGATGAAGCCCGCGGTGACACCCGCCGCGAGTCCACCGTCTTCGACTACCAGGGTGAGAAGTTCGCCCAGATCGGTGTGTCCCGCCTGGGTCCCGACCTCTTCAACGTCGGCCTGCGCGTCGAGAACTACGTGAAGGATACCGGTGAGAACCCGAAGGCCTGGCTGCTGGAGCACCTCTACGACGCCCGCCTCGACCCGGCCAAGTCCACTTCCAAGTGCCCGCCGCATCCCTTCCTCTTCGAGGAAAAGAAGATCGAGGGCCAGACCCCGGCAGACGCGGTCCCCGCACCGGTGAAGGAAGGCTACGCAATCGTCCCGACCCCCGCCGCGGAAGCGCTGGTGAGCTACCTGCTCTCGATGAAGCACGATGACGCCCTGCCGAAGGCCATCAACCCTGCCCCCGCCAAGGCTGCCGCACCGGCCGCCGCCGCTGCCCCGGCTCCTGCCGCCGCCCCGTAAGGCTGAAACGTTTTTTCCCTGTCCGAGATGATCGATCCATCCAAGCCCGACCTCGAGGAATCGGTGAACGTCACCGAAGCCCACGAGCGCGTGATCCGCGGCGCCGCCGCCGCTTCCCGCGAGTCCAAACTCAAGGAGAACGGTGCAGAGCCGATCTCGCTCTGGGTGCTCATCATGTGCGCCGTGCCCCTGCTCGCCGCCGGATGGACCCTCGGCAAGGCAGGCAAGCTTTTCTCCTACAAGGACATCACCCGCGAGGGCTATGTCCGCTTGATCCCGGATGACGGGGAGGGAGTGAAATTGCCGCCTGTCCCATGGCTGGAAGCATCGATCAAGAAAGGTCATAAGGAGTACTCCAAGTGCACCGGTTGCCACGGCGCCGATGGCAAGGGTGACGGAGCTTCCTATCCCTCTCTCGCTGGTTCGAAGTGGGTGAACGGGGAGACGGAGGTCTTCGCGATGGTGATTCTTAACGGCCTCACCGGACCGACTTCTTCCGGCAAGACCTACGGTGTGATGCCTGCCCAGTCCGCCGGTCTCAGCGGTGAGAGCCTGGCCCACCTGATGAACTACATCCGCCACTCCTTTGGCAACGACGCGAGCGGCGGCGGCAGCAAGCCGGAAGCCGTGGTGACGAAGGAAATGGGTGCCACCGCGCTGGAGATTTCCGGGAAGCGCGCCAAGGCCGGTGCTGCAGTCACCGGCGACGAATTGACTGCAGACCACCACAAAAATCTCCCGGGCACCCCGATCGACCCCAAGATGATGGTCGATCCGATCACCCTCGAACCGGCGGAAGCCAAGTAACTTCAGCCTCTTAACTTTTTCTCTCAAGCATGAGCGCCCACGCCCACGCCGCCGACCACGGTCATGGTCACGGTCACGACGACCACCACCACCACGAGCAGAGCTTCATCCAGAAGTACATCTTCTCGACCGATCACAAGACGATCGGCATCCAGTACGGTCTGACGGCCATGGCCTTCCTGGCCTTCGGCTTCTACCTGATGATGGTGATGCGCTGGAGCATCGCCTATCCGCACGAGCCGCTGCCGGAGTGGATGAGCTGGCTCTTCACGGACAACTGGAAGGCCCGCTGGCTCCAGGATGGCAAGGTGACGGGTGAGACCTACAACATGTTCGGCGCCATGCACGGCACCATCATGGTGTTCCTCGGCATCGTGCCGCTCGGCTTCGGTGCCTTCGGCAACTACGTCACTCCGCTGCAGATCGGCGCGGTGGACATGGCCTTCCCGAAGCTGAACATGGCCAGCTACTGGATGTATCTCGCCGGTGGCCTGGTGATGTGCGCCTCCTTCTTCATGGAGTCCGGTGCCGCCAAGTCCGGCTGGACGAACTACTCGCCGCTCGCCGGATTCGCGGACGGCCAGATCGTGAACCAGTGGCTCGCGGGACAGACGCAGTGGCTCGTCGGCCTCGTGCTGCTGATCTCCTCCTCGCTGCTCGGCTCGGTGAACTTCATCACCACGATCATAAACCTGCGCGCCCGTGGCATGACCTGGATGCGCATGCCCTTCTTCGTCTGGGCGATGCTCGTCACCGGCTTCCTGCTCCTGCTCGCCTTCCCTCCGCTGGAAGCTGCCGGCATCATGCAGCTCATGGACCGGGTGACCCACTCGTCCTTCTTCATGCCGTCCGGCCTCTACACCTCGAAGGAAGGCCTGGCTGATCTCTCCGGCGGTGGTTCCCCGCTGCTGTTCCAGCACTTGTTCTGGTTCCTCGGTCACCCGGAGGTATACGTTCTCCTGCTGCCCGCCATCGCCTGCGTCGCGGAAATCATCCCGGCCAATACCCGCCGCCCGCTGTGGGGCTACAAGGCGATGGTCTATGGCGTGCTGGTCCTCGGCTTCCTGTCCTTCGTCGTGTGGGCTCACCACATGTATCTCACCGGCATGGGCCCGGTCGTCTCGACCTTCTTCCAGACCACCACGGTGCTGATCTCCATCCCGTCGGTGATCCTGCTCACCTCGATGATCATCTCGCTGTGGGGCGGCTCCATCCGCTTCACCCCGGCGATGGTCTGGGCCTGCGCCTTCCTGCCGATGTTCGGCATCGGCGGCCTCACCGGCCTGCCGCTGGCCTTCAACCTGGTCGACCTCCACCTGCACGATACCTACTACGTCATCGGCCACTTCCACTACGTGGTGGCCCCGGGCATCCTCTTCGGCCTCTTCGCCGGTGTGTATCACTGGTATCCGAAGATGACCGGCCGCCACATGAGCAACTTCCTCTCTCATGTCCACTTCTGGCCGAGCCTGGTGTGCATGAACCTGATCTTCTTCCCGATGCTCACGCAGGGCATGGCAGGCTTCCACCGCCGCTGGTACAACGGTGGCGATGCTTACCTCGCGAAGGCAAAGGACAGCGTGAACGTCTTCGGCCTGACCGTCGCCGAGCACATCGACCTGAACATCGTGATGTCCATGGCTGCCTGGGCCCTCGCCCTCGCACAGATCCCCTTCATCATCAATCTCTTCACCGCGTGGAAGATCGGCCGCAAGGTCGAGAGCGACAATCCTTACAACGCCACCACGCTGGAGTGGGCGACGCCGACGCCTCCGGGCCACGGCAACTTCCTCACCGAGCCCTCGGTCTACCGTGGCCCGTATGAATACAGCCGCCCGGATTGCGACGAGGACTACCTCCCGCAGTGGGAAGCACCGAAGCGGGACAGCGAAACGCCCGCCGAGAAACCCGCAACCCCGTCCGCTCACTGACGATTCGGTCCCGAGCCTGAGAAACTTGGCACTGAAAACCAGACCCTTTTCCCAATGGAAATCCCCTATATCGTCACCCCACGCAAGGACACGGGCCTCTTCAATTCGAAGATCGCCATCTGGCTGTTCCTCGCGTCGGAAGTCATGCTCTTCGGCGGCTTCTTCTCGGCCTACATCTTCCTCCGCATCGATGCGGACTATCCATGGCCGGAGCGCACGCTCCCGGTGCTGCCGGGCCTGATCAATACCTTCGTGCTGATCGCCTCGTCGGTCACCGTGGTCTTCGCCTGGGCGTCGCTGAAGCTCCGCCAATGGGGCAAGTTCCAGGCCTACATGCTCTTCACGGTCTTCTGCTCCTTCGTCTTCATGGGACTGAAGGGCATCGAGTACTACGTGAAGCTCCACCACCAGGCTCTCCGCATGCCGGACTACTCGGTCGTGGAAGGTCACCTCGGCTACAAGCCGAAGGACGGCGTGCATCTTGGCCACGACGAAACACTCAAGGACGACCAGATCGCCCGCGACGTCAACGGCAAGAAGCTCGAGGAAAACCTCATCAACTTTGAGGCCTCGCAGATCACCTATAACACCGTCCGCTACTACAAGCCATGGGTGGAGGGCGTCATCGTCCGCGCTGCCGAGCAGTTCGACACCGTGGTGTTTGAAAAGACCTTCGTTGCTGGCATCGAGGAGGCTGCAGCCACCGCGCTGGAGTCGGAAATCGACAACTTGAAGGAAGGCGAGGCCGACCCGGCGATTCCTGATGCAGCAAAGGTATTCCGCAAGGGAGATGAAATCACCGTCGATGGTCTTCGCCGTTTCATTGCCGAGCAGGAGGAAGCAGAAGTTCCTGCCTTGGCCCGGGAGAAGAAGATTGCCGAAACCCTGATCGCTGCCGCGGTCAATAAGCCGGCCACCGTCAAGCTCGCTGCCGATCTCAAGCTTCAGACCGCTCCGGGCAAGGAAGTTGTCTTCGCCAAGGGCACGGATCTTTCCGTCAAGCTGCTCGACGACATCAAGGCTGCCCACCTGGCCGCCCGCTCGAACAACTCTTCCCACCGCATCGACAGCCTGCGCGAGGAGTGGGACAAGGCTCACAAGGAGAATCCCGGCAAGAAGGGCTGGGAGATCGCCGACAAGGTGAAGGTGAATGAAGAAGCCATCGCCAAGGACATCATGCCGGAGGCGGCCACGGTCGCCTTCAAGGTGAGCCCGGCCACAGTCTTCCACTTCCGCCCTCGCGATATCCAGGAAGGCGCTGCCGCCGGCACGCTGCGCGATGCCACGGCTGTGGCAGGCAAGATGCTCGAGAGCCCGATGAACTTCCACTACGTGGACGCCATCGACTTCCGCCACCTCGCGATGAAGGTGTCCGAGAAGATCGGCCGCCACGACGAGGCCGCGATCGAGAAGGCCATCGAGGAATCCTGGCTGCTCAAGGAAAACGCGAAACTCCGCGAGGTCTGGGAGAAGCAGCAGAAGGCCCTCGGCCAGCTCACCGAATTCCTCGCCACCAAGGGCAAGGTGCCGACCGCCAAGGACAAGTACCGCATCGGCTGGCAGGAGATGGATTACTACATGACGACCGACCTCGCCAACGTGCAGATCGACCCGTCGAAGTACGCAATGCCGAAGTCCAAGGAGAACCTGAAGGAGGAATTCTTCGGCCCCGACTACAGCACCCGCAAGTTCCCGCACCTCGAGGTGCCGCGCGATAAGGTCCAGTTCTCCTCGAAATTCGAGCCGGCTTGGAACACCTATTACGCGATCTACTTCACGATGACCGGCCTCCACGGCCTGCACGTCATCGGCGGTGCGCTGGTGCTCGCCTACTACCTCTTCTGCGGCAAGAGCATGTATCTCAGCAATCCCGAGTGGCTTGCGAACCGCGTCGAAGTCGGCGGCCTCTTCTGGCACTTCGTCGACCTGGTCTGGATCTTCCTCTTCCCGATCCTGTATTTGATGTAAGTTCCCGGAAGACTTCCCACTCTCGCCTCTCAAATTTCAGATTCCCGCATCCATGGCCGATTCTCCTGAAGCAATCCAGAAGTCGCTCCGCCTTTACAAGCTGATCGGTGCCGCGCTCTTCGTCGGCACCGTGGTCACCGTCGCGGTGGCCACCGTCCCGGCGCTCGACTTCGGCAAGCACGGCTTCGACACCGCCGACATGGTCCTCGGTCTCGCGATCGCGTCCGTGAAGGCCTCGCTCGTCGCGGCCATCTTCATGCACCTCAATCACGAGAAGAGCCTCATCTACTGGGTCTTCGGATTCGGCATCATCGGTGCCGTCATCCTGCTTCTTCTCACCGGCCTCGCCGAGTCGGATCCGCTTCACTACAATGGATTCAAGGATGGCGTGCCCGGCTCCGATGTGAAGATCCAGCACCACTGATATCCGATCCACCCGTACGTCCCGCTGCCATGTCACTCCGCGCCTTCCACATTGTTTTCGTCACGGTGAGCACGCTGCTCTTCGTGTTCCTCACCGTGTGGGCCTTCGCGTTTGCGGCGGACCGGACGGCCATCATCACCACGCTCGGCGCGATCAGCGCGGTCTGCGCGGTGGTCATGCCGGTCTATGGCGTGTGCTTCTACAAGAAGGTCCGCAACATCGTCCTCTGAATCCCTGATCCCGATACGGCCATGATCGATACCCTGCTTGCCTGCGCCACCTGCGCCGCGAATTTCAAGGACGACGGTCCGAATGCGGCCGGCTGGTCCATCTTCGTGATGCTCTGCATCATCCTCCCGATGCTCGCCGGCGTGGTGTTCTTCATGGTCCGCCTCATCCGCCGCAGCGACCTAGGTCTCGATCCCGAGCTGCGCGACGATCTGCCTGCTGCTGCCGCCGCCGCTCCTACCCGCTGACGCCTTCCCTTTTCCATGAGTCCCTCGAAATTTCTCAGCATCCCCGAAAACTTCTCCGCCCACGGCGGCCGGGTGGACCACCTCATCGATGTGGTCCACTGGTTCATGATCGCGCTTTTCGTGGGGTGGACCTTGTTCTTCCTCTACTGCCTTTTCCGCTTCCGCGCTTCCGTCCATCCGAAGGCGTCGTATCACGGCGTGCGCAACCACATCTCCAGCCACCTGGAAATCGCCGTGGTCATCATCGAGGCCGTGCTGCTGCTCGGCTTCGCCATCCCGCTGTGGAAGGAGCGCACCGATACCTGGGAGACGGTGCAGAAGCAGGATCCGGTGCGCGTCCGCGTCGTCGGCTGGCAGTTCGGCTGGACCTATCACTACCCCGGCAAGGACGGGAAATTCGGCCGCATCAATCCGCTGGTCCGCACCGCGAACAATGACGTGGCGCTCGATCTGGACGACCCGAATGCGCAGGACGACTTCATCGCTTCCAACCTGAAGATCCCGAAGGGCCGCCCGGCGATCCTGATGATCACCTCGAACGATGTGATCCACAACTACGCGATCGTCCCGATGCGCATCCAGCAGGACGCCATCCCCGGCCGCGAGATCCCGATGTGGTTCACGCCGACCAAGACCCTCGAGACCTCCGTGGTCTGCGGCCAGCTCTGCGGTGAGAAGCACGGCGACATGGTCGGCCTTATGGAAGTGGTCGAGGACAAGGCCTTCCGCGAATGGGCGGACACCGAGTCCGACAATGCGCTCAAGAGCCGCGCTCCGAAGGAGACGACCGCGAGCCGCTGAGACTCTGCCGATCCAGATTCTTTTCCCAAGGCGGGAAGCTCTCACGGGCTTCCCGCTTTGTCGTTTCCACGTGGCCGGTGTAGCGTGGCCGTGTGATGGACATGGACCGCGAGGACTTCCGCAAGCTGCTCGGCGAGATCGGCCAGATGCGGATGCCATTTGGCAAGTACGGGCCCGCCGGGGTGCCGCCGCGAGGCATGCCGATTTACGACCTGCCGCCGGAGTATCTCTCGTGGTTCAAGCAGCGCGGCTTTCCAAAGGGGAGGCTGGGCGAGCTGCTGGCGATCGTCTGTGAGATCAAGGACGTGGGCATGGACCTCGTCTTCGACCCGCTGCGCGAGGCGAATGGCGGTCGCGTGACCTACCGGGTGAAGCGCCCGCGCGAGCGGAATTTCGGGGAAGGGGATTGAGCGGGGAATGTGGAAGTGAAAGTGGCCGCGGCTTCCAGCCGCAGGTCTTCACAGGACTGGTGCAGGGGCTGGTGCGGGGCTTGCGGCTGGAAGCCGCAGCCACTTTTTGCGCAACTCGGAATGCCGCTTGACCCTGAAATGAGTGATCGGCAGTTAAGTTCGGCGTGAAGGCCTCTTTCCTGATCCTGGTGACATATGTCGGTTTCGCGATCACGGCACATGCCGGTCGCGGCGATGGAGGTTCACCGACCGCGCCGCCTGTAATCATTGGCGGTGGAACGGTCGGAGGTGTGGATCCGGAACCTGCCGCTCCCGAGTGGAAAGCGATCGTGCTGTCCGCCTACGCTGACGGTGTCCTGAGCCGTCCGGAGCGGCGGGTGATCGTCCGCTTCCTGGCCGGGATCCCCAAGGGCGAACGAAAGAGCTACTTCCTCAGTTGGGTCCGCTTGCAAAGCCAGATCGGCAGGAAGGCGAATCCCGCCGTCGTGGCCGGAACGGTCGCCGCGTGGGCGGTCTCCGACTCCGCGGGTGGGGCCGATTGGCTCGCCAATCAGCCGGGGCGTTGAGGGGGCTGTGCAAGGCTTGCGGCTGGAAGCCGCGGCCACTTTGTGGGTGCTACAGCGGCACCTCATGATACTCCAGCGCCCATTCCTTCATGAAGCGGACACGGCTCGGCTCGATGCGATACACGACCAGCTCCGGGTTCTCCGGGGTGCCGAGATACATCCGCAGCAGCGGGTTCTTCTCCCAGATCGCATCTAACAGATCGCGGTCGGTCTCCACCTTCGCGGTGCCGGTGATGCGCACCTGATGGTGGTGCTCGTCCATGTAACAAAGCTCCACGCGCGGGTTCGCGGCGATATCGCCGGTCTTGTGATAGGCCCGCAGGTTCGCGACCCACACCGTGAAGTGCTCCGTCTTCACCGGCGAGACGGGGCGCAGCCGCGGCTGGCCGTCGTCATCGGTGGCGAGCATGGGGAACTTCGCCGACTTCATCGTCGCCATCGCGAGTTCGGGGAGCTGCGCGGGATCGACCGGCTCGGGCTGGGGCTTCGGCATGCTGGGAAGATCGACGGGACGGGCGTTCTTGAGAAGCGGAACTTGCCATCCTGCCGCTAGCGATGGATTGCACTTTTCCTTGGTCCATGGATTGCTAGGATGGCCGTGCCCGGTCCGGTCGTGCACTCGGGCGCCAAGACGATTTCCCCCGGAAATGCCCCGCCTCTCGAAAGACCAACACTCGCAACTCACCGGCCAAGTGGACCGGTGGCTGAAGAAGACCTACCGCGAGCAGCTCGACCTGCCGGCGCTCGCCCGGGAGATCGGCATCACCCGTTTCCTGCTCTGCCGCCTCTACCACGAGCGCTCGGGCAAGACGATCCGGCTGAAGCAGCGCGAGATCCGCATCCATCACGCGGCGAAGCTGCTATCCAGTGGCAGCCGCAAGATCAGCGACGTGGCGCGCGCGGTCGGCTACGGCAGCGCGAGCCATTTCACGAAGGCCTTCCTGGAGGAGAAGGGCGTGCTGCCCACCGTGTGGAAGAGCCGCCCGAAGATCGTCGCGGTGCCGGAGACCGCGGGCAGTCTGCCGCCGCCGGGGCTCACCTTTGTGCGCGCGACCGTCGGCGAGGTGCCGCCGGAGCTTTCCTATGGCTCGGGCCAATGGCTGCCGGCCTGGAGCGGTGCGAGCCAACCGCAGGCTGCGCGCCGCGCTCCGGTGCGTGGCAGGAAGCGCGCGCTGGATGGCAATGCCTTCGCCGACTGACCGCGGCGCGGATCAATAGCCCTTCGCCGGATCGACCCGGTTGCTCAGCGCCATGCCGCGGGCAAAGCGGGAGAGATTCGTCAGGACGAGCTGGTCCTGTCGCTCCGGCCGTTGGTCGGATGCCCAGGCGACGTGGGGCGTGATGACGACATTGTCCATCTTCCACAGCGGGTGATCCTTTGGCAGCGGCTCGGGATCGGTCACGTCGAGACCGGCACCGGCGAGCTTCTTTTCCTGGAGTGCCTTCACCAGCGCATCGGTGTCCACGATCTTGCCGCGCGAGACATTGATGAGATACGCGCCCTTTTTCATGGCGGTGAATTGGGCGGTGCCGAGCATCTTCTCGGTCTGCGGCGTGTGCGGCACGCAGCTCACCACCACGTCCGCCTCGGGCAGCAGTTCATCGAGTTCGTCCGGCTTGCCGCTGCGGTCGAGAGTCTGGGAGATCGGCAGGTCCTTCGGATCGATCGCGATGACCTTCATGCCGAAGGCCTTCGCCCGCTCGGCCACCTGCGTGCCGATGCCGCCGTAGCCGATGACCATCATCGTGCGGCCGCGCAGCTCGATCATCGGCAGCTTCGCGTCATTGCGGCCCCATGCGCCGTCGGCCTGCGCGCGCTGGTAGGCGGCCATGTTCCGCGTTAGCGAAAGCAGCAGGGCAAAGGCGTGGTCGGCGATCTCCGGGCCCTGCTGGATCTTGAAGTTCGTCAGCGCCACCGTCCCGTCCTTGATCTTCGGCAGGGCGGTGTAGCGCTCGATGCCCGCGCCGTGGATGTGGACCCATCGCAACTTCGCGCCCGTCTCTAACAGGCCCTCGTCCGGCGTGCCGACGTAGCCTTCCGCCGTCGCGATCTTCTCCTTCGCCTCGGCGGCGTTTGCATAGAAGTCGAGCTCCAGCGTCGGGTGCTTTTCGGCCAGCCCTGCCACCTCGGCCTTCATCGACTCCGGCAGGAGCACGGTCTGTGCGGAGGCGGTGCCGAGCAGGCAGGCGAGGATGAGGGCGGCTTTCATGATCCGCAGCTATACGCGAAGGAGGGCCCCCGCGAAACAAGGAAAGGAATCATGAGGTGGTCTTCTCCAGGTCCGCGGTCTTCGTGATCTCCCATGCACCGTCCTTGCCGATCCTCATCAGCCAGTCGTGATACTTCAGCAGCGTCGAGCGATGGCCCACGCTGACATAGGTGTAGCGGTGCTCCTGGAGGTAGCGGTAGAGCAGTTCCTCATTCGGCTCGTCGAGCGCGCTGGTGGATTCGTCGAGGAAGGCAACGGCGGGCCGCTTCATCAGCAGCCGTGCGAAGGACAGCCGCTGCTGCTCTCCGAGAGAGAGCATGTTCGCCCAGTCCGCCTCGCGGTCGAAGTCGCCTTCCACGCGCTTCGCGAGGTCGGGCAGGTTCACCGTCTCCAGCACTTCCTGCAGCGTGGCGGGGTCGGTATTCCGCCGCGCCTCCGGGTAGTCGAGCTGCGTGCGCAGGCTGCCCGGCACCATGTAGGGGCGCTGCGGGAGGAACATCATGCTGCGATACGGCGGGCGGCCGATCTTGCCGTCGCCGGAATTCCACAGCCCGGCGATGGTGCGCAGCAGCGAGCTTTTCCCGGAGCCGCTCTCGCCCATGATGAGCAGGCTCTGGCCGGGCTCGAGCTGGAAGCTGAGGTCGCGCAGCAGCGTGCGCCCGCGATCCGGCGTCTCCACGGTGAGGCCGTCGAGCGTGATGGTGCGGCTTTCCTCGCTGATCTCGATGTGCTCCTCCACCTCGACTTCCAGGTCATCTTCCACGTCGCGCTCGTCGAGGAATTCCCACAGCGATCCGAGGCGTGTGACGCCTGCCGCGAAGGCGCTCAGCCGCTCGAACTGCGTGATGAAGAGCGACACCGCCGCGAGGAAGGCCGCGAAGGCACCCATGGCCTGCGTGATGGTGCCAAACTCGACCTTCCCCTGCAGGAAGAGCGGCGCGACGATCGCCAGCGGCAGGATCAGCGCGAGGGAATTGTAGCCCGTGGTGAAGAAGGCGAGGTTGCGGTTCCAGCGGATCAGCACCGACATGTTTCCCACCACGCCGCCGAGCCGCCGCCGCAGGTCGCGCAGTTCTTTCCGCTCGCCGCGGTAGAAGGCGATGGACTCCGCATTGTCCCGCACGCGCACGAGTCCGTAGCGCAGGTTTGCCTCGCGTTCGTACTGGAGGTAGTTCAGCCCGATAAGGCGGCGGCCGATGAGGAAGGACATCAGCGTGCCGAATGCGGCATAGCCGATGAGCACGGCGACCAGCGTCCCGGAGATCATCCACAGCTCGCGCGCGAAGCCGAGGATCTGGATGACCGAGTTGATCACCAGCAGGGTGAAGGAGAGGGAGGTGGTGGTGAAGTTCTTCGCGTCCTCCGAGATGCGCTGGTCGGGGTTGTCGATTTCCTCGTGGCCGTGCAGCCGGTAGTAGGCCCGGTTGTAGAAGTACCGGATCATGAAGGTGCGCGAGAGGAAGTCGCGCCAGTTCAGCGCGAGCCGCTCCTCCACATACCGGTAGAAGGCGGCGAGCGGGATGCTCGCGGCGAAGGTGCCGATGTAGATCCACAGCGCGCGCTGGAAGCCGACGGTATCCTGCTTCTCCAGCGCGGTCATCACGTCGCGCATCACGCGCAGCGAGAAGATGGCGACCCACGTGACGGCCACGGAGAGCGTGACCAGCGTGCCGAGCTGGATCCATGCGCGCGGCCACGTCCTGCCGAAGAAGTAAGGACGGATCAGCCGCCACAACTGCTTCCAGACATGGCGCGTGAATTTCGGCGGCTGATCCATGGGCAACCTCCACCGGTCGGCGAGGTCCGTGAATCCCGCGAGCGAAATTCGTGTCGCTCACCGGGCGGCCAGCGGCAGCACGAGGACGAAGCAGGCACCTTTTTCCGACTTCGCCAGCAGGAGATCACCACCGGCGGTCCGGGCGAGGCGGCGGGAGAGCGAGAGGCCGAGCCCGACGCCGGGGCGGCTCTCCGCAGCGGCGGCGGCGGACTTGTGAAAGGCGCGGAAGACGCGGCGGTGCTCCCGCGCGGGAATACCGGGGCCATGATCGCGGACCTGCAGCTCGAGCGAGCGGCCCTTGAGCACGGCCTCCAGGTGTAACTCGGGTGGCGTCGAGCCCGCGGCATACTTCGCGGCATTGTCGATGAGATTGAAGAGCACGTGCTCCACCGCGGTCACGTCCGTCCTCACGATGGCCTGCCATGCGGGAGCATCGAGATCCGCCTTCAGGGAAAGCCCGGTTTCCAACAGCCGCTCGGCAAGCCGCTCGATCATCGGCCGCACCAGATCCCCCGCGCCCAGCTCCACGGTGGTCGCCCGCGCGCTGCCGCGCTCGATGCGCGAGAAGGCGAGCACGTTCTCCACGAGGTGCGAGAGCCGCTCGGCTTCGCGGCGCAGCGTGCGGAAGTAGGCGCCGCGCTTCTCCTCCTTCACCGCGCCGCTCTCCAGCATCTCCGAGTAGAGCTGGAAGGTGGTGAGCGGCGTGCGCAGCTCGTGCGTGACGGCGGAGACGAAGGACGCGCGCTTTTCACTCAGGCGGAAGAGTCCGCCGACGAGCAGCCAGGTGGCGGCGATGGCGAGGATGGCGGTGATCCAACCCGCGGCGAGCGGCAGCCAGATGGCGCGCGGGATCTCCGGCGCGAGGGCCATGGCGTCGGTGCCTGCCTCGAATCTCAGCGGGAAGCTCGCGAGCATCATGCCTGAGCTGTCATCGGGGCTCGCCGCACGGGTGAGGCGGGCATTCGGGAAGAGATCGCCGATCCTCGCGAGCAGCGCCTGCTGGAGCAGCGCGGCATCGATCCACGTGCCCTGGATGGCGCGCAGCAGCGAGCCGTCCGTGGTCTTCCACTGGAGATGTCGTAGCAGGAAAAGTTCGCCTGAGACCCATGCGGGGCGGGGCAGGCCATTGCGCGCGAGTGCCCAGTCCGGGGCGACATTCCAGGTGGAGTGCGGCACCGCATTCTGGAGGAATACCTGGTCCTCATACTTCGCCTGGCTGACGTCCAGCGCGCCCTTCACGGCCTGTCCGCGGGTGGCGAGTTCCTTGCGGTTCGCCTCCACCTGGTAGGCGCTCGTCGCGCGCTGTTGTTGCTGCTGCTGTGCGATGGCCTTCCCCTCCTGCGGCGGGGCGGGGGAGGGAGGGGGGGCGGACCATGACATCGGCAGGTCCGGCATGGCATTGCAGACCGAGGGGAAGATTTCGCTGTCGGAGGTGCCGAGGCCGAGCACGGAGCGCAACTCGGCGGAGACCTCCGGGCGATCCAGCACGAGCGAGCCGTCTTCCCGAGCCTCGAAGCGCAGGCGGATCTCCTGCTTCGGCGGCTCCTTCGATGGCGGGGAAATCACCGGGCGCTGTGCTTCATCGGCGATCCATGCGGTGGCGGCGGCGTCCATGCGCCAGAGGGCGAGGCGGATGTTTTCCTGCTCGATGGCGCGGGACTCGGCGAGCGCGCGTTCCCGCTCCGCGGAAATGGTGCCGCGGGTGATGGCCGCCATCGCGCCGAGCAGGGCGACCGCGCACACGGCCACCAGCCCGTGGACCAGCAGGCAATCTTTCCGCTTCAGGCTCATGTGTGGAATCTCCATCCCTTGCCACGCACTGTCACCAGCATCTGCTGGTCGCGGTCGCGCAGCTTTGTCCGCAGGTGCATGATGTGCATGTCCAGCGTGCGTGTCTCCGTCCGCCCGGGATCCAGCCCCCAGACGTGGCGGAGGATTTCATCCCGCGAAACGACTCTGCCCGCGGCATCCAGCAGGTAGCGCAGCAGCCCGGTCTCGCGTTCGGAGAGATCCGCGCCATCGCCATCGTGGAAGGCGATCTTGCCCGAGGTGAGGTCCACTCGGCCGCCGGGCAGGTCCCGCTCCTCCGCCGGGGCGGGGCGCTCGCAGGTGCGGCGCAGCACGGCCTCCACGCGGGCGAGGAGCTCGCGCACGCTGAAGGGCTTCATCACGTAGTCGTCCGCGCCGAGGCCGAGCCCGCGCACGCGGTCATTCTCCTCGCCGCGTGCGGACAGGATGATCACCGCCTGGCCGGGCCGCTTCTTCTTCAGCTCGGAGAGGATGGAGAAGCCGTCGCGCCCCGGCAGCACCAGGTCCAGCAGCAGCAGCCGGTAGTTTGCACGCAGCGCGAGATCCAGCCCGCCGTTTCCCTCGCCCGCCTCCAAAGTACGATAACCACCGTACTCCAGCGCATCGACGACCCCGCGGCGGATCGCGGCGTCGTCCTCGATCACGAGGATGGTGGTATCAGACATGACTTGCCGGAATCATCTCACCGGCTTCCCGGACAAAAGAAAAGGAGGTTCTCATCACGAGAACCTCCTATCCGGAAACCGGGGCGCCGTCCGTAAACGGCGTGTAAATTCAGCTTCGTGCGCGGCTTTACTTCGCGCCTTCTGCCAGCGCGCGGATGGCATCCACGGGCACGCAGTTCTTCACGACCATCTGCATCGGGCCGTTCGGGGTGCCGTCCTCGGAGTTGTAGTAGATGGTCTGGGTGCTGGAGACCATGCCGACCACTTCGCCCGCGGTATTGAAGACAGGGCCGCCGGAAGAGCCCTTCGCGTAGTCCGCGGTGATGGACATCCAGGTGGCGGCACCCTTCTCGCGGTGTGCGGGCTGGTGGTAGTAGCGAGAGACCTCGCCGGAGGTTTGCATGAAGTAGCGGCGTCCCGGGTGGCTGATCACTCGGATCTTTTCACCGATGGGTGCGGCCTTCCCCAGCGGCATCGGTTGGAAGCCTTCGCCCTTCACGCGGAAGAGCGCCACGTCCGCGTCCGGATCCACGGCCACCACGGAGGTGATGGGGTAGCACTTGCCCTCGCGGTCGCAGATGCCCATCGCCGCGCCCTTGGCGGATGCCAGCACGTGGGCATTCGTGGCCATCAGGCCGTCCTCGCTCACGCACCATGCGGTGGCCACGCCGCCGGCGTGCCAGTCCGAGCACTTGTCGCACTTGTAAACCGAGCCGACGAGGAAGATGGACTTCGAGATCTGCTCGTAGTCCGTGGAGGCCACCGGCTTCTGCTCCAGCGTGATCGGCTGCTCGGAAGCAACTGCGGCCTTCGAGGTTTTCGCGATGTCATCGGCGGCCGGGATGCCTTCGTTGCCGACGAATGCGCCCACCCCGGTCTGGAAAGAGCGCATCAACTGCCCGTCGTCGATCACGGGCGGCGCCGCGATCGACAGGACGGGAGACAGCAGGATGGCGAGCAGCAGCGGCTTGAAAGGAGGCAGGTGGGGCATTACGCAGATAAAGCGAGTCAGCCCCTGTTTTTTTCTATTATTCGGATTTTTCCAGCGGAAAAACGCCGCTCAGCCCTGGCTGCCTGCCAGCGCATCCATGAGATAGCGCGCCGGGCGGAAGTTCTCGATGAGCACCTCGCGCTGGTTGCCGCGCTTCATGCGGACCTGCTTGATGTTGAAGTTCGGCGTCTTGTGCGGAGCGAAGAGGATGTCGTCGTGCGTCGAGTTCTCGTGCTTCTTGAACATGTCCGGCACGATGTCACCGCCGAGATGATCGTCGCGGCCGGTGGCCAGGTGGCAGGTGCCCAGCACCTTCTCGTCCTGGATGTCCGCGCCGGAGACGGGCAGCACCTGCGTGCCGAATCCCAGCTCGCCGAGCGTGCCGGTCATAGGGTCGTCCTGCAGGCGGGCATTGTGGGCGTCGATGGTGGCCTGGTTTCCCTCGATCAGCTCGGACTTGATGATGTTGCGGTTCTCCACCGTCAGCACGCCGAGGGTGCCGTCCTCGTATTTCATCGGGAAGTGGCCGCGTGCGTCCTGCGGCACGAAGTAAACTTCACCGGCAGGCAGGTTTGCGATGTCAGGCATCTCGCCCTGGCAAAGGCCGTGCGACTTCTGGGCCTCCTGACCGCCGAGGCCGAGCCACGCGGTGAGGATGCGGCCGTCTTCCAGCGCGAAGTCGATCTCGATGTCGTCCGCCTTCGTCAGCGCCAGGCGCAGCTTCTCGGCGTCCTTCGAGACTTCCTCGTAGTCCACGGCCAGGCCGGAGCCGAGGATGATGTCATTCAGCCCGTGCAGCGTCGCGCCGCGGAAGCCGAATTCCTTCGCCTTCGCCGTGAGCGGCGCGGTGGCGGAGAAGGTGGAGATGCAGAGGATGAGGTCGTACTTCGTGTAGATGTCCGCATCCAGCGAGAGCTGCTTGCCGTCCGTGTCCCACACCTCGTCCTGCAGGTCGAGGTTCGAGCCATGGGTGGTTTTGTATGCAAACATTTCGCCGCCGGTCATGCCGAGCTCGGCCATGGCGCCGTTCTTCAGGCCTTCGTAGAAGGCCTCGTGTGCCTTCTTCTGCACCGGGAAGCCGGGCTGGGTGAGGAAATTGAAGTCCTTGATGAGCCCCGCAGGCTCGTCGAAGTCGGTCAGGATGCAGACGCGGCAGCCCTGGGTCGGCAGGAAAACGGTGCCCAGCAGGCGGACGAGATCGAAGGCCGGGAAATCGCGCTTCTCCGGGTGGAGCATGATTTCCTCGGAGAGGTAGGCGGGGAGGCTGGCGCAGGAAGACATAGGGCCTGAAGCTAGGACCGATGACCGGCGGCGCAAGGGCACTTTTCTGTCACTCGGGACACGTCAGGGCGGCGGATGGGTTTCCGGAAGCGGGGATTCCGGCTCGCGTGGATACGAAATCCCCGCCCTGACCTCAGGCCTTCGCCACGGTCTTGAAGGGGTTCCGCTCCGGTGCCTCGTCGTGCTCCACGCAGAGCAGCAGGCGCTTGATCAGGGTATTGAGCACCGGTTGCCGGTGGCGGAGCATCACGCCAAAGGATTCCGGCTTCGCGCCGAGCGCGGCCTTTGCCTCTAGCGCGGTGCGGCCAAAGGAAACCCGCCTGCATCCCAGCGCGATGGCATCGGAGATCCCGGCGTGGAGCAGCCTCAGGTAAACCGGCAGCCCGGCCGCAGCCTCGCGGTCAAATCCGATGTGGTAGGCGTACGCGGTCTCGCCGTCCGCGAGGGTGATGAGGAAGCCCAGCATTTCATCCCCCCGCCAGATCGCGCTGCAGCGCATGCGCTCGCCGACGGCCTGCTGCAGGGCGGGGAAATACTCCGGCCTCAGCTCGCAGGGCCGGAAGTCCGCCTTGCGGTGCACCTCGCGATAGAGCTCGTGGACGCGGCCTTGCTGCGGGCCGATGTCCGGCAGCAGCCCGACGGTGCAGCCCGCTTGCTCGATGGGCTTGAAGACATTGTTGCGGATCCCCGCGCGGTACTTCGACGAGAGGCTGGCGAGGTAGTCGCCGTGGGAAGTCCACGAGGGATCGAGCGCGAGCACCATGTTCGGCTCCGTTTCCACATAGCGGAAGCTGAGGTTCGCGAGCGACGAGGCTCCCGCGCGGTAGGGCGCGTGGATGTCCTTGATCAGGACGAAGTGGGTCTTGCCGCGCAGCTTGTCCGCCATGCGGACGCGGTAGAGGACTTCGGCCACACCGTGCCAGATGATGTCTTCCGGGAAGTCCGGCACGAAGGCGACGCCGTGCTGGCCGTAGCTCAGGAGATTCCCGCAGATCAGGACCCGCTGGTTCACCTTGCCCGCCAGCTTTTCCAGTGAGGGGCACGAGCACGAGCAAGCGTCCGGTGCGGGTTCCCTCTGCTTCCGCACCTGGCCGATGCCGATGTCGGCGAGCTGCATGCAGACCGCCGCGACGGGCCGGTGCGTGGCGTCGTAGATGAGGGCGTAGCGCGGCTGGATATTCGCGGGCAGCACGCCCTCGAGCGTCGCTAGGTAGCTGCGGGACAGGAAGAATCCCGCGCTTTCCGTCAGGAGGTTCCACGCGTCCGCATCGAGCATCCCGATCCGGTCGGCGATGGCGTAGTGGAGCCCTGCCGGGCCGCGCAAGCGCTTGCGCTCGGCGAGCATGTCGCGCACCGCGAGCGCCCTGCGGATGATGTTCATGAGGGACTATCTGACAGATCTTTGGCCGGACTCAACCCCGGCTTCGCGTCGCACCACTCACAGCATCTCCGTGAATTCGCCGGAACTGTCGGAGAAGGCGGGGCTTTCCACGCCCATCTTCTGGGCGACGGTGAGGAGGACGTTCGTGAGCGGCGGGTGCTTCTCCGGGTCGTGGGCGATGTGGCGGCCGTGCTTCAGGCCCCAGGCGGAGCCACCGGCGACGAGCAGCGGCAGGTCCTTCGGCGAGTGGTCGCCGCCCGGGCCGCTGTTCATGCCGGAGCCATAGACGACCATGGTGTGGTCGAGCATCGGGCGGCCGCCCTCGTCGGTGGACCGGAGGAAATCGAGGAAGCGGGCGAGGCGCTCGAGGTAGCCGCGATCGACGGCGGCGAGCTTTTTCAAGGTGCCGGGGTCGCCGCCGTGGTGGGACAGCTCGTGGTGATTCTCCCCGCCGACGCCGAAGCCGCCCGCCTCGCGCGCCCACTCGAAGGTGATGACCCGCGTGGCATCGGTGACGAAGGCGAGGTAGGAAAGCTCCAGCATCACATCCAGCCACATCGGGCGGTCGTGCGCATTCCCCGGCTGGCTGTCGAGCTGCAGGCCGTCGCGGGCGATCTCCGGCTTCGGCACGTCGACCCACTCGACCTGTCGCTCCACGCGGCGCTCGGTCTCGCGCACGGCGGCCAGGTACTCGGCGAGCTTGTCGCGGTCGGCGCGGCCGAGCTTCTTGTCGAGCGCCTTGGCCTCGCCGAGCACTTCATCGAGCACGCTGCGCTTCTCCGCATAGCGCTTCAGCGTGGCATCGCGCGAGCCCGCGTCATCGGCCACGAACATGCGCTCGAAGAGACGCCGCGGGCTGTTCTCCGCGGGCAGGGGCGTGCCATTGCGGTCAAAGGCCAGCGTGTGGCTGTGCAGGGCGGTGCCGGTGCCGGATTCATCGCCGATCTCCAGCGAGGGGAAGCGGGTGTGCGCGGCGGTCCGCTCCGCGATGATCTGGTCGATGGAGACCGTGTTCGTGTAGTCCTTCCCCGGCACGGAGCGCAGGTCGGCGCCGGTCAGCCAGGTATCCCCGCCGCTGTGGCCACCGGTGCAGCGCGGATGGCCCAGGCCGCTGAGCACGGAGAAGTGGTCTCGGTGGTCGCGCAGGGTCTCCAGCGTGGGCGAGAGGGTGTAGCCCTTCCCCTGGTCCTTCGGCAGCCAGTCGAGGATGTTCACGCCATTCGGCACGTAGCAAAAGATCGCGCGCGGCACCGGGGCGCTGCCGGACTTCCCGAGCGGGCGGTAGGTCGATGGCGCGGCCTGCAGCGAGCGCGGCAGCATCGCCTCCAGGAAGGGCAGCCCGAGCGTGACGCCCAGGCCGCGCAATGCCATGCGGCGGGGAATCGGGGAATGGAGGAGCGGTTTCACGGGTCAGCTTGGCTAGGTGATGGCGTGGCTTACTTGGTGAGGAAGGCCTCGGACAGGACGATGGCCTCGATGAGTGAACGTAGCGTGTAGCCGCCGCGTTTCATCTCCGCCGCGTAACCGCGCACCGCCGGTTGGTCGGCGAATCCGAGTTCGCGGCCGAGCGCGTAGGTCGCCAGCCTGCCGGAGAGTGCATTGAGGAAAAGGTCCTCATCCTTCAGGAGCTGCTCCTGCAATCCGGCGACGCCATGGAATGCGGTGCCGTCCGGCATCTTCGCGCTGGCGTCGATGAGCGGGTCGTCCCGCTCGATGCGGCCGTTGTAGCCGTGGCCCTCGCGGTCGCGCCATTCGCCGGCAGCATTGAAGTTCTCGAGCGCCAGGCCTAGCGGGTCGATCTTGTCATGGCAGCGCGCGCAGGACTCGACCTGCCGGTGGATCTCCAGGCGCTGGCGGACGGTCGCCTTGTCGATGCCGGGGACCTTTGGCTGGATCTCGCCGACATTCGCGACCGGCAGCCCGGGATCGCGGCCCAGCAGCGTCTTCAGCACCCAGGTGCCGCGCAGCACGGGCGAGGTGCGGGTGCCATTCGAGGTGATGGAGTGCATCGACGCCTGCGTCACCAGCCCGCCGCGCGCGCTGCCGGGCGGGACGGCCACGCGGCGGATCGCATCGCCCTTCACGCCGGGGATGCCGTAGTGGCGGGCGAGCCGTTCATTGATGGTGACGAAGTCGCTGCGGATGAAATTCCTCGCGTCGAGGTCGTGGCGGAGGATCTCGGCGAAGAAGCCCTCCGACTCGCGGACGATGGAGATCTCCAGATGGCGGTCGTAGTCCGGGTAGAGCGCGGGCACCGGGGGATTCGCGCCGACCTTGCGCAGGCCCAGCCACTGCCCGGCGAAGTTCGTCACGAGCGCGCCGCTGCGCGGGTCGGCGAGCAGGCGGCGGACCTCGGCCAGCAGCACTTCCTTTTTCAGCAGGGTGCCATCGTCCGCGTGGCCGCGCAGCTTCGCATCCGGCATGGAGGACCAGAGGAAGTAGGACAGGCGCGAGGCGAGCTCGTGGGCATCCAGGTGCCGCGGCGCATCGCCCGCGGTCTCCGGCTCCACCAGGTAGAGGAAGTGCGGGGACGCAAGCGCGGCGGCGAGCGGCACCTTGATCGCGGCGGTGAAGGTCGGCTTGTCGGCCCGCACCTTGTGGAAGAGCGCGAGCTTTGACGCCACCTCGGCGTCGCTCACCGGACGGCGGTAGGCCAGCGGGAGGAAGCGCGCCAGCACCGCGCGGGCGCGGGCGTCCTCGTCGGTGGTCTCGGCGCTCCCAAGCACCTGGGTGGCGGACGCGGGCGGCCAGCTTTCCACCAGCGGGCCTTCCAGCTCCAGCCAGTCGACCAGCAATTCCGGCCGGGCGAAGGAGTCGCGCTCCTGCATCCAGAAGTTCTCCAGATGGCGCGGGACGTCGTAGGCGTAGTCGAGCGAGATGCCCGCATCGGCGGGGGTGAGCCGCAGCTTCACCTCGTAGGTCGCGGGCTGGGCCACGGGGGCATCCACGTCCATCTCCGCGATCACCAGCGGTGCCCCGCCGAGGTGCCGCGTGATCTTCACCCGCGGCGGGCCGTAATCATACATCCGGTGGGTGCGGAAGTGCGCGACATTCGTGGCAAAGCCCTCGCGATGGTATTTCTCGCCGCCGGGGTCATTGGCGAGCTGATCGTCGAGTTGCTTTTGCAACAGGTCCGTCGCGCTCTTCACCACCTGCGCGCGGGTCGGGATGCGGCCGGCGGCGCGGAAGCGCAGGATGTATTCGCCCTCCGCCGGCACGCTGAAGGCGCGGAAGCCGATGCCCCGGTCCCAGGAGGCGTGGTGGACGACGGTGAAGCCGTTCTCCACCGCATTCTCACCGCGGTTCAGCAGGATGTTGTTCCCGTCGCGCTTCACCCGCAGGCGGTCCATGCCCGCGGTGTTTTCCTCGGGCTCGAAGCGCCATTGGATCGGCTCCGGCCGCGGGCCTTCCGGCATGGCCAGGTCGAGCGCGCGGGAGGCGGCGGCATAGTAAAGCTCCACCTGCATCGGCGAGATCGTCAGCGCCTGGCCGATATTGTCGAAGCCGCCCGCCGAGGGGTCATCGGGAAAGGTGTCCGATGGCGAGTAGTCGATCCCGAGCAGGTCCTGGATCGTCCGGTCATACTCGGAGCGGTTCATGCGCCGCATCACCACGCGTCCCGAGCGGCTGGCGATCTCGGCGCGGGCGAGCGCCTGCTCCACCCACAGGGCGAATTTTTCCACGTCCCCGGCGTCCGGCTGGGGCTCGTCCTCCGGGGGCATCTCGCGGGCGTTCACCGCGTTCAGGACTTCCTTCCACTTTTCCGCCGCGTGCGGATTGGCAAAGTCCGGCGACAGCGTGTCCAGCCGCAGGTGGCCCTTCTGCTTGTCCGGCCCGTGGCAGGAGATGCAGTGCGCCTCGAGGAAAGGCGCCACCGCTTCCCGCATGCCCGCGGCCTCCGGCTCCTGCGCGAGGAGACACGGCATCAGCCCGGCGAATCCTGTGAATCCGGCGAGGAACCGGACACGGCGGGGCACGGCGGGTGGGCGGAACATGCGCCTCCATGTGAGGCGATGGTGTCCCTTTTGGCGAGGAAATCCCCGGGAAAGGTCTTCCTGTGGCCGCCTCGGGCCCGTCGCGCTATTCAGGCGCCGCCGCCGAGGTCCATGCCCTTGTCACGCATGTCCTGCAGGACGGACGTCATGTCCTCCAGCGTCTCCCACAGCTCGCGCAGCACGAAGATGGGTGCCCCGGCGCGCACGGCTATGGCGATGCAGTCGCTCGGGCGGGCGTCCAGCTCCACGATCTTGCGCTCCATGATCTCGTTTTCCGCCTCCAGGATCAGGCGGGCGTAGTAGATTTCCTTGTCGATGGCCACGATGACCGCGCGGCGGACCTTTGCGCCAAAGGCCTCCAGCGTCAGCAGGTAGAGATCGTGGGTCAGCGGCCGCGGCGGGGTTTCCCCGGCGAGGGCGGCATTGATCGAGGCCCCGATCGCGAGGTCGATGTAGAAGACGATGGACTTCTGCCCATCCCCCAGGAAGACGGCACAGCCGGCAGGGGTGGGCAGCAGGGCGATGGGTTCGACGCGGACCAAGTCAGGCACGTCGCATTTCTCGCCGCGGAACCGTGGCAATCCAAGATGAAATCGTGCCGTGCTGACAAAGCGCGGGGCGGGAGGATCCTCAACAGGACTTCCGGCTCGACCGGCGGACCCAGAATGCGATTCCAGCCAGCGGGATGACAAGGAGCATGATCTGTAAAAAGCCCTGTCCGTCCGCCATCAGGGAAAGTCCCAGTAACCCGGACAGAGCGGACAATCCGGCATACAGGGCCAGGAGCGAGATGGGGAGGCTGACGAGAATCAGGATGAAGAACCTGAAGCAGCGCGCGGCCTTGGTCTCAGCGGGGTTGCTCATTGTCTGAGTTTAGTTCATCTAATGACGATGAAACCAGCCTATGAAGACGGGTGGAACCCTTCGAAGGTTGCTGAATATCTTTTGGCGAACCCTTACTACGTTGAATGGTATTCAATCGAAGAGCAGCCGACACAGTGGATCGCTGCTGATGGCAGGCTTTTCGTTATGATGGATGACGATGAGGCTCGTTGGCTCGCCACATGGAAATTTGTCGAGGACAGGGGCCGGGTGACGAGGGCGGAGCTGCTTGCGGAATTCGGTGCTCCACAGGCCGATTGAGGCGATTCCGACCGCGGGATACTTTAAAAATTAGGCCTGCGTCACCCGGTCCGCCCGCTTGACACCGGGCTGGTGGCGTGCATCCTCCGCCCTCCCGTCGCGTCGGTAACGTGCCGGGCCCTCTACCGTCATGAAAAAGGATCTCCATCCCAAGTACAATCCGGTCGTCTTCGTTGACATGACCACCGGTGCCCGTTTCGTCAGCCGCTCGACCAAGTCTTCCGACAAGAAGGAAGTCATCGACGGCGTGGAACACTCGCTCATCTCGATCGGCATCACGTCGGACTCGCACCCGTTCTTCACGGGCAAGTCCACCTTCGTCGACACCGAAGGCCGTATCGACAAGTTCCAGAAGCGCTTCGGTGCGGTCCGCCGCGCCACCAAGCCGAAGGTTGGCTAAGCCGCTTCGCGCAGCAATTTCCCAAGCGCCCGTCCGCATCCGCGGCCGGGCGTTTTTCTTTGGCTGGCATTGGAAGCTAAAGAAAGGACCGGGATGGATGGGATGGATAGGATGGGATGCAGATAGGGACCTCCGGCTGAAAGCCGGGGCCACGGAGGGAGAGGATTTCAGGGACGCGCTTCTGCAAGTTCCCGCGATCCTTCTCCTGCCTTTATCCGATCCATCCTATCCATCCCGGTCCTTGAATCTCCCGGTCCTCCAAATGAACCGGCTCAGGGATTGAGGAAGTGGCCGATGGTCTCCTGGGCGTGCTTGAGATTGTCCCCGGCGTCCTCGCCTTTCTCCAGCTTGGCGGCGTGGCCGAAGTGGATCATGAAGAGCTGCTTGCCGTCGTAGGTGTCCTTCATGGAAAAGGTCTCCTTTTCCTTCAGGATCGTGGCCCAGGTGTCGCGGACGTCCTTCCAATAGCCGTTGGTCTTCGTCCAGTAGTCGTTGAAGGCGGGGGCGAGTTCCGGGGCGGTGATTTCCTCGTAGCGGTCCACGCCGATCTCCTTGCCGACGGTCCTGCGGGTGCCGTCCTTGTCCACCTGGACCTTGGCGTTGTTCTGGATGTGGACCCAGCCGTTCGGCGTGATGCTGATCTCGTGGATGCCCGAGAGGACGTTGTAGTCCTTGCGGATGGTGTGCTCGCGGCGGGGCAGCGGGCGCGGGCAGTCATCGCTGCGCCAGGTGGAGAGCCCGCCATCGTGCGTCCAGGTGCCGGCCACCTCGTAGCGCGGTGAATCGTCCACCTGGAAGACGGCCTGCGACCAGCGGCCCTTGCGGTCCGGTGTCCACTGTTTCTTCCAAGTCATGTCGCCCTGATAGACCTGCAATTCGGGATCCTCCCACGTCCAGTCCTGCCGCCAATGCTTCATGACGTGCGGGCCACTGGTCTCGCCCTTCTCGTCCTTGAAATACATCACCAGCGAGTGCTGCAGGCTGACGAAGTCGGCGGAGTCCTCGATTACGGTGACGTTCTCCGTGCCCCAGGAGAAGTACGGCCGGGTTGGCTTGAAATTCTCCGCGAGGCCGAGGGTCTCGGTGAAGTCGAAGCTCACGCGGTAGTTCCCCGCCATGGCGAGGATGGCGCGGCGGTCCTGCTCCTGCTTGGCCAGGCCGGGCTCGTGGAGCTTCTTCCAAGAATCCTTCGCGCCTTCGAAGAGCGTGACCTCGGAGCCCTGCGTCGTGCCGCCGCGGGGCTTCATCTTTTCCCACTCCATGAAGGGCCAGGCAAAGATGTGGCCGCCAGCGGACTCCGCCTTGGCCTTGGTCTCCGGTTTCGCTTCCGCCTCGGGCTTTGCTTCCTCCTTGGCGGGCGCAGGGGCGGCGGGTGCGGGCTTTGCCTCTTCGGCGGGCAGGGTGGTTTGCAGTCCGGCGCAGGCCGCGAGCGAGAGAAGGAAAGTAGGACGCTTCATGGGAAAAATCGGGGAGAGCCTAGGCCGCTTCACGATTTCCTCAACGGGAGATCTTAGCGGCAGGATGCGCCGGAGTAGCCGTGAAGTGACGCGGCTGTCGGGTTTCGTGCGGGGATTCCGTTCTTTCTTTCACAGGGATCGCAGTCGTTCCCGAAAACCCGAGCACATCTCCGGCCTGTGGTATTCACCCGTCTCCGCGCGAGCCGGGTGCGGACACTTCTTCCCATCGACAAGCTTCACCCGGGATCCTAGGCTGTGAAAAACCCAATTTTGAGCGAACTCACGCGCATCCTCGAGACGGCTGGCGGGAACGCGCTCCCCATGTCGGCGGAGCTGTTGCCGCTCGTCTACGATGAGCTGAGGAATGTCGCGCGGGAACGCATGTCGAACCTCGCGCCCGGGCAGACGCTGCAGCCGACGGCACTGGTCCACGAGGCATGGCTGAAGCTCTCCAGCGAGGAGGGGCGCGTGTGGAATGACCGCGCGCACTTCTTCCGCTCCGCCGCGCAGGCGATGCGCCAGATCCTGGTCGATCGCGCCCGGGCAAAGGCGACCCGCAAGCGCGCGGTGAATCCCGAGGTCTTCGAGATGCAGCAGTTCGACCTGGCGGACGCGACGCTCGACGAGCGCGTGCTGCTGGTGGACGAGATGATGACGCGGCTGGAGGCGGAGGAGCCGGACAGCGTGCGGCTGATCACGCTGAAATTCTTCGGCGGGCTGACGAACCAGGAGATCGCGGCGATGGACGGGGTGACGGAGCGGACCGTGGAGCGCCACTGGGCGTATGCGAAGGCGCTGCTCTACCAGATGATCCGGGAGGAGACCGGCGATGAAGCAGCCACCGTCGATTAACCGGCTGCTCTTCGTCGCGGCGTCGAATTTTTCCACCGCGGAGGAGAGGCGTGCCTTCCTGGAATTCGCGTGTCGTGGTGACGAGGCGCGGCTGAAGCGGCTGGAGGTGCTGCTGGAGGCGCGGGGCGAGGCGGAGGAGTTCTTCGAGTTCCAGCCCGCGGTGGAGCCGGTGCAGGAGACGCCGGGCGAGGGGGAGGGCGGCCTGGGCGCGCGCATCGGCCCCTACCGGCTGATCGACCGGCTCGGTGCGGGCGGCTGTGGCGTGGTCTATCTCGCGGAGCAGCAGGAGCCGGTGAAGCGGAAGGTGGCGCTGAAGATCATCCGCCTCGGGATGGATACGGAGAGCGTCATCGCGCGCTTCGCCATGGAGCGCGAGGCGCTGGCGCTGATGGACCACCCGAATATCGCGCGCGTGCTGGATGCCGGGACCACCGCGTCCGGCCGGCCGTTCTTCGCGATGGAGCTGGTGGATGGCGAGAGGATCACCGACTACTGCGACCGCAAGCGCCTGGACCTGCGCGAGCGCCTGGAGCTTTTCACCCGCGTCTGCGATGCCATCCAGCACGCGCACCAGAAGGGCGTCATCCACCGCGACATCAAGCCGTCGAACGTGCTGGTGCGCGACCACGACGGTCGGGCGGAGCCGAAGGTGATCGACTTCGGCATCGCGAAGGCGACGGCGGGCGGCTTCGAGGGCGACGTGACCTACACGAAGCTCGGGCAGCTCGTCGGCACGCCCTCCTACATGAGCCCGGAGCAGGCGGAGGGCGGCACGGACATCGACACGCGCAGCGACATCTACAGCCTCGGCGCGATGCTGTGCGAGCTGCTGACCGGACGGCCGCCTTTCAGCCCGGAGCAATTCAAGGACCGCGGGCCGGACGAGATCCGCAGCATCCTGCGCGACGAGGAGACGGGCATGCCGTCGAGCCGCCTGCGGAGCGTCTCGAAGGACGAGATCGGCATGATCGCCGAGCACCGGGCGGCGGACCCGCAGCGGCTGCGAGCGGAGCTGGCCGGTGATCTGGACTGGATCGTCATGAAGGCGATCGAGAAGGACCGCGGCCGCCGCTACGAGACGGCGAATGGCCTGGCGATGGACGTGCAGCGCTACCTCGCCGAGGAGCCGGTGCTGGCGCGTCCGCCGAGCCGGGGCTACCTGCTGATGAAGATGGTGCGGCGGAACCGCATCGCCTTCGCCGCGGGTAGCGTGGCGCTTTTCGGGCTGGTCGTCGGCTTCGGGACATCGACGTGGCTTTTCCTCAGCGAGAAGAGCGCGCGCGAGGAGCAGGCGCGGCTGCGCGAGGTGGCGGAGCGGGCGAAGACCGTGGCCGAGCAGGCGCGCGCAGAGGAAGTCCGCCTGCGCGAGAAGACCCAGTCCGCGGATCTCGTCACGCAGGCCGCGGTGCTCGTCCGCTACAGCGAGCTCGCGCGAGCGGATGCCCTGCTCGCCGGGCTGACACCGGATCGCACGCCGCTTTCGCTGGAGGCGGCGGATACCTTGCGCGCGGTGGCGGACTGGAACCTGCTGCAGGGGCGGTGGAAGACGGCCGCGGAGAGATTCAGCGCGCTGGTGCCCGCCATCACCAGCGTGGACATGACGGACACCGACCAGATGTCGCGCATCCTGCTGCCCGCCGCCACGGCCATCAAGGAGTGGGGCGAGCCGGACCAGTATGTGCGCTTCCGCGAGCTGGCCATCCGGAGATTCGAGTCCTCGGGGAATCCCGCCGTGGCCGGGCAGGTGATCAAGGCCGTGCTGCTGGAGCCCGCCGACGAGGAGACGCTGGAGGGCGTGGTGACTCTGGCCACCGTGCTGGAGACCTCGATGCACGGGCCGGAGATGGAGGGGAATCCCTACCTCGCGGCGTGGCGGCAGTTCTCCCTCGCGCTGGTCGCCTACCGCCGGGGAAATCTCGATACCGCGGGCTACTGGTCCCGCCGCAGCTCCGCCTCGCCCGCCACCACGGGCTCGCTGCGCACGTCGAATGGCATCCTTCTGGCGATGATCGATTTCAAACAGGGCCGCCTGGAAGACGCGCGCACCGCGCTGCTGGACGCCCGCGAGCAGGTCGCCGGGTGGGAGAGCACGCCCTTCCAGCTCGGCACCTCGGTGGACCTGTGGTTCGACTGGGGGAATGCCCGGATATTCCTCCGCGAGGCGGAGGAGATGATCGTGGGCTCGGAGGACTGAGGCGGGCGGGGAGTATGCCGATTCTGGAGGCAACGGTGCTTTAATTATCAGCAATTAAACGATCTTCGGAATTGGCGAAAAAAGTTCCCGGAGGTGTGTCGGGGTTTTCCCGGTCTTCTCGTTTGTCCCGTTGAAACCTTCTCCTCGGCCTTTTCCGAGGAGCGTCCCCACGCCCAATGGGGACCACCCAAAGCTAGCTTTAACCCAGAGCCAGAGAACCCATGAAATCCAAGTATTCCCCGATCCCGGCGATAGCCATCTCCGTGTCGCGCGCTGCTGCGCTCATGACCCTCGCCGCCACCCCCGGTGCCTTTGCCGTGAGCGCCACCTGGACCGGCGCGACCGATGCGACCTGGGCCACCGCCGCGAACTGGAGCGCCTCGCCGGTGCCTGGCTCCGCGACGAATGAAGTCGCCACCTTCGCCACGGCAGGCGGAGCGGACGACGTGATCAATCTCGGCAGCGGCGTGACGGTCCGCTCCATCCTCTTCGACACCGCGGCAGCAGCGCCCTACGTCATCGGCAGCGGCGCGGTGGGCAGCCAGACGCTCACCATCGAGGGCGCGGGCGGCATCACCGTGAATGCCACGGTGGCGGCGAACCAGGTGGTGAATGCCAACCTGAACCTCGGCACGGCAGCCGGTGCGGAGGGCGTGACCCTCACGAACAGCAAGGCCGCCGCATCCAACAGCCTCACCGTCGCGGGCGGCATCTCCACCACCCAGACCGGCACGAAGACGCTGACCGTGGCGGGCACCGGCGTGACGAATGTCAGCGGCGCGATTTCCAACGGCTCCGGCACGCTCGCCCTCGCGAAGACCGGCGCGCACGTGCTCACGCTTTCCGGAGCGAACAGCTACTCCGGCGGCACGACCATCTCCGGCGTCCTGAACGCGGCGAACAGCTCCGCGCTCGGCACCGGTGGCGTGACCATCAACAGCGGGAACAACCAGCTCCAGCTCGGAGCCGGGGTGAACATCGCAAATGCCCTCACGCTGAATGGCGGCGGCATCACCGGCCAGGGTGTCATTCACCTGCCGGGCGACAGCGCCACCTACAGCGGCCCGATCAATATCACCGCGGCGACCAATGCCGGTGGCGTCTTCGCCACGGCTGGCACGGGCAAGCTCACGGTCAGCGGTGCCATCACTTCCACCATCCCCATCACCGTCCGCTCCGGTCACGTGGTCTATACCGGCGCGCAGGCCTACACCACGGGCACCGCGATGGGCACGGTGGACAGCCGCTCGATGATCCAGTTCGGCAAGATCGCCTCGATGCCTGCCACGGGTGCGGTCACCGCCACCTCGGGGAACAGCGTCGCGATCAATGTCGGCGGCACGGGTGAATTCACCGCCACCGGCACGGGCGCTGGCACCATCGCGGGACTGCTCGCGGGGACCGGCGGCCAGGGTGCCGCGGTCACGCTCCCGGCGGGCACCTCGGTGGGCATCGACACCACGAATGCCCCGGGCACGGTGACGTATGGTAATGCCTTCACCACCACGAACAACCTCGGCCTCATCAAGCTGGGCACCGGCACGCTGGAGCTGACCGCAGGCGGCACCTACACCGGAGCAGGCGCGGCGGCCTTCCCGCTCGTCGTCCGCCAGGGCACGCTGCTGCTGAATGGCGGCGCGCACACCCCGAACGGTGAAGTCGTCATCGGTGGCACCTTCGGCCGCGCGAACGGCTCCACGGGCCTCGATGCGAAGCTCCGGCTCGATGCCGGTTCGCTGACCACGAGCAACTGGCTCTCCATCGGTCGTGGCAATGGCATCGGCGGTGTCTCGTCCGACCTCGAGCTGAACAATGCCGCCGCCATCACCGCGGGCAATGTCAGCGCGGGCTTCGACGGTGGCAGCGCCGCGAACCTGCCGAAGGGCACCATCACGCTGAACGGCACGTCTTCCATGACCATCTCCGGGAATGGCGAGCTGAAGCTGGCGGAGTCCGCGGGCACGAACATGACGATGACCCTGAACGACTCGGCCACGCTCACCGCGGCCGGCACGGGCATCAAGTATCTCGGCAACGGCGGTCTCGGCACCTTCAACGTGAACGGCAGCAGCACCGTCAACTTCGGCACCGGCATCACCTACATCGGCTTCCAGACGGGCACCGGCGTTGCGACCCAGAGCGGCGGCACCTTCACCACCGGCGGTGAAGTGCGCGTCGGCGGCTCGGTCACGAATGGCACCGGCCCGAATGGCACCGGCTCCTTCACGATGACCGGCGGCACGGCGAACTTCAACGCGCTGACCATCGCCCGCGGCAACAACAACCAGAACACCGTGGCAGGCACCGTCACCGTGGGTGGCACGGGCACGCTGAACACGGTCAACGACGTGATTCTCGGCTTCGCGGGGAACAACAACCTCGGCAAGCTGGTCGTCAGCGGCGGCACGCTGAACCTGGGATCCGGCGGCGCGAAGTGGCTGATCTCTTCCTACTACGACACGGCGAAGGGCCAGGTGGACGTGACCGGCGGCTCGCTGAACCTGATCAACAATTCGTCGATCAAGGGACTCATCGGAAACACCGGCAGCTCCGGCACCTCGGTGATCAACCAGACCGGCGGCTCGGTAACCTTCTTCAGCGACGCGGGCACCACCGTGGGCGGCACCGGCGTGCTGGACCTGGCCCTGAGCGGATCTGCCACTTCGTCGAGCATCTACAATCTCGACGGCGGCACGCTCACCGTGCCGTCCGTGGTTTCCACGAACACCTCGGGCACGCGTCTCTTCAACTTCAACGGCGGCACGCTCAAGGCGGCGGCGAACGGCACGCTGATGAACTTCGGCGGCAGTATGACGACGGTGCGCGCCAACGTCCGCGATGCAGGCGCGATCATCGACACGAACGCCCACAACGTGACCATCCAGCAGACGCTGGAGCAGAGCAACGTGGTCGGCGACGCCGGCACCGGCGGCCTCACGAAGAAGGGCGCGGGCACGCTGGTCCTCGGCGGCTTCGGCAACAGCTACACCGGCACGACGAACGTGGATGCCGGCACGCTGGACGTGCAGGGCACCATGGTCTCGCCCATCGTGGTGAAGAGCGGCGCGACGCTCGCGGGCTCGGGCTCGACCAGCGGATCGCTGACGATGCAGTCCGGCTCCACGCTGTCCGCTTCGACCACCTTCCCGCTGGTTGCGAACGGCGTGACCTTCTCGGGTCCGACGAACCTGGTCTTCAGCGGCACGCCGATCAATGGCAACCCCTACACGCTCTTCCAATACGGTGCGGGCGGTGTGACGGGTCTCGCGAACCTCTCCTCGTCCGGCTTCCGCACGGTCATCACGAATGACACCGGCAGCCAGCAGGTCATCGGCACCGTCACCACGGGCAGCCTGACGTGGAACTCCACGAACGGCACCTGGGGCGTGAATACCACGGGCTGGAGCGGTGGCTTCAGCAACTACTTCAATGGCGACGCCGTGACCTTCAACGAGCGCCCGGCCGCCAGCACGGTCACGCTCAATGGAACGCTGCTGCCCGCCTCGGTGGTGGTGAACAACACGGCGAACCCGTATTTCTTCACGGGTAGCGGATCGATCGGCGGCGAGACGACCCTCACCAAGACCGGTGCAGGCACGCTCACCATCGCTGCGGCGAATACCTACACTGGCGGCACCACGCTGGAGGCAGGCACGCTGAACATCAACGGCGCCACGGCGCTCGGCACCGGCTTGCTGACGATCAATGGCGGCATGCTCGACAATACGAGCGGCGAGGCGATCGTGATGACCTCGAACTTCCAGCAAGCCTGGAATACCGACATCAACTTCATCGGCTCCAGCAGCCTCGACATGGGTACGGGCGGCGTCTCGATGTTCGATGCGGTGCTGACCGACCGCACCGTGACGGTGGCGGCAAACACCCTGGGCGTGGGCGAGATCACCTCCGGCGCACTGGGCCTGACGAAGCAAGGCACGGGCACGCTCGTGGTGGCCAGCAATGGCGCACAGGCAGCGGGCAGCGTCATCGGCGGCACGCTGAATGTCGCGAACGGCACGCTGCAGATCAACCGCAGCGGCACGGACGGTGCCCACAGCGGCGACTTCACCGCGACGGGCCTCGCAGGCACCGGCACCATCACGAACGGTGCCGCCGTGGAGCGCTGGCTCTTCATCAATCCAACCGCTGACCAGACCTTCGCCGGCACGCTGGCGAATGGTGGCACGGGCGGGCTCGGCATCAACAAGGGCGGCACGGCGAACGTGACGCTGTCCGGCACGCTCTCCTACACCGGCACGACCACGGTCGGCGGCGGCATCCTGAGCATCCCGGTGGCGAATACCGGCACCGGCACCGGAGCGTCCGTGAATGCGGGCACGCTGGTCCTCGGCAATCCGACCGCGCTTGGCACGCCTGCAAATCCGGCTGCGCCAAACGTGATCCGCATGGCGGGCACCTCGACGCTGGATCTGGCGCACGATGGCGGCGGGCCGATCTACGGCTTCGCCACGGGCACGCCGGTCGTTTCGACCGTGCTGCTGAACCGCTCGGCCGCGGGCGCAGGCATCACCCATGCCCTCACCACCGCGGGTGCGAATGGCGTGGGCGGCGGCACCATCAGCGTGACCAATGGCGCGAATGTCACCTCGGGCACGAGCCACCTGAACCTGGCGCAATTCGGCCTGGGTGCAGATACGGTGCAGACCACGATCCTGAATCCCGTGGCGACGGAAGCCGCCGGAGTGGGCATCACCATCGGCACCGTCTCGAAGCTCGTCGGAGCCACGGCGCAGACGCTGGAACTCGGCGGCACCACCACCGACAACCAGATCACCGGCCTGATCTCGAATGGCACGGCGGCTGTGACGCTGGCGAAGACGAACAGCAGCACCTGGACGATCTCCGGCGCGAACAACACCTACACCGGCGGCACCCGCATCGGTGCGGCGAATGGCGCAGGCGTGCTCCGCGTGACGGCCACCGCCGCGCTCGGCACGGGCACGGTTTCCTTCGACGGCACCGGCGGTGCCGCACCGGGCGGACCGACCAGCCGTCTCGAGCTGGCCGGCGGCATCACGCTGGCGAATGCGATGACGCTGAACCAGCGGAACAACGCCAGCGCGGCCATCCTGAATGTCAGCGGGAACAACACGCTCAGCGGCTCGATCGACCTCTTCACCGGTGGCAACCGGGCGAACATCCAGTCGGACGCCGGCCTGCTGACCTTGTCCGGCGCGATCCTGACCACCACGGGCAATGCTCGTAACCTGTATCTGGGTGGCGCGGGCAATGGCGTGGCGAGCGGTTCCATCTCGAATGGCACCGGCTCACTGAGCGTGACGAAGGAAGGCACCGGCACCTGGACGCTGAGCGCGACGAACATCTACACCGGCGCGACCACGGTGAGCGGCGGCACGCTGAGCATCGCCCAGCCTTCACTGGCCGATGGCGCGGCGGTGAACGTGGCTGCGACCGCGGTGCTGAACCTGACGCACAGCGGCACGGACACGGTGGACCGCTTCCAGATCGACGGCGTGGATCAGGCCCCGGGCACCTGGGGTAGCCTGACTTCCTCGGCGACGAACAAGACGGCCCGCATCACCGGCCCCGGCATGCTGCTCGCGACGAATGGCACCACGCCTCCGACCGGTGGCTTCAGCACCTGGGCGACGGCGCTGGGCCTGACCGCGGCGAACAACCTGCCCGGCCAGAATCCGGACAACGATGGCTTCGATAACGGCCTGGAATACATCCTCGGCGGCCACCCGCTGGACGGTGCGAACAACCCGAAGGTCCACACCTTCATCACCGACAGCAGCGATGCCGGCACGGAGAAGGAACTGGTGATGACCATCGCGGTGCCACAGGGCACGCCTGCCTTCCCGACGGGTGTGGCGAATCCGAGCGTGACCTTCGAGGGCTACACCGTCCGCGTCCGCGGCGGCACGGACCTGGCGAGCTTCAATACCGTGGTGAACGTGGTCGATCCCGTGACCACCGGCCTGCCCGCCGCGACGTTCCAGCAAGGCGGCATCACTTATGAATATCGCTCCTTCAGCCTTGGAGGATCGAACGGCACACCCGGCAAGGGCTTCCTGCAGGTGACCGTGACCAATCCCTGATCGGATAGCCGGTCTCTTGGGTTAAATGGGTCGCCGGGAACCGTGGGAACGGTTCCCGGCCTTTTTGTGTCCGGAAGTCGGAAGTCGGAGGTCGGGAGTCGGAAGTCGGAAGTCGGAAGTCGGAAGTCGGAAGTCGGAAGTCGGAAGTCGGGGGCATTCTACAGGGCCAACGGCCCGGCCATTCCTCAGCCCGGGCCATCGGCCCGGGTATGCGGCACCGGACGATCGGCGGCCTGAAGGGACGCGATAGGGGAAATGACCGCCTTCACCAACACGCCCCCGTACCATTCGCCGACACCATCGCCCTCTTCACCGGCGATCATCCCACCGGCGGACATCCCCACCCGTATCGCGGCCCTTCAGGCCGCCATCATCCCCGCGTCCACACCCGGGCCGATGGCCCGGGCTGAGGGATGGCCGGGCCTTTGGCCCTGAAGAACCCGATCAACGGACCCCGCCATAAGATCCACCCCTGTCCGGTTCGTCGGTCCAGATTCAAGACGTGGGTAACCCGCACCGTGTCCCCATGTCCTGACTGTGCCCTCTGCCCTCTGCCCTCTGCCCTCTGCCCTCTGCCCTCTGCCCTCTGCCCTCTGCCCTCTGCCCTCCGCCCTCCGCCCTCCGCCCTCCGCCCTCCGCCCTCCGCCCTCCGCCCTCCGCCCTCCGCCCTCCGCCCTCCGCCCTCC
>NZ_JAPDDS010000007.1 GCF_025950085.1 Luteolibacter flavescens
CAAGGCATGGTTTCCTCCTCCTTGAAGGTGTAACCCATGTCCCCGAACACCTGCTACCTATGTCCCCGGTCTATACAGAGCCACTGGCCCGCAGAAGCGACGGAGGCGGCTGACGTTTCTAGCTGGAGGAAATGGGCCCGCCTTCTCCGTTTCTCAATTCGAGGAAGTCGGGTCCACGGGATGCTCTCTTTTGACGGTCGGAGAGCGCGTCGGGTGAGCTGTACGGACCGATTTATGAAGCGAATGCCCTGAGGTGCTTCTGCGGGCCAGTGGCTCCGCGCTCCCAGCGGGGGGAAATTTTTGATCCGCCTGTCACATTTCGCCCGGCTCATTCGTCGGAGAGGGTGAATGCGCTGCATGACAGAGATTTATGCACCCGACCGTCCGGACGGTTTGACTCCGACCGTCTGGACGGTTTGGATGCCGCCCGGCATGGGAAAGCTCACCTCATCATCGCCCCGGGACCTCCTTCTCGACGCGGCAGAAACCGTGGCGGCGCGTGAAGGTGTGTCGAAGCTCACCTTCGATGCGGTGGCCGCCGAGGCGGGCGTCAGCAAGGGCGGGCTGCTCCATTATTTCACGAACAAGGAGCAACTCATCGAGGCCATGGTCCGCCGCGCCGCGGACGGCTGGCGGCACCACTTCACCACATCCTACGAGAATGCCGAACCGGGTCCGGGCCGCATGGTCCGCGGGCTCTTGCAGGGGTGCTTCACCGATGCCCAGTCCTGGACCGAGGAACTCCGCCGCTCCTTTTCATCCGTCTTCGCCGCGCTTGCGATGAACCCGGAACTGGTGAAGCCGATGCAGGAGGCCTACCAGGAACTCTACGCCTACCTGCAGGCGGACGGCCTGCCCGACGGCGTGGCCGAGACCCTTGCGACCGCGATCGACGGCCTGTGGCTGTACTGGGTGCTGCGACTGCGCCCGGTATGCCAGGCGGACCTCGACCGCATGCGCGCCGTGCTGGAGGGCGCACTTGGCCGCGCCATCGAACGTTCCAAGAACGGCGAACCTGAAACGACTACTCATCAGAAACCATGAAGGCATCCCATTGGATCGGGTCACTCGTGCTGATCGGCGCGGTGGCAGGCACCGGCTTCGGCCTCGCTGCTTGGAAGAAGGCGGACATCGAAGAATCCATGGCCGAGGCAGCGATGATGCCGGAGCAGATGGAGGCGGTGATCGTGCGACCCGCCCGCGAGGTCGAGCACCGGCGGACCACCACTGCCGTCGGCACCGTGCTGGCGCTGCGCTCCGTTACCCTGAAGAATGAACTCGCTGGCACCGTCGAGCGCGTCGAGCTGACGCCCGGCAAGGTGATCGACGCAGGCACCGAACTCGTTGCGCTGGACGTCTCGGTGGAAGAGGCCGAGCTGAAAGCGCAGCAGGCCCAGGCCGCGCTCGCCGAGGCTACGCTGCGCCGTGTCGAGTCGCTCGTGTCCAGCAGCGCGACTTCCAAGAAGGATCTCGATCAGGCGAAGGCGGAGCACGATGTGGCACTCGCCCAGATGGAGCGGACGAAGGCGATGATCGCCCGCAAGATTATCCGCGCGCCTTTCCGCGCCCGCATCGGTCTTTCGGACGTGCATCCCGGCCAGTATCTGGTGGAGGGCACGGAATTGACCACGCTGCAGGGCGTGGACGAGGCCGCGCACGTGGACTTCACGGTCACGCAAAACGTCGCCGCAGGACTTCGCGAGGGGGATATCGTCGAGGTCGTTGGCCTCAACAAGGACGCACCCGTGCAAGCCACCATCGTGGCGCTCGACGCCCGCATCGACCGCGCGACGCGCAACGCCCACATCCGCGCGAAGGTGGCGGATGCTTCCAAGATCCCATCGCCGGGCGCGTCCGTCCAGGTGCGTGTCCCCGTGGGAGAGACGCGGAAGGTCGTCGCCATTCCCGTCAGTGCGCTGCGCCGCGGTCCGGAGGGAGATCACGTCTTCACCGTCGCCCCCGACAAGGAGGGCAAGCCCCGCGCCTCGATGCGCCTCGTGAAAAGCGGGGCCGTGCTCGGCGACGAGGTCATCGTCGAGAGCGGACTTGCCGCGGGTGATCCCGTCGCATCCTCTGGCTCCTTCAAGCTGCGCGAAGGCGTGCTCGTCGCCGACGCAGGCAATGCGCCCAAGCAGGGCCAATAAGCAATTCTCCCCATCGCGCCATGCGCTCCTTCACCGATATCTTCATCAAGCACCCGGTGCTCGCCATCGTGGTCAATCTCGTGATCGTCCTCGTGGGATGGCGCGCGATCGGCTCGCTGCCGGTGCAGCAGTTCCCGAAGCTGGAAAGCTCCTCGGTGCTCGTCACCACGCTCTACTACGGGGCCAGCGCGGAGACGGTCCGCGGCTTCCTCACCACGCCCATCGAGCGGGTCGTCTCGCAGATTGGCGGGGTGGACCATGTGGAATCCACCAGCCGTGCCGGGGTCAGCACTGTGACCGTGCGGCTGAAGCTGAATCACGACACGACCGCGGCCCTCGCGGAGATCAGCGCGCGTCTCCAGCAGGTCCGTGCCGAGCTGCCGCAGGATGCCGAGCCGCCGATGGTGGAGATCCAGCGGGCGGACAGGCCTTATGCGACCTTCTATCTCAGCTTCACCTCGCAGGAGCGCAGCGTTTCCGCGGTCACGGACTGGCTGACGCGTTCGCTCCAGCCGCAGTTCGCCACGCTGCCCGGCGTGCAGCGTGTGACGGTGGAAGGCGGTCGCCAGATCGCGATGCGCATCTGGATCGATCCCGAGCGCTTGGCCGCGCTGAACCTCACGCCCGGCGACGTCCATCTGGCGCTCCAGCGGAACAACTACCTTGCAGCGGTCGGCCGGACGAAGGGCAACCTCGTCGAGGTGAACCTGCTGGCGAATACCGACCTGCGCTCCACCGATGACTTCGAGAAGCTGATCGTGGTCGAGCGCGACGGAGCCATCGTCCGCCTGACCGACGTGGCGAAGGTGGAGCTGGGAGCCGAGGAGCCGGACTACATCGCGAAGCACAGCGAGAAGGAAGGCGTGTATCTCGGCATCTGGCCGCTGGTCGGCTCGAACGAAATCGATGTGGCCAAGGCGCTCAATGCCGAGATGGACCGCATCCGCCCGACGCTGCCGGACGACATCGAGATGAACCTCGCCTACGACGGCACGATGTTCATGCGCGAGGCGCTGAAGGAAATCAGCAAGACGCTCGCGGAGACCATCCTCATCGTGGGTCTCGCGGTCTTCATCTTCATGGGCTCCATCCGCACGGCGCTGGTGCCGCTGATCGCGATGCCCATCTCGCTGATCGGCACGGCGGCGATCATGCTGGCGTGCGGCTTCAGCCTGAACCTGCTCACTATCCTGGCCATCGTGCTTTCGGTCGGCCTGGTGGTCGATGACGCCATCGTGGTGGTGGAAAACGTCGAGCGCCACGTGCGCGAAGGGAAGTCACGCATCCAGGCCGCGCTCATCGGTGCGCGGGAGCTGAAGGGGCCGGTCATCGCGATGACCATCACGCTTGCCGCGGTCTATGCACCGATCGGTTTCCAGGGTGGTCTCACCGGTTCGCTGTTCCTCGAGTTCGCGATCACGCTCGCGGCGGCGGTCATAGTATCGGGCTTCGTGGCCCTGACGCTCTCGCCGGTCATGAGCTCGCGCTTCATCCACCCGCAGGGTCAGGAAGGCCGGCTCACCCGTCTGGTCAATGCCGCCTTCGATCGCGTGAAGGCCGCTTACGCGGTGGCGCTGGATGGCGCGCTGGCGATCCGCTGGGTCATCGTCGGTGTCGCGGTCGTCATCATGTTCGCGGCCTATCCCTTCTACCTCATGTCGGAGAGCGAGCTCGCGCCCGTGGAGGACCAGAGCCACATCAGCCTCTTCCTAGACACTCCGCCGGACGCGACCATCGAGGCCGCGAACCGCGAGTCGCTGGAGCTGGTGAAGAAGGTGACCTCCTTCCCCGAGACCGACTACATGTGGTCGCTCACCGCGGGGTGGGGTGGCTTTGGCGGCATGGCGACGAAGCCATGGGGAGAACGCGAGCGCACCACGGAGGAGATGTATGGCGAGGTCTTCGGTGCCGTTTCCCAGGTCCCCGGCCTGCGCATCTTCCCGCGCCTCGATCCCTCGCTGCCGACGCCCGGACAGTACGATGTCGAGCTGGTCCTCCAGACGGACGGACCGGTCGAGGAGCTGATCCAGACCGCCCAGCAGGTGATCGGCGCGGGCTTCCAGAGCGGCAAGTTCCTCTACGTGGACACCGACCTGAAGATCGACCGTCCCGAGGCCCGTGTGGTCATCGACCGCGAGCGCCTCGCCGACCTGGGTCTCGATCTCGCCGGTGTCGGCCAGGAACTCGGCACGCTGCTCGGTGGTGCGTATGTGAACCGCTTCAACTACTTCGACCGCAGCTACAAGGTCATCCCGCAGCTCGGCGACAGCGACCGCGCGACGGTGGGGCCGCTGCTCGACCTGAAGATCAAGACGCCCGATGGCGACCTGGTGCCGGTGTCCACTTTCACCAGCTTGGAATCGACCACGTCCCCGCGCACGCTGAACCGCTTCCAGCAGCGGAACTCCGTGAAGATCTTCGGCGGCGTGCAGCCTGGCATCACGAAGGAGGCCGGCCTGAGCGTCCTGGAAGATGCGGCGAAGAAGGTAAGCCCGCCGGGCGTGACCCTCGACCATGCGGGCGAGTCCCGCCAGATCCGGAAGGAAGGCTCGGCGCTGGTCGTCACGCTCGGCTTCGCGGTGGTGCTGATCTACCTGGTGCTCGCGGCGCAGTTCCACAGCTTCCGCGATCCGCTGATCATCCTGCTCGGCTCCGTGCCGCTGGCGATTTCCGGCGCGCTGATCTTCACCTTCATGGGCTTCACCACGATCAATATCTACTCGCAGGTCGGTCTGATCACGCTGGTCGGCCTCATTGCGAAGAACGGCATCCTGATCGTGGAATTCGCCAACGAGCTGCAGGCGAAGGGACTGGAGAAAGTGGCCGCCCTGCGCGAGGCCGCGCTGACCCGTCTGCGTCCCGTGCTGATGACCACCGCGGCCACGGTCTTCGGCCACGCGCCGCTGATCTTCGTGACCGGTGCGGGTGCGGAGTCGCGGAACAGCATCGGCATCGTCCTCGTGGCGGGCATGATCGTCGGGACGCTCTTCACGCTCTTCGTGGTGCCCGCCTTCTACTCTATCATCGCGGCGAAGCACTCCGCGCACGAGGATATCGAGGAGCCGGAAGTGACCGGTCAACTGGTGCACGGTTAGACCGGCCCGATGTCATCGGGGGCCTACACTGTTTGACAACCGGCGGCGCTATTGCCTAGCTGCCGCCGGTGGCATTCCGAGCCGATCAACCCCCAGTCTCCGCCCTGCGCCCCGTCGCCATCACCGGTGCCGGGATCTTCACGCCGATGGGCGCGGACCTGGCGGAGAATTCCGCAGGCTTCCGCGCGGGACGGACCGCATTCCGCCCGGTGGACCTTTTCGATGTGTCGCGCCAGCGCGTCGGCACCGCCGGTGTGGCGGAGCTTCCCGGCAGAGTTCCGGGAGTTTCCGCGAAATCCTGGCAGCGCATGGACCGCGGCAGCCGCATGGCGTGGCTCGCGGCCCGCGAGGCGCTGGACACCGCGGGCCTCACCGGCGGCGACATGCCGGTGGTGATCGGCACCTCGGCGGCAGCGATGCCGGTGGGTGAGAAGTATTACCTCCAGTCGATCGCGAATGCCTCCCGCCGCGGACAGCTCACCCGCGTGGAGACCTATCAGCCGCAGTTCCAGATGATGGAAATGATGCGCTCGCTCGGTGTCCGCGGTCCGCTGCGCATCGTCTCGAATGCCTGCGCGTCCGGCGCGAATGCCATCGGCCACGCCTTCCAGATGGTTTCCGAGGGGAAGGCCGAGCGCGTTCTGGCGGGTGGCTACGATGCTCTCTGCCAGCTTGTTTTCGCGGGCTTCGATTCGCTCCAGGCGCTATCGGCGAGCGGCATTCCGCGGCCTTTCGATGCCGCGCGCGACGGCCTCGCGCTGGGCGAGGGGGCGGGCTTCGTCATCGTGGAGTCGCTGGAGTCGGCGAGGGCCCGCGGTGCGGACGTGCTTGCCTGCGTGCTTTCCTACGCTGCCGCCACCGACATCCATCACCTCACGCAACCGCATCCCGAGGGCGATGCCGCCCTGACGACGATGGACAAGGCGACGCGTGCCGCCGGGCTGGAACCTGAGCAGATCGACTACATCAATTCCCACGGCACCGGCACGCCGCTCAATGACGTGGCCGAGGCGCGCGCCATCTCTCGCTGGGCGGGGGAGTCGGTCGGAAAGATCAAGGTCTCGTCCACTAAGTCGGCGATCGGTCACCTGTTAGGCGGAGCCGGTTCGGTGGAGTCGGTGATCTGCCTGCTCACGCTGCGGGATCAATTCCTGCCCGCGAGCCTCAATGTCCGCGAGATCGATCCTGTGGTAGAATTCGATCTTGTCCAGCAACCGCGCGAGGTGCCGGTGACGACCGTGCTGACGAATTCCTTCGGCTTCGGCGGAGCGAATGCCACGCTGATTTTCCAACGAGACGGTTTGTGATGATTCGAGAAATGGAACCGCCAAGACGCCAAGAGCGCCAAGTTTCCGAGTCTTTGCGAACTTGGCGTCTTGGCGGTTCAACTTCCCGCGACGAAATGGAGGTTTGCCCATGATCCGTATCACCGGCACGGGAGCTGTCAGCGCTGCGGGGTGGGGGACGGCGGCGCTGATGGAGGCGCTGGATTCCGGAGTCCGCCCGGAGCTTTCCGAGCTGTCCCGCGAGAGGGCCGATGGATCGGCGGCGACCACGCCCGTGCTGCGGGTGCCTGCCGCGCCGTCCACCTTGCCGAAGAGCCCTCGTCTGCGCCGGGTGAGCCCGATTTCGAAGTTCGCCGCCGCCGCCGCGATGGAGGCGCTGGGGCCGGACCGCGTGGCGAAGGCATCGTCCGGGGAGATCCGGCTGGGGGTCGTCTGCTCGCTCTTCAATGGCTGCGTGAACTACTCGAACCGCTTTTTCGGCGAAGTCCTCACGGACCCTGCCGTGGCGAGCCCGATCCTTTTCCCGGAGACCGTTTTCAATGCACCCTCCAGCCATCTTTCCGCGCTCTTCAATTCGACCGCGCCGAACGACACGATCATTGGCGATGGTGCGGAAATCTACACCGCGCTGGAGATCGCGACCGAATGGCTGCTGCGTGGCGATTGCGATGGCGTGCTCGTGGTGGCACCGGAGGAAATTGATTGGCTGAGTGCCGAGGGCCTGCGGCTCTACTCGGATGCGGCGATCCCTGCGGAGGGCGCGGCCGCGCTTTACCTGGAAATCGCCGAGGAAGGCCCGCGCTTGCTTTCCATCCCCGATCCCGTCCCGCTGGGTCCCGGTGTCGGGCGGGAGCATGCGCTGAAGGAAGCTGCCGAAGCCTCCGGAGCAAGCGATGACGGTAGGACCTTGCTGGCCGATAGCCGCAGCGGTGTCGGTCGCTTTGATGCTCCGGAAGAGGTCGCCTTTGCCTCGTGGTCAGGTCCGCGGGTGTCGGTGAAGCCGGTGCTGGGAGATTGTTTCGGCGCGTCCGCCGGGCACCAGCTCGTTGCAGCGGTGGAGCGCCTGCGTCGCGGCGATGCCGAGGAGGCGCTGGTGATCACCCTCGGCGGCAATGAGCAGGTCGGGGCGTGTCGGATCGGCCGCTGAGGTGATTCAAGCCGGGCGTTCCGAGCAATCGTGGACGCCATCGGGCGTCGCGAGGAAATGCATCGGCAGGTCGTGCGGGTCGGTGGGGAGTTCCGGGAGGACCTGCTCGCGGAAACAAACGCCGGCTCTCAGGGATTCCGAACGGGACCCGGCGAGCGCCCGGTCGTAGTAGCCCTTGCCGCGGCCGATGCGCTTGCCGCTGCGGGTGAAGGCCATGCCGGGGCAGAGGAAGAGCTCGATTTCATCGATTGGCACGACCGGTGAGTCATGCATCGGTTCCGCGAGGCCGAAGGGGCCGGGGTGCAGCCTCGGCATCGCCGCATCCACGAGATGGAATTTCATTGTCTCGCCCTCGATCCGCGGCAGCACCCAGCGGCGATCCTGCAATTCCGCGATGAGGGGCAGCAGGAAAACCTCGCCTGGGATGGCGACGAAGGCGGCGATGGTCTTGGCCGGATGCAGGGCCAGCCAATGGGCAAGATGGCCACGGATCGCCGCCGATTGCCCGAGCTGGGCGTCCAGCTCGGGACGATTTGCGCGCAGAACGCGGCGCAGGGCGGACTTGGCGGGAGTTGTCTCTTGCATTGGGCTGGCAGCAACAGAAGTCTAGCCGTCGTGAATGTCCGCTGGCAAGTCGTCGCCTGTTTTCTCGGTCTCGCCGCTATTACCGGTGCCGCGGAGGAGAAGGCGAAGTTTGACTGGAAGCCCCCGGTGATCGGTGCCGGAGCCTTCACCGATCAGCTCGGCATGCTCGACCGCGAGCGCGAACAGTATGCCGACAATCTCGCGGGCTACGCCGCCAACCGGATCGCCGCGGCGAAGGCGAGTGCCGCCTCGCTCAGTGAAGGACGGCGGCTCATCGCCCTGTCCCTGCACCTCGCGCCGCGGAACCGCAAGGCGCTGGTGCTGAGCTTCCAGCTCAACCGGGGAATCGTCCCCGAGGCGGATCCCGAGAACTACCGCCCGCAGGTTTTGGCCGGCCTGCTATTCACCCGCGGCCAGGTGCTGAAGGAGCAGGGCGGGGCAGAGAACCTGCTGCTCTCCAAGGTCTTCACCGAACTCGCCGCCGAGATGGACCCGAAGAACGACGACGCGGTCTATGCCAGCGAGTTGCAGCGGCTCGACCAAGGGTCGGTGGATTGGTCCGTGCTCACCGACGTGAAGAGGGCGGCCCCCGGTGGGAAAGAGGCGGAGAGGCCTTAGTGCCGATGTTGCGATCGGGTGACGGATGCCGCACCTCTCTCACGAGATACTTGCCAGCCTGCCGTGCGGGCCTACGCTGCACCCTCTTTTCCCATGAAAATCTGGCTCGACGGCGAATTGGTGGACGAATCCGCGGCGAAAATTTCCGTGTTCGATCACGGCTTGCTTTACGGTGACGGTGTCTTTGAAGGCATCCGCTTCTACAACCGGCGGGTCTTCCGCCTTGAGGAACACATCAAGCGCCTCTTCGAGTCCGCCCGCGCCATCGTGCTGGAGCTGCCATGGACGCCGGAGGAAGTCTGCAAGTTCGTCGTGGAGACCGTGGCAGCCAACGGCCTCGACGACGGCTACATCCGCCTCGTGGTCACCCGCGGCTCCGGCGGTCTGGGCCTGAATCCCTACCTCTGCAAGCGCGCCAGCATGTTCATCATCGCCGGCACCATCAGCCTCTATCCGCAGGAACACTATGAAAACGGCCTGTCCGTGATCACCTGTGCCACCCGCCGCCCGGCACCCGCCGCGCTGATGCCGCAGGTGAAGTCGCTGAACTACTTGAATAACATCATGGCCAAGGTGGAGGCCATCCAGGCCGACGCGCTGGAAGCCGTGATGCTCAACGAGCAGGGCTACGTCGCCGAGTGCACCGGCGACAATATCTTCATCCTGCGCGACGGCGTCCTCTATACGCCGCTGGTGAGCGACGGTGCCCTCGACGGCGTGACCCGCCGCGTGATCCTGGAACTGGCCGACCAGCTCGGCGTGCCGACGGTGGAGAAGTCGCTGACCCGCTACGACCTCTACATCTGCGACGAATTCTTCCTCACCGGCACCGCCGCCGAGGTCATCCCGGTGGTCGCCTACGACCGCCGCGTGATCGGCACCGGCAAGCCCGGCGAGATCACGAAGCGCTTCATCGCCGCCTTCAAGGAACTGGCAGGTTCCACCGGCACCCCGATCGACTGATCGCGGGGATTTCTTCAATCGAACGGTATCTTGTGTCCGTGCCGGGCACATGATACCGTTTTTTTGTGCAAGTGGAATTGCCGGATTCTGTCTTGGAAGGAACAGGGCTGACACCCGAGCTGGCGAAGCTCGAGGTGGCAGTGGCGCTGTATCGGGATCGCAAGGCGAGCATGGGGAAAGCCGCCCGGTTGGCCGGATTATCCCGCCCCGAATTCCAGCGTGAACTGGGCAAGCGCGGCGTGACGGTTGACTATGAGGTCGCAGACCTTCGCGCGGACGTGGAGGCGCTTCGCGGGCTGGGTTTTCCATGATTGTCGTGGCTGACACATCGGCGATCAGCAACCTGATCTCGATTGGGCGAGAGAGCGTTCTTGAGTCTCTGTTTGGTGGGGTCACGATTCCTCCAGCCGTGGAGAATGAGCTTCTGAACTGGCACCGGGACATTCCGGACTTCGTGACGGTGATGAAACCGGTCGATCTGGATGCAGTCTTGAGCCTGGAGTCGGAATTGGATCCAGGCGAGGCCGAGGCAATCGTTCTGGCCAGCGAATTGAGTGCCGATCTTCTGCTCATTGATGAACGCAAGGGCAGAATCGCGGCGGACAGGCTTGGTCTGCGATCGACAGGACTCCTCGGTGTGCTGCTGCAGGCGAAAGCTGCCGGATTGCTGGGCTCACTGAAGCCAATCTTGGGCGAACTTACCGAGCGGGCGGGGTTTCGTGTTTCTCCGGCGGTCAGGTCCGAGTTTTTGAAGTTGGCCGGAGAGTTGGAATGACCTGATTCACAGGATGCCGGACTTCTGTTTCCGGCGTTCAGCTCATCTGTGACTGTTTGGGCCGGTTCTCTCCCTAAATGGCGGGCCTCCGGTGATCTTTCCCGATGCCGGAAAATCGAGCAGTGGCGGGAGATTTCCTTTCGCATTCTGCATTCGCACTCGTAGCCTTTCCCCGTTCATGGACTGCGACATCTGCGGCAAGCATGCAAAGGTGCACCTCACCCAACTGGTGGGCGGGCAAATCAAGAAAATTGCCCTTTGCGACGATTGCGCCAAGGAGAAGGGAGTGACCGATCCGACGGGCTTCGCCTTGGCGGAGATGCTGCTGGGCAAGACTCCCGGCAAGGTGGTGCCGTCCGCCCCCACGGTGGCGGGCAGCGGCCGCCGATGCCCGAATTGCGGGTTCACGTTGGAAGACCTGCGCCGCATCCGCCGCTTCGGTTGCGCGGATTGCTACGACACCTTCCGCGAGGACGTGAACCAGATGCTCCGCGGCATGCACAAGGGCTTCAAACACTGCGGCAAGGTGCCCGCGGGCATGATGGAGCTCCACGAGCGCACCCAGCGGCTGGAGGAACTTCGCGGGAAGCTCGACCAGGCCATCACCTCTGAAAATTACGAGGAAGCCGCTGGCCTGCGCGACGAGATCCGCCAGATCGAGGTCCGTGCCACCCCGGAGTCCAACGACTGACCGCCATGATGCGCTTCACCACTCTCATCAAGAACCCCGCCGACTGGATGACCGGCGAGGGCGCTGACAATGCCATCGTGCTGACGTCCCGCATCCGGCTCGCGCGCAATCTCCGCGGGGAGGCTTTCCCCGGCTGGGCGAAGAAGGAGCAGCGCCGCCATGCGCTGGAAATCATGCGGCCCGCCGTCGAGGCGCTGCCTTGCATGAAGGACGCCTTTTCCCAGGAGCTGGACGATCTGAATTCCGTCCAGAAGCAGGTGCTGGTCGAGCGTCACCTCATCAGCCGCGAGCACGCCGCACGCGGGGAGGGGAGCGCTGCCGTCATCGAGCGCCGCCAGTCGATCGCCCTGATGCTGAATGAGGAGGATCACCTGCGGATGCAGGCGATCCGCCCCGGCATGTCGCTCCGTGGTGCCTTCGAGGCGCTGTCGGCGATCGACGATGATCTTGAAAACTCGCTCGAACTCGCCTTCGACCACGAGCTGGGCTATCTGACCACTTGCCCGACGAATCTCGGCACGGGCCTGCGGGCCTCGGCGATGCTGCATCTGCCGGCGCTCGTCCTGAGCGACCAGATCGGCCAGGTCTTGCAGGCGGTGAACAAGATCGGCCTCGCCGTGCGCGGGCTCTACGGTGAGGGCACCGAGTCGCTTGGAAACCTTTTCCAGATCTCGAACCAGTCCACGCTGGGCGAGAGCGAAGAGACAATTTTACGCAGGCTGGAGCGCGTAATCGCCCAGGTTGCGACACATGAGCGCAATGCCCGCGACAAGTTGCTCGAGGATGATCCGGCCATGGTCAGCGACAAGATCGGTCGCGCCTACGGGGTCCTGCGACATGCGTGGATCATTGATTCCAAGGAAGCTCTGACACATCTTTCCCTGCTTCGCCTGGGTGGCGACCTCGGTTTCCTGCCCCAGGATACGGTCAAAACCTGCGATGCCCTGCTGATGGACATTCAACCGGCACACCTCCAGCTACACAGTGGCAGGAAGCTATCACCGGAAGAGCGCGACTCCATCCGAGCGGAAATCGTGCGCGGCCGGTTGCAAAGCCTCGAAGCCCCTGATATTCGTTCTACGAGAAAGAAGGACGAGTCCGACCCAGACCCTGAAATTTTATGAATAACTTCACTCCCAGAGCCCAACAGGTCCTGGCCCTCGCGCGAAAGGAGGCCGACCGCTTCAACCACAGCTACGTGGGCACCGAGCATCTCCTGCTCGGCCTCATCAAGCTCGGTCAGGGAGTGGCGGTCAATGTGCTGGAACGCATGGGACTCGATCTCGAAAGCGTCCGCATGGAGGTCGAAAAGGAAGTCGGCACCGGCACCGGCCAGAAGATTTCCGGCAGCATCCCCTACACGCCCCGCGTGAAGAAGGTGCTCGCGCTGGCCAACAAGGAAGCCAAGGCCCTGAACCACAGCTACGTGGGCACCGAGCACATCTTGCTCGGCCTGCTGCGCGAGGGTGAAGGCGTGGCCGCCCGCGTCCTGCGCCGCATGGACGTGGATATCCAGCGCACCCGCAACGAGATCCTTGCCGAGATCGACCCGAATTTCACCCCGGACGACGACGATGATGATTCGGACGACGACGAGGACGAAAACTTCGAGGACGAAGGACAGGAAGGTGGCGAAGAGCAGGAGTCCGAGGGCAAGACCAAGACCCCGGCACTCCGCGCATTCGGCCGCGACCTGACCAAGCTCGCCCGCGACCATGAGCTCGATCCCGTGATCGGTCGTGAGTCGGAGATCGAGCGCGTCATCCAGATCCTGTGCCGCCGCACGAAGAACAACCCGGTGCTCATCGGTGAGGCTGGCGTTGGCAAGACTGCCATCGTCGAAGGCCTCGCCCAGGAGATCGCCTCGGGCAACGTGCCGGAGATCCTGCGCGACAAGAAGGTCATCACCCTAGACCTCGCCCTCATGGTGGCTGGCACGAAGTATCGCGGCCAGTTCGAGGAGCGCATCAAGGCGGTGATGGACGAGATCCGCAAGGTGAAGAACGTCATCCTCTTCATCGACGAGCTGCACACCATCGTGGGTGCCGGCTCGGCCGAGGGAGCGATGGATGCTTCCAATATCATCAAGCCCGCGCTTTCCCGCTCGGAGCTGCAGGTGGTGGGTGCGACTACCCTGAACGAGTATCGCAAGTACATCGAGAAGGACGCCGCCCTCGAGCGCCGCTTCCAGCAGGTGAAGGTGGAAGAGCCTTCCGTGGAGGATGCCATCAAGATCATGCAGGGCCTGCAGGAGAAGTACGAGGCTCACCACAAGGCGAAGTTCACGCCGGAAGCCGTCGAGGCCTCGGTGAAGCTCACCTCGCGCTATCTCACCGGACGCTATCTGCCGGACAAGGCGATCGACGTGCTCGACGAGGCAGGCGCCCGCGCCCGCATCGGCACCATGACGCGCCCGCCGGAAATCAAGCAGCTCGAAGCGGACATCGAACAGGTGAACCGCGAGAAGATCGGCGCGATCGGCGAGCAGGATTTCGAGAAGGCCGCTTCCTTGCGCGACAAGGAGAAGCACATCAAGAAGTCGCTCGAGGAGACGCTGAAGAACTGGCGCTCGAAGTCCGAGGAAACCGTCGTCGAAGTGGGTGACGAGGACATCATGGCCGTGGTCTCGAAGTGGACCGGCGTCCCGCTCCGCCGCATGGAGGAGAAGGAAGCCGAGAAGCTGCTCAAGATGGAAGGCGAGCTGGAAGGCCGCGTGATCGGTCAGGACGAGGCGGTGAAAGCCATCTCGAAGGCCCTGCGCCGCTCGCGTGCCGACCTGAAGGACCCGCGCCGCCCGATCGGCTCGTTCCTCTTCCTCGGCCCCACCGGTGTCGGCAAGACGTATCTCGCCCGCAACCTCGCCGAGTTCATGTTCGGCGATGCGGACGCGCTCATCCAGATCGACATGTCGGAGTACATGGAGAAGTTCACCTCAAGCCGCCTGATCGGATCGCCTCCGGGCTATGTCGGCTATGAGGAAGGTGGCCAGCTTTCCGAAGCCGTCCGCCGCCGGCCTTACTCCGTGGTGCTCTTCGACGAGATCGAGAAGGCACACCCGGACGTCATGAACCTGCTCCTCCAGATCTTGGAAGAGGGCATGGTGACGGACTCGCTGGGTCGCAAGATCGACTTCCGCAACACGATCATCATCCTCACGTCGAACGTGGGTGCCTCGACCATCAAGCGTCAGACCTCGCTCGGCTTCGGTGCAATGTCGGCGGACGACTCCGACTTCGAGGGCATGAAGGAGAAGATCCTCGAGGAATCGAAGCGCTACTTCAAACCGGAGTTCCTGAACCGCCTCGATGACCTCGTCGTCTTCCACATGCTGGAGAAGAAGGACCTCGACAAGATCGTGGACCTCGAGATCAACAAGCTGGTCAAGCGCCTGCGCGAGAAGGAGATCACCATCGAACTCGATGCCAGCGCCCGCGACCTGCTGGTCAAGAAGGGCTACGACCCATCCTACGGTGCACGTCCGATGCGCCGCGCGGTGGAGCGCTACCTGGAAGACCCGCTCGCCGAGGCCCTGCTCCGCGGCGACGTGAAGCCCGGCGACACCGCCAAGGTCATGTGCCCGGAAGGCAAGGAAGAGATGGTCTTCGAGACCATCGGCACCCAGGCCGAACCGGACAACGCCGGCGTCTGACCGAGATACCAGTCAAACCAACGCCCGCCTGTGGAAACGCAGGCGGGCGTTTTTGTTTTCCGCTCGGATCGAGGTGGGCGGAAGTTTGGTTGCTCAGTCGTGCTCACCTCTCCCGGTCTTGCCGGGGATCGGGGTCGCCACGCTGGGGAACGGAGGGTTGGCCGGTGGCGGCGTGGCGGAGCTTGAGGATGGTGTTCCTCTCGGCGACGAGCCGCATGCTGCCGCCGCGGACGGGGTGGTTACTACGGATATAGTAGTCGTCGGTGACCTCGATCTCTCGCCAGAGGCCGCGCAGCACGTTCACGCGGCCGTTTTCCGTGAGCACCTTCTTCTCGAACCCCACGGTCCTCAGGGTGACCTCGAAGGGTGCTGGCACGCGTCCCGCATCGTCGGTGAAATCCACCTCCACGCGCAGCGGCCCGACATACAGGGCGACGAGCGCCGCGAGCGGGAGGAGCAGGAGACCGTAGGGGCGACGCCGTTTTTTCCGCTCGGGCAGGGGAGGGGGCTCCAGGCGCGGCGGCAACGGCGGCGGCTCGATGTTCATGGCACCTGGTTGAGCAGCCGCACCGTGTCCGGCGCCGGGCGGAGCAGAGTGATCTTGCGCCCCTCGGGGGTGGTGACCGCCGTGCCTATGGCCGGTGGTTCATCCGTGCCGGCGAGCGACGAGACGAGATCTGCCGCGGCCGTGGCGAAGTCGTCTGCGGACTTCTCCGAGTCAAAGCGGATGTCCCACGTCAGGTGCATGTCCACGTCATTCGTCGCGCTGAGGCGGAAGCGGTCGCCGCGCCACGCATCGCCCAGCTTGGAGAATTCTTCGCCGAGCGGTTCGAGCCAAAGCTTCAGGCCCAGCATGCCCGCGCTTTCTTCCACGAGCATGTTGCCGGTCGTCTCCGGCAGCTCCACGGGCAGCGCCTCGATGCCCTCGTGCTCGGGGAAGAAGTCGGCGGTCAGCACGGGTGGCTTGTGAAAGGCGGACAAGATCTCTTCCTGATCCATCAGGCGACCCGCCCGCGGCACGCCGAGGACGGAGGGAAAGGTGGCGATGCCCCTGACGAATGCGGGCAGGTTTGCCATCAACTCGCGCGCCTCGGCGTTGTCCGTCAGCCCCGTGAAACCGGTGCCGAGCGCCTGGCGGGCAAGAAAGCGATTCTCCACCGCCATCGCCGCGCCGTGATGGATCGCCTCGCGGCAGAGCGCGGCTTCATCACCGGGCCAGCCGGGGGCGGGCGGGTAGTGCTGGTGGATGAGGATGCGGCACAGCGCGCGGATCAATGCAGCCTGATCCGGCACGGCCTGCGGGTCGAAGCGGTCCGTCACCCAGCCTTCGCCGCTCTGCTCATCGAACCACGAGCGCGCGCCGACCGACTTCGTTGCCGCGAGTTGGGCGGCGAAGCGATCATCCTGCGTGAGCAGGCCCATCAGTGCCCAGGCCTGCTGCCGGGAGTCGAGACCGTGCGGGCCGTAGCGCGCCTCGATGGAGGCGACGATGCGGTCGCGCAGTTCCTCGCCCGCGATGCGATGGACCTGCGGGTTGCTTTTGAAATCGAAGCCGAGGGCGTTCTCGACGAATTCGATCAACTCCGGCGAGACCTTCACCTCGCCGCCACCCTGGGCGAGCGAGCGCAGGCTTTCATTCTCGCGTTTCAGCAGGGCGATCTCGTTTTCGAGGGCGATGACCTGGCCTTCCGTGTCCCTGCCTTCCGTCACCCTCGCCGCGCTGCGCCATTGGAGGCCCTGCATCCAGCCTGCGGTGCCGACGGCCGCACCGAGCAGCCATGGGAGAAGTGTTTGGGGGCGCATGTGGAAATCGGTCGTGGGGGCAGGGTCAGCGGATGAGTCCCTGCTTGGACGCGGATTCCCATTCGGTCAAGGGATTGAAGCCCGTGAGAGCGCTGCCCAGCAATGCCTCGATCACCCCGGGCTGCTGGACGTCGATGGTCTCCGGCGTGGAGACGACGCCATCCGCGTCGTAGGGGTAAACGATGCGCCGGAGTGGCGAGACGTCCTTCAGCGGATGACCGGGTTGCGCGCTGAATATCTGCACCTCGGCGACCTTGCCATAGGTGGGCCCGGATTTCGCATGGTAGCCGAAGCGGCACTTCAACAAGCGCTCGCCCTTGCCATCGAAGATCTCACAGGTCAGCGGGCTGCCCGCCTCGCTGATCCGATAGACGACCCTCCGCAAGTCGGCCCCCTCAGAGCCGAATGACTTCTCGTAAACCTTCGACGAATTCGCCGCGGAGACATCAGGAGAGCGCAGCGGTTGCTTGGCCGTGGCCTGCACCGCTGCGGGTGGAGCCGAGGAGAACCACGCCAGGGCGAGATACCCGGCGGGGAGGGCCATCGCCGCGATCAGCAGCAGTTTTCCCGGTGCTCCCATGCGATCGTGAGACAAGGTGTCAGATCAGCGACCGCCCACGGGCTTCGCATTCGGGTTCGCCTTTGGCGCCGGCTTTTGGCCGTCGAAGGGGTCGAACTCGAGGGCGGACGGACCGAAGACTTCATCCGCATACTTGCCAGGCCTGAGGGTGATGGCGATCGGGGCGTTGCGGTTGCCGAGAGCGTCGTAGGTGTAGATGAAGCGGCGGACCGGGATCTCCTTGCCGGCCGGGCCGGTGCGCTTCACGCGGGCATCGAACATCTGCTCCTCGATCAGCTTGCCGTAGGTCAGGCCCGGCTTCGGGTCGTAGCCATAGCGGGACTTGAAAAGGCGCACTCCCTTGCCGTCGAAGATATCGCAGGTGAGGGGATTCCCCTCGGGGCTGAGGCGATAGACCGTCTTCAGCACCGGGCGGCCTTCCGGGCTCACCGTCTTTTTCGTGATCACCGTCATGTCGCGCGTCCGCTCGAAGAATTCGCGGGAGCCATCCTTGTTGGTCTTCACGCTGGCGTAGGGGCCTTGCACTTCCAGGCCGGGCACGGCGGCGCTGGCGATGCCGCAGGAGAGGGCGGCGATGGCGACGAGGGTTTTCAGGTTCATGGGCGCGGAGATTAGGACTTGGCCGGAGCCACTGCAAGTGGCCATTTCCAGCCCGTCATGTGGTGGAAAACGGCACGCACGCGGCTGGATCTGGGCCAGCGGGGAATGATCATGGGCATCCTGAATACCACTCCGGACTCCTTTTCCGACGGGGGGAGCCACGCCGGGGTCGAGGCCGCGGTGGCGCACGCCCGGCAGATGATTGCGGACGGCGCGGCGATCATCGACATCGGCGGAGAGTCCACCCGGCCCGGTGCCGGTGAGGTGGCCGTGGCCGAGGAAATCGCCCGGACCGCGCCGGTGATCGCGGCACTGAGGGCGGAGTGGGCCGGGGCGATCTCCATCGATACCATGAAGGCATCCGTGGCCGCCGCCGCGCTGGAAGCCGGGGCGGACATCGTGAATGACGTGAGCGGCCTGACCGCGGACCCGGACATGGAGCGGGTCTGCGTGGAAAGCGGCTGCGGCGTGGCGGTGATGCACATGCAGGGCGACCCGCGCACCATGCAGGTGGCGCCGGATTACGAGGACGTGGTGGCGGAGGTGCGGCGGTTCTTTGAGGAAAGACTCCTCAGCCTGGTCGCCGCGGGTATCGATGCGGAGGCGATCTGCTTCGATCCCGGGATCGGCTTCGGGAAGACGGTGGAGCACAATCTCGCCCTGCTGCGCGCCTTGGCCAACCTGAATGTGGGCGGTCGTCCGCTGTTGCTGGGCGTTTCGCGAAAATCTTTCATTGGGCGGGTGCTCGGCAGCACCGATCTGGCGGACCGCTCTTGGCCGACCGTGGCGATCACCGCGTGGGCGCGGGAGGCCGGGGCAATGATCCACCGGGTCCACGAGGTGCGGCCGAATACCCAGGCGCTGCGGATGACCGAGGCGATCCTGCAGGGTGGAAATTCCGCATTCTCCGGGTGAATCTTTTCTGAGAGGATCCGTCTGAGCCCGTGCATTCCATTTCATGAAAGCGATCCCGCTCAAAGTCTCCGCCCTCGTCATCGCCCTGGCCGGCACCTCCTGCATGACCACCTACGACGCCTATGGCCGCCCGGTCCAGAGCGTCGATCCCGGTGCCGCCGCGGCCATCGCGATCGGTGCTGCGGCGGTCGGCTACGCCATCGGGGAGAACAATGGCCACCACCATCACTACCACGGCGGCCATTATTACTACAGCCGCCCCTACGTCGGAGGCCCGGTCTGCTGGTGATCCGCGTGCTGATTTCCGTCTGCGCGGAAAAGCAAATGACAGTGGGGCAGACCCCGGCATAGTATCCCGCCCGGGATGGTGTGGGAGAATGTAAGTAAACATTGGCGCGACGGGATCGAGATCCTGATCCTCGCGATCGCCATTTATCAGATCTTCCGTGCCTTCCGGGCCACCCGCGGGGCGCGCATCCTCGTCGGCCTGGTGGTCATCCTGGTGGCGATCACGCTGTTGCTGCGCCTCTTCGAGTTCGCGGTCATCTCGTGGCTCGTCACCCGTGCGGCCATTCTGCTGGTCTTCGCGGTGCCGATCATCTTCCAGCCGGAGCTGCGGAATGCGCTGGCAAAGCTGGGCAGCAGCCGCCTGTTTTCCTTCTCCAACAAGAGCCAGCTCGACTTCCTGGAGATCTTCGAGGACTCGGTGGTGGCCCTTTCGAAGAAGCGCATCGGGGCGCTCTTCGCCATCGAGCGCGACATCACGCTGAAGCCCTTCGAGGAGACGGGCGTGATGCTGAATGCGGACTTTTCGCCGGAGCTCTCGATGACCGTCTTCTTCCCGAAGACCCCGCTGCACGATGGTGGCATGGTGATTTCCAACAAGAAGGTGACTGCCGCGGCGTGTGTCTTTCCGGTCAGCCAGCGTGAATTGGCGGACCGCTCCATCGGCCTGCGCCACCGCGCCGCCATCGGCGTGACGGAGGAAAGCGACTGCGTGGCGGTGATCGTCAGCGAGGAAACCGGCGCGATTTCCATCTGCATCGACGGCCATCTGGAGCGAAACCTGGGCGAAGAGAAATTCCGCAAGCGGATGGCCGACATCTTCCTGGCCAACGACGACAACAATGAAAAAGGCGTTTCGAAAGAATCTGATCCCGAAGCTCGTGTCGCTTCTTCTGGCGACCGCGATCTGGTTTCTGATTAGGGACCACCTCCGGGAGCAGGGAGAATTGTTCGGGCCCGGCAGCAAGCCGCCCCGGGCGATTCCGGTGATCGAGGAGGATCCGCCTTGACCGTGCGCGCGCGTGCGGCCACCGCTGCGGCGTGAACTACTTCGTCACCGGCACGGATACCGGCGCGGGCAAGACCCGCTTCACCCGCCTCCTCGTGGAAGCCCTGCGCGCCGAGGGGATCGACGCCGCCGGCTTCAAGCCGGTCTGCTGTGGCGACCGCGACGATGCCGTGGAGCTGGCGGCCGCTTCTGGCGGACTGGAGCCCGCGCAGGTGAATCCGGTATGGCTGAAGGCCCCGGTGGCCCCGCTGGTCGCCGGGATGCTGGAAAACCGCCCGATCGACACGGCGGCCCTGCTGATGGCCACGCGCGATTTCATCGCGAGCCATGCGCAAGTCATCGTCGAGGGTGTCGGCGGCTGGCGAGTGCCGCTCGCGGAAGGCTATGACATGGCGGACTTCGCCGTGGATCTCGGGCTGCCGGTCATCATCGTGGTGGGAAATCGTCTCGGTGCCCTGAACCACACCATCCTCACCGTGGATGCCATCCGTGCGCGCGGTGTGGAGATCGCGGGCCTCGTGATGAATCATCTCGAAGATGAGCTGGATACCGCGGCGATCACGAACAAGGGCATGATCGAACAACTCACCGGCGTGCCCATCCTGGCGGAGATCATCCATGGCCAGGACTTCTTCGATGCGGAGCCCTTCATCGGATCCTGATCCGAGGGCAAGAAAAACGCCGTCCCCTCGGCAAAAGGGACGGCGTCGGAAAACGGGAGGGTGCAGGCAATCAGCGGCGCGTGCCGGTTTGCTGCGTGGTGCCGGAGTTCACGGGGAACGAGATGGCGGAAGGAACGGACATGGTTTTGTTTGGTTCGAGGAGTTACGAGGTCGAGTTTTTTGGGAGGGGCACTCCCAGCGGGTGAAGACAACGTATCCCCCGAACCAACTGTCTGCATTATGAAGACGGGAACCCACCTTGCGATTTTGCGAAGGTGGGAAAATGCCTAAGCTCCCGTGGATTTGCGGTATTCGCCCGGGGTCTTTCCGGTCTGTCTGCGAAAAAGATGACTCAACCGCTCCGCATGCTCGAAGCCGAGCAAGTCCGCGATATGGGCGAGCGTATAGTCCGTTTGCGAGAGGAAGCGCTGGATGCCCTCGACCAATGTCTGGCTGAGCAATTGCCGTGGTGTCTTGCCCGTGGCGGCCTTCACCCGCTGCTCTAACAGACGGCGCGAGACGTGGCAGTCGCGCGACAGCTCCTCGATGCTGAGCAGGCCGGGGCGCTGCTGGCGGAGCAGCTCCAGGAAGCGCCGCACCACGGGATCCTCGATCGCGTCGAGCGCGGTGGACTGGCGGATCACCAGTCCCTTCGGCGGCACCAGACGCTCCAGCTTGATCTGCTGCAGCTCCTTTCCAGACATCAGCTCCGCGAGCCAGGATGCCGCGAGGAAGCCCATGCGGATGATATCCGGATCGATACTGGAGAGCGGGATGCGCGAGGTGCTGGAGAAGACGGGATCATTGTCCACGCCCAGCACGGCGAGGTCTTCCGGCACGGCGATCTGGAGCTCGATGGCCGACTGCACGGCGCGGAAGGCGACCTCGTCCCAGCAGCAGAAAAGCGCGCAGGGCTTTGGCAGCGACTCGATGAAGGAGAGGTCGCCCTTTTGCAGGGACTCGAAGCTGCGCGCCTTCCTCTCGGGCGTGTGATGACAGTGCGGCTTGTGACCGCGTGCGGCGAGTGCCTCGGTGAAGCCGATCTCGCGCTCGCGGGAGACATTGTGGTCGCTGTAGCCGAGGAAGGCGAAGTGGCGGTGGCCCTTTTCGATGAAGTGGTCGGCAGCCATCCGGCCCACCGCGCGGTGATCGCTGTCCACGATGAGGTGCTCGCCGGCGGGGTCGAGCATGGTGCTCTGCAGGTCGAAGACGGCCACGCCTTGCTCCTTCAGGGCGCGCGAGTGGCATTGGTCGGGGCTCGTGGTGATCACGCCGTCGCCCTTGAAGTCCGCCAGCCAATCGGGCTCCGCGGTGGACTTCCCGCGATACTCGAAGTGGATCTGCCAGTCATGCAGGCGGCCGTAGCGGGCGATGCCCCGGATGAGATTCCTGCCGTATTGGGTGGATGTTTCGACGATGACCGCGACGTGACGCACAAGCTCGACCCTAGGGAGTCAATCCTGGCCTGACTAGGATTTTGGCGACCATCCCTCAGCTCCCGATCCACAGGCGCAGGGCATCGTACATCCACTGCGGCTGCTGGTAGGAGTCGTGCATGCTGGTGTCGAAGTAGTAGCCGACGATGTGGAAGAAGATCGGCCCGGCGAAGAGCAGCGAGTCCAGGCGGTCCAGCACGCCGCCGTGGCCCGGGATGCCGCGGCCCCAGTCCTTCGCCCCGAGCGAGCGCTTCACCGCGGACATCACCAGCCCGCCGAAGAATCCGGACGCCACGAGCACGATGGACATGATCGCCGCTTCCACGGGGGTGAAGGGCGTGGCCCACCAGAGGGACGTGCCGATGAGCGTGGCCGCCGCGCCGCCGTAGAGCAGGCCCTCGCGGGTCTTCGACGGGCTCACCTTTGGCGCGATCTTCGTCTTCCCGAAGAGCTTGCCAAAGACGTACTGCATCACGTCGCTGATCTGCGTCACCAGCACCACGAAGAAGAGCAGCTTCGCATTCTGTCCGTGGTAGCCCTCGATGGGGAGATACAGCAGCATCGGCAGGTAGCTGAGGAAGTAGATGCAGGTCAGCACGCCCCACTGGATGCGTGCGGTACGCTCCAGGAAGCGCTCGGTATCGCCCGCCAGCGCACTGCGGATGGGGATGAAGACGAAGGCGTAAACGGGGATCCAGATCAGGAACATCCCGTACCACGGTGCCCCGGCGAAGATGTAGTGCAGCGGCAGGATGAGGAAGAAGACCCACGTGAGCGTGCGGTGGTCGCCGCGCGGGGTGGGCGAGAGCGTGATGAACTCCCGCAGCGCGAGGAAGGACAGCAGCCCGTAGAACCAGAAGACGCCGGACTTCCCGAGCGCGAGCGACGAGCAGAAGACGATCATCATCCACCACCACGCGTTCACTCGCTGGCGGAGATTCACCAGCACCGCGGTCTCGCCGGATCTCCCGATGAGTATCCGGGTGATGAGGGTGGCGATGAGCAGCACGGCCACCACGCCGCCGACGAGGTAGAGCAGTTCAGGATCCTTCATCGTTGGCAGGGATGAGATGACCGTGGGAGAGGCACATGACGGATTCGCGGGCGCGCTCGAGAAAGGCGGCCTTGCTTTCGCCCTCGGCAGGGCAGGGGACGGGCTCGCCAAAGACCGCCTGGCCCATCAGGGGCAGCGGCAGCAGTTCGCCCTTGGGCAGGATGCGGCTCAGGTTTTCGAGGAAGACAGGCACGAGCAGGGCGTCCGGGCGCTTCGTCGCGAGGTGATGGAGACCGGGCTTGAAGGGGGCCACGGCACCGGTGTCGCTGCGCGTGCCCTCGGGGAAGACGATGAGGTCGGCCCCGTCCCCGATGGCCTCCAGCATCTTGCCGAGCGGGTCCTCGGCACGCATCCGCGCGAGGTCGCGAGGGATGAGGACGGCCTTGAAGATGCGGCTGGCGATCCAGCGGCGCAGCGGGCTCTTCTCCCAATACTCCGCCGCTGCGACCGGTCGGGTCCAGGCGCGCTGGCGACCGGGCAGGGCGGCCCAGATAACCACGAAGTCGAGGTGCGACGCGTGATTCGCGAAGTAGATGCGGCGCTTGCCGTCCTCCGGCACGTCGTCGAGCAAGCGCACGCCCGTGGCGAGGCGGACGAGGAAGGCGAGCACGGTGCCGGTCATGGGCGGGCCTCCTTCAGTTTTGCGGACAGGCGCAGGATGCGGCGGACGATGGTGAGGCAGGTCCCGGCGGCGAGGAGGATGATGGCGAACTTCATCACCTCGGCGTGACCTTTCCACAGCGGCTCGGCGGCGGTGATCAGGGCGGCCACGGTGAGGATGGCCATGCGGTGGGGCTTCGCGCAGGGGCCGCAGAAATCGTGCGCGCCGCCGGTGAGAGCCGCTCCCATCGCGCGGGCATAGGCCGTCATCACCGAGGCCCAGGCGGCGATAGCGCCGACCCATGGCAGGCCGATGGCCCATCCGGCACTGACGAGGAAGATGGTATCGGCCAGCCGGTCCGGGATCTCATTCCACAGGTCGCCGGTGGCGCTCTTCTTCCCGCCCTCGATGGCCACCATTCCGTCCATCAGGTTGCACAGCAGGCGGAGCTGGATCATCGCCGCGCCTGCGACCCAGCCCGCGGACCAAGGCAGCCAGCCGCGGGAGGCGGCGAGAAAGGCGGCTCCGCCCAGCAGCGATGCCACCACGCTGAAGCCGGAGATGGCATTCGGCGAGATCCCGGCGGAGGTGAGTCCTCTTGCCATGCCCCGGGCCCATCCGGTCGAGCGGGTTTTCAGCGGTCGCCGCGAGCTGTCGTCATCCACGGTCGGAATCTGGCAAGGGTATGGGGTCCGGGCAAGTTAAGGAATGGACTCTCCTTGCGGATCTGGCCAACAGCCGTTAGAAAGAGGGGACATGACCGTCGGCATCATCGCCAACACGCAGAAGGAAGGAGCGCGGATCGCCCTGGACCGCCTCATGGGCGTGCTATCCGTCCGGCGGATCGCCTCGCTTTTGGAAAGGGAGGCCGCCTCGCTCTGCGGCGTGCCCGGCGGCATGGAGGGCCCGGACCTGGCAGCCGCCTCCGACGTGATCGCGGTGCTGGGCGGGGACGGGACCATGCTGAATGCGGTGGCGAAGCTGGGTCCCACCGACAAACCGGTGGCCGGTATCAATATCGGCACGCTGGGCTTCCTCACGAGCTGCACGGACGATGAGGTGGAGGTCTTCGCCGATGCCCTGCTTTCCGAAAAATACACCACCAGCCGCCGCACGCTGCTGACCGCCACGGTGCGCAGTGTGGATGGCACGGTGAAGGAATTCCGCGCGCTGAATGAAGTGGTGCTCGCCCGCGGCCAGACCGGCCGGCTGGTCTCGCTGTCGGCGTATGTCGATGGCGATCTGCTGAATAGCTATCGCGCGGACGGCCTCATCGTCGCCACGCCCACGGGCTCCACCGCCTACTCGCTCTCCGCCGGGGGGCCGCTTATCAGTCCTGCCGCCGCCGTCTTCGTCATCACGCCGATCTGCCCGCACACGCTCAGCCAGCGCTCGCTGATCATCGGCGACCACGTCACCGTGGAGCTGGCGCCGGAGAATGCGGACGAGGCACCGATGCTCTGCACGGTCGATGGCCGGGACTGCGTGAATATCCAGCACGGGGACCGCATCGAGGTAAGGAAGGCGGAGCACGCTCTCAATCTCCTGCGGCTGCCCGGCCACTCCTTCTACGAGGCCCTGCGGCAAAAGCTGAACTGGCGGGGTGGTTGAGCAGCGGCGGTCACGCTCTCTCGTTCTGGGCAAGAAGCTTGGTGAAGCGTCTCCATCTCCAGGCAACGAGCGTCCCCCAGAGCGTCAGATGGAGAATGATCAAAAACCACCACGCGAAGGTCACGCCCGCGTAGTCGGGACCGGACTCCTTGGTCTTGACCGCTGGGGGCCATGGGTTCGTCGAGGGATCGTGTGCCCATAAGATAAGCGGTTCGCGGTAGACGCAGGGCCCGATTAGTGGAGTCATTTTGCCTCCATCGTATCTCACACTAATGAGCGAGGTCCGCCGGGCGATGGCGCAACTCACGCCGCCCGCCTCGGAACCCGCATAGAGTTCAAACTTGGATGTGGGGATGAAAGCGGCGCTTTGCATGCGCATCGAGTCTCTCCACGCCCAGAGAAAGAAGAGAAGAGTCAACAGCCCCAGCCAGGCAACGAGTGAACGGAGCGGGCGGTAGCGGGTCATCGGAATGGATGTGTTTCCGCGATCATCGCGGGTGGCTCAACGAGAATCGGGTGAAGGGCTCCGGAGCCCTGACCGGCCCTGCCGCTGATTCCGAAGCTTTCGCCAAGATTTCGGCGGCGTGAGGGAAACGCGTTGCGGCGGGCCGGGGCTTCCGCTGGAGTGGAGTCGTGCGCTACGAACCCATCGATCCCCAGCTCTTCGTCCGCAATCGCGACAAGCTCCGTGCCCAACTGAAGCCGAACAGCATCGTCATCGTGCTGGCGAACGACATCTACCCGACGAATGCCGACGGGACGATGGCCTTCAAGCAGAACGCGGATCTCTTCTACCTCACCGGCGTGGACCAGGAGGAGACGATGCTGGTGCTGATGCCCGATGCGAAGGACCCGAAGGAGCGCGAGATGCTCTTCGTGAAGGAGACCAGCGAGCTGATCGCGATCTGGGACGGCGACAAGCTTTCGAAGGAGCAGGCGCGCGCGGCGACGGGCATCGACCGCATCGAGTGGAGCCACGGCTTCGAGGCCTGGCTGCACCGGCTGATCCCGCAGGCGGATCACATCTACCTGGCGACGAACGAGCACCTGCGCGCGACGGTGGTGGTGGAGACGGCGAATGACCGCTTCATCAAGAAGTGCCAGGCCCGCTACCCGCTGCACCGCTACGAGCGCCTCGCACCGCTGATGCATCGCCTGCGCATCACGAAGGACCAGGTGGAGGTCGATATCATCCAGAAGGCGTGCAAGATCACCGAGGCGGGCTTCCGCCGCCTGCTCGGCTTCGTGAAGCCGGGCGTGGGCGAGTGGGAAGTGGAGGCCGAGCTGCTTCACGAATTCGTCCGCCGCGGTTCGCGTGGCTTTGCCTACACGCCGATCATCGGCAGCGGGGCGAATGCCTGCGTGCTGCACTACATCGACAATGACAAGGTCTGCCAGGACGGCGACATGCTGCTGCTGGACGTGGCCGCGGAGTATGCCGGCTGGGCTTCCGACCTGACGCGCACGATCCCGGTCAATGGCCGCTTCACCGCACGCCAGCGCGACGTTTACAACTCGGTGCTGCGCGTCTTCCGCGGTGCGAACGAGATCCTGCGCCCCGGCAACACGCCGATGGAGTATCAGAAGCAGGTCATCGAGCTGATGGAGGCGGAGCTCATCCACCTCGGCCTGATCGGTGCGAAGGAAGCGAAGGAGCAGGGGCCGGACAAGGCGCTGGTGAAGAAGTACTTCATGCATGGTACTTCGCACCACATGGGTCTCGATGTTCACGACGTGGCCCCGCCGCACGAGCCTTTTGCGGAAGGCATGGTCTTTACCATCGAGCCGGGTATTTATATCCGCGAGGAAGGCCTGGGCATCCGCATCGAGAACGACGTGGTGATTGGCAAGAAGTCGAACTTCGACCTGATGGCTGATATTCCGATCGAAGCGGACGAGATTGAGGAATTGATGAACCGGTAGCCGAACTGGCGATCGAGCCGGGGATGAGGAGGGTGGACGTTCCGTCCACCCGTGTCTCACGCTCTCGCGTGAGGTTGTGTCGACGGAACGTCGACACGCCTCATGGCCCGGTGGGCTCATGACGCGCGCATCTCTGGGAGCGTGTTGCCGATGCCACTGGGAACGCGGAATTTATTCCGCGCGAGACCGGGTGGCTTGTGTCTGGTGGAAGTGGGTTTGTTAGAGCCGCGAGAACGAGAGTGGCCTGCTTGGGCACACGGTATGGCAGGCTCGTCCGGTGGCTTCGCCGATCCGTCCAAGCGGGATGAATCCCGCGTTCCCAGTCTGTGGCGGCGGAGGCCGGGGGTGAGGAGGGTGGACGTTCCGTCCACCCGTGTCTCGTGCTCCCGCGTTAGGTTGTGTCGACGGCCCAGGCCCCGCGACTCTTTCCCAATACGAAAACCCGTGTCTCGCGCTCGCGCATGAAGTTGTGTCGACGGAACGTCGACACTCCTCAGGGTGTGCGCCTCAAGTCTCCCGCCTCACCCTGCGAAGCCTTGCACGATGGGCATGCGGCGGCCCATGCCGAAAGCCTTCGAGGTCACGCGGATGCCGGGGGCGGCTTGCTGGCGCTTCCACTCGTTGAGGTCCACACGGCGCTGCACCCAGCGGACGAGGTTTTCCTCATACCCGTGCGCGACGATCTCCTCGGCGGATAGATGGCGCTCCACGTAGAGCTCCAGGATGCCGTCGAGCACGTCGTAGGGAGGAAGCGTGTCCTGGTCCTTCTGGTCGGGCCGCAGCTCGGCGCTCGGCGGCTTGTCGATGGTGTTCCAGGGGATGATCTCGCGGTGGCGGTTGATCCACCGGGAGAGTTCATAGACGCGGGTCTTCGGCAGGTCGGAGATGGCGGAGAGGCCGCCGCACATGTCGCCGTAGATGGTGCAGTAGCCCACGGCCAGCTCGCTCTTGTTGCCGGTGGTGAGAAGCAGGTGGCCGAATTTGTTAGAGAGCGACATCAGGTAGAGGCCGCGGATGCGGGCCTGCATGTTTTCCTCGGTCACGTCCTCCTTCGTCCCGTCGAAGAGCGGGGCCATCGCGCCCTTCACCGAGGTGAAGGTATCGGCGATCGGCACGGTGTCGCAGCGGATGCCGAGCACCTTTGCCAGCGCCACGGAATCATCGACGCTGCCGCCGGAGGAAAACGGGCTGGGCATGGTGAGGCCGTGGACATTCTCCGGGCCCAGCGCCTCCGCCGCGAGCACGGCGGTGAGCGCGGAGTCGATGCCGCCGCTGAGGCCGAGGCACACGCTGCGGAAGCCGCACTTCCGCACGTAGTCGCGCAGGCCCAGCACCAGTGCATCGTGGAGCTGCCCGGCGGCGACCGGCTGGGGCAGGGGAGCCTCGCCCGTGAAGGTGGCATCGAGGTCCACCGTCAGGCATTGCTCGGTGAAGCCCGGCATCTGCGCGGCGATGCGGCCGTCCGCGGTGGCGACGAGCGAGTGCCCGTCGAAGAGCAATTGATCCTGCCCGCCGATGGCATTCGCATAGACCACCGGCACGGCGGCCTCCTTGGCGACGGCGGCCATCATCTCGCGGCGGATCTCCGGCTTGCCGAGGTGGAAGGGGGACGCGGAGAGATTCAGCAGCACGTCGATGCCCTGCGCGCAAAGCTCCTGCACGGGATCGCGCTCATAAAGCGGGCGGTGCAGGTAGTCCTCTGTCCAGATGTCCTCGCAGATGGTCACTCCGAGGCGCAGGCCATTCCAGACGATGGGCTCGCACTTCTCGCCGGGCTCGAAGTAGCGGCGCTCGTCGAAGACATCGTAGGTCGGCAGCAGGGTCTTCCACACCTTGGCGACGATCTGCCCGCGGTGGAGGAAGGCGGCGGCATTGCGGAAGGGCTTCCCCGGGCGGCCGGAGTCATTGTGATCCACATAGCCCACCAGCAGCGGCACCTCCTTCACCTCGCCCGCGAGATAGTCCAGCGCCTGCAGGCACTTCGGAACGAACTGCGACTTGAAGACCAGATCGCGCGGCGGATAGCCGGCCAAAGACAGCTCCGGCGTGATCACCAGCCCGGCGCCTTGTTCCAGGCATTCGCGGTATGCCTGGAGCAGCCGCTTCGCATTCCCGGGGAAGTCCCCGATCACCCCGTTGATCTGCGCGATCCCTACCTTCATGTGCACGGCGACTCAACGCAGGCCGGGGCAGGGTGGAAATCCCAAATCAGTACAAAAAAGAAGGGCGCGAATCGCAAGTCCCCCCGGAATTACAATTCGCACCCTTTCTAGACCGATGAACTTTCGAGCGGGCAACATCAGCCGAAATCCCCCCGGATTCAGAACCGATGCATGAGCCTTGCTGAAGGCGTCCATAGGTAGGTGGCAACACCGTGGTGTCGCTTACCTGTGAGTGAGAATGACAAATATTCCGGGTTTGAAAAGCTTTAATTTACCTGAAAATTTTGCAAGGTCTGTTTTTAAAGGTCGCTCTTGTTGAGAATCAGCGACTTTTTGCGGGAAATTCCAGCGTCAGGCCCTTCGGCTTCCAGTATCGGACCAGCATTTCCTGCGTGGAAACCGCAGTTTCACGGGTCAGCAGCTCGACCGGACGGCGGTTTTTCGGGGCGGCGGCGAGGGTATTTTTAAGATCCGCGAGCCGCTTCTCCCCGCCGTGGAGCTGATAGTGGGCGAGCAACAGGGCGGTGGCGTAGGCGTGATAGCGCTCGTCCACGGGGAGATCCGTCACGTATTGGTTCCACCCCCGCCAATCGAGCCCCACCAGATCCTCCACGCGGACGAGCGGGATGCCGGGGTCATCCGGGCTGAGGCGGACGCGCAGGTGCTGGCGGATGGCCGCATCCATGTCCGCGAAGGAAAAGCGGCCCGCCCCGGTGTGGGCGCTGGCGAAATACTCGGCAATCCCTTCCGCAAGCCACTGCGGCACGCCGTGGTTCACCCGGTGCATGCAGAGGTGGACGATCTCGTGGACCACCAGGTCCTCGTCCTGACGCGCGGCGAGCTTTGACCGTGTGGCATCGGGAGGCCGCGTGAGGTAGCCGCCGTGGATGAGCACCAGCTCGGCCCGACCGACGTAGTTCCCGGAGGAACCGGGAGCGCCGCCCGCCTTCACGTAGTCCTGATCGCTGGAGTAGATGGCGATGCGTGGCCGCTTGCCCTCCGGCGGGGCGAAGACGGGCAGCGGGTGCGCCTTCACGACCAGCGCGGTGGTGTCTGCGACCTGGGAAAGGCGGGCCAGCTCGGTGGCGCTGAGCGGCAGGTCGCTATCGATGCGGAAGAAGCGCGTGTGCCACACCTTTCGCCCGCCCTCGTCGGCCTGCGCCTCCACGACCGCCGGGCCGGGCACCGTCTCGCGAGGCAGCGGGTCCGCGATGGCGAGCGAGGGGAGTGCGAGTGCGAGGAAGATCAGGCGCATGGCAAAGGGGGAAACCGCGGCGGTCCGGTGAAGTTTGCCCTCTTCCGGAGATCTTCGCAGGTGGAAATTCGACATTCCGCCGCGTCTGCCGTAACCGGTGCGCGTGACCGATGACTGGCAATCCACCCTCCGCGAGCAGCTCGTGACCCGTGCAGACCCGTGGGTGGTGCTGGAGGGGCAGGGGATGGTGGAGGCGGCGCTCGCCGGATGGTGGGAGGTCGCCGGGGTGATGATCTCCGAGGACCACTCGTGGGAAGTGCCCGTGTGGAGCGGCATGGACGTCGCCCGCAGGTCCCCCGCCGAGGTGGGGGAAATGTCGGACCCCGCGGTGCATGGCGGCGTGCTGGCCCTCGCCATGCAACCGTCCGAAACGGGGGAGGTGGCCACTTTCCTGCAAGCCCTGGATGCGGAGGCTTTGATCGTCGTCTGCCCGCGGCTGGATGATCCGGTGGCGACGGGCGAGGTGATCCGGCTGGCCGTGGAACATGGCGCTGCCGGGGTGATCTTCGGCTCGGAGGGCGTGTCGCCCTTCCACATCGAGTCGGTGCGTGCCGCGGGCCGGGCGCTCTTCCAGCTCCCGATCCGCGTGGCCGATGGCGGGCTGCTGCTGCGCTCGCTAACCGCCGCACGGATCGAGCTGCGGAGCTGGGATCAGGCGGGCGTGCCGGAAAGGAAGGAAGGAAAGGAAAGCGAAGAAAAGGTCCGCCGCGCACTCGTCATGGCCGATCCCGAGAAAGGCCTCGGGCCCTTCTGGCGGGCTGCCTGCGGACGCCAACTCGGCGGGGAAATGGCCGCGGTGATGAAAGAGATCGCCGAGTCCGAAGACTGACTTACTCCGAAGCCATCCCGACACAGAGCGCCGCCACCGCCTCGTGCGGATGCGCCGCCGAGAGCGAAATGCGCAGCCGCGCCGTGCCGCGTGGCACCGTGGGATAGCGGATCGCCGGGACGAGGAAGCCGCGCGCCTCCAGACGCGCCGCCGCTTCCAGCGCCGCCTCATTCCCCCCCAGCACCACGGGGATGACCGGGGACGGATGACCCGGGGAGAGCCGCGCGATGTATTCCCGCAGCCGCGAGCGACGCGCCTCGCCATCCGCGGACCGGATGCGCTCCAGCGATGCCATCGCGGCGTGCGCCAGTGCCGGGGGCGGCGCGGTGGAGTAGATGAAGGAGCGGGCGCGATTCACCAAGAGGTCCCGCCAAGCCGCGGACGTGACGAGGTAGCCGCCGGAGAGACCTGCCGCCTTGCTGAAGGTGCCCATCTGGAAATCCACGCGGTCTTGCAATCCCAGCTCCGCCGCCAGCCCCATGCCACGCGGTCCGAGCACGCCGAAGGAGTGCGCCTCATCCAGGAAGAGCAGCGCGCCGTGCCTGTCCTTCAGCTCCAAGATCTCCCGCAGCGGGCAGACATCGCCATCCATCGAGAAGACCGACTCCGTCACCACGATCACCCGGGCGGCAGGTTGCTTCGCACGGATGCCCTCCAGCAGGCGCGCGAGCTTCGCCGTGTCATTGTGCGGGAAGACGCGGATGGTCGCCCCGGAAAGCCGTGCGCCATCGATGAGCGAGGCGTGGCAGAGCTTGTCGAGCACCAGCACGTCGTCCTTTCCCGCCAGCGCCGGCATGCTGCCGACCGCCGTGGCAAAGCCCGACGTGAAGACCAGCGCCGCCTCCGCGCCCTTCGCCGCGGCCAGCGCTTCCTCGAGCAAGTGATGCGGCGGCAGCGTGCCGCACACCAGGCGCGATGCCGCGGAGCCCGCCCCGTATTTCCTGACGCCCTCGATGAATGCCTCCGCCAGCTCCGCATCCGCCGCGAGGCCGAGGTAGTCATTCGAGGCGAAATTCCAAAGCTCGCGATCCTGCCGGACGACGCGCGGCCCAGCGGGGGAATCGAGCGGCTTCAGCGTGCGGAGCAGCCCGGCCCCGGTCAGGTCGGCCAGCTCTTGACTGGGGTCATGCCCGCTCATCCCTCCGTCGTCGGGCGTTCCAGTGCCCAGCGCAGGAGTTTTTCGGAGTCGTTCCACACGTTGGCCGAGTTGCTCTTCAGCACCACGACGATGGCGGAGCGGCCATTCAGCGTGCCGGAGGAGGCGAGGCAGCGGCCCGCGGCATTCGTGGTGCCGGTCTTCAGGCCGTCGCAGTAGGGCACCGTCTTGAGGAGCTTGTTGGTATTCTGGAGCGTCTTCACCCGGCCGTCGCTGTGGCGGAAGGTGGTGCTCTTCATCGCCGTGAAGGAGTGGATCGTCGGATTCCGCCAGGCGGAGCGGGCGGCGATCGCGATGTCGCGGGCGGTGGAGTATTGACCCTCCTGCGGCAGGCCGTGGGGGTTGAGGAAATTCGAGTTCCGCATGCCGAGCTGGGCGGCCTTGCGGTTCATCATCGCGGAGAAGCCTTCCTGGCTGCCGCCGATGTCGCGGGCGAGGGCGCGGCCCACGTCATTGGCGCTCTTCACCATCAGCACCTTCACGAGCTCGCGGCGCGAGTGGACCTCGCCGGGCTTCAGGTAGAGCTTCGTGGGCTCGCAGCGGGTATCGTCCGCGGTGATGGTCACCTGGCGGTCGATATTCCCGTCCAGGGCGACGAGCGCGGTGACGAGCTTCTGGGTGGAAGCCACCGGGCGGCGCTGGTCGGCATTCTTCGCGTAGAGCACGCGGCCGGACACGGGGTCGATGACGATGACGCTCTCGGCGGCCACCGGCGGTGGCGGCGTCGTCGGGATGGCGGTCGGCTGCACGGCCTCCGCGCGCATCGGCGGGGCACCCTGCTGCTGCGACGGCTGACGGGCCGGTGGCGAATCAACACCACAGGCTGGCAGGAGAAAGGAAAAGGCGAGAAGACCGAAAAGGCGGGCTCGGCGAAGCATCGGGCGGATGATTCCCCGGAAGGCTCTCTCCCTCAAGGCGGGATTCTCCGAATTTCCGCTTGCCGGATGGTGTTCATCCTGTTTTGTTCCAAAGAACACTGTTCAAAAAAGCGATGAGTGAACCGATGACCCAGCGCCAAAGGGAGATCCTCGAGTATCTCAAGTCCGCCCAGCGGAAGACGGGCGTGATGCCGTCCACCCGGGAGATCCAGCATTTCTTCAAGTTCGCCAGCCAGACCGCGGCGATGAGCCACCTGCGTGCGCTCGAGAGGAAGGGCGTGATCCAGCGCCTCCCCGGCAAGGCCCGCGCCGTGGTCTTCCCCGAGGAGCTGGACCGCGAGGAAATCGTGGACATCCCCGTCTACGGCCAGATCGCCGCGGGCATGGCCGGCGAGGTGGACCAGGAGAAGGAAGGCTGCATCTCCATCGACATCGCCACGCTCGGCATCCCCCGCAGCGCTCGGACCTTCGCCCTGAAGGTGCGCGGGGACTCCATGGTCGATGCGCACATTTGCCACGGCGACACCGTCATCCTGGAATTCCGCGAGCCGCGGGACCGCGACATCGTCGCCGCCCTCATCGACGGCGAGACCACGCTGAAGCGCTACATCATGAACAAGGGCAAGCCCTACCTGCACGCCGAGAATGAATCCTTCCCCGACCTCATCCCCGCCCGGGAACTGATCATCCAAGGCGTCCTCGTCGCCCTCCTCCGCAAGGCCGCGTGAGTCCGGCAGGCTCGCCTTTTTGAACGATCAGGCAGCTTTCCAAGAATCCCGCCGCATGAATCCGGAATGCGGCGTCGGGATTTCCCTCTGAGTGAAGCCGGACTGCTCCGGGTGACACTGGCACAGGAGTTCCTTGGGTAAAATCAGGGTTCTCCCAGCAATATCGGAACTCTCCGGGAAAAGCCGGAACTCTCCGGGTGAAACCGGAGAAAAGACAATCTCCCCCAGACTGAGCTGGCTCCGGCGAGACACCCTCCCCTCGCCGGAGCCACAATTCTCCCCGCCCGCGCCGGTCCCCACCACGTGTCCCGCTGATCCTGTGCTCCCCTGGGAGCGCGTGCCACTGGCGCGCTTGGCAGGTAGGCGAACCCCGTGTGAAAGCCGGTTCTCACAAGGCCTCCCACCTGGGAGCGCCGGTCATTAGACCGGCCCGAATGGTCCCCGGCTGCCGATGGAACCCCCTGCACCCCCGGGTACGGCCCCGACCTTTCCGAAAGGCACATGGTGTCCAAAAGACAGTCATCAGGACAACGAAACGAACGAAACCGACGAAAGAAAGGCAGGGGGAATTGAAGAGCTAAAAGGTTTGAGATTAGGGGATTGATGTATGTTGGTGTGTATATGTTTATTTAAGATGAGCGAGTGCTTCTGGGGTGGATATTGATATGGATTTTTCCTGCCTGATCCATATCTAAAATTTCGTCCATTTCGCTCGTTTCGTTGTTCCCAACTCTCCTTCCCCAGAATCGCTGCCCATCCCGGGCGCACAAGATCTCCATCCGCAGCGAAGGACCACTCGGGCCGGTCTAATGACCGGCGCTCCCAGAAAGACCACAAGATCGGCGGAGCCGGGAGCGCTGGCTTCAGCCGGCTTGGACGGCCCTACGAAGCCACCTTCACCGCCTGTGAACACCCTGTGCCATCGTGGTCCGCATCGCTCCGCGTGCGGCGAAGCAGTTCTACAGGCAGGCCTCGATCTCGGGCTCTTGGAAGACGTGGGTGAATGCGGGCTTTGATAGGTAGCTTCCCCGGACCGGCGAACCGCACGCGGAGCGATGCGGACCACGATGGCCAGGGGTGGCAGCAGCTTCACTGGTCACTTCGCTGGTCTATCCAAGCGAGCCGGTGGCACGCGCTCCCAGCGGAGCCGCCCGATGAAGAGCAGCTTTTCCCTTGGCTTCGCCTACCATCCAAGCCGGCTAAAGCCAGCGCTCCCGGCTTCGCCGATCCCTGTGCCCCCCTGGGAACGCGTGCCACTGGCGCGCTTGGACGGTCGTGCGAAGCCACCCTCACCGCCTGTGGACACCCTGTGCCATCGTGGTCCGCATCGCTCCGCGTGCGGCGAAGCAGTTCTTGCAAGCAGGCCTCGATCTCGGGCTCTTGGAAGACGTGGGTGAATGCGGGCTTTGTTAGGTGCCTTCCCCGGACCAGCGAACCGCACGCGGAGCGATGCGGACCACGATGGCTTCAGGTGGTGGCAGCTTCACTGGTCACTTCGCCGATCTATCCAAGCGAGCCGGTGGCACGCGCTCCCAGCGGGCTCGCCCGATGAGGTGCGGCTTTTCCCTTGGCTTCGCCGATCTATCCAAGCCGGCTAAAGCCAGCGCTCCCGGCTCCGCCGATCCTGTGCGCCCCCCAGCGGGCCATCATCTACCATCTACTATCTACTATCCACCACCCCCCGTATCCTCTCCTGCACCGCTTCCGGCGACTCCCCGGACGGGATGATGTGGACGAAGGGCTCGCCGGATAGGCCGAGGAAGATCTCGCGGCACTTGGCGAGCGAGTCGTGCTTCTCGAATTCATTCGCCGTGTCGCCGCGGCTGCCGATGCGGGTGAGCGCGGTTTCCACGTCGAGGTCGAGGATGAAAAGCAGGTCCGGCACCGGGGCGAAGGCTTCATTCTGCCGGCGGATCTCCGCGGGATCGACACCGCGCGACCCCTGGTAGGCCATGGTGGAGAAGTAGTAGCGGTCCAGGATGACCACCTTTCCCTCCGCGAGCGCGGGGGCGATGAGCGTCTCGACGTGCTCGCGGCGGTCCTTCAGGAAATACTCCAGCTCCTCCTCCGCGGAGAGGCGGCCCGTGGCGGCGGTGGCGCGGATCTTCGCGCCCCATGGGCCGTCGGTGGGCTCGCGGCTGGCGATGACCTCGCGGCCTTGCGCGCGCAGCCACTCGGCGAGCTGCTTTGTCTGGGTGGACTTGCCGGTGCCGTCGATGCCTTCGAGCACGATGAAGAGGCCAGGGGGAGGGGTCATCGGTGGGATGGCGGACCCTTCCAGACCGGGCGGGGAAGCGCAAGGTGGATCGCCATTCCCGCGTCCTCCGCCATCGTCAATGTGCGTGGGGCCAGTCGAAGTGCTTCTCTTTTCCCTCCGCGTTTGATTCTTCTGACACGTGGGTCGAACGTCGTCCGATGGAGCGGGCGAGCGATGGAGCCGGGACGCTGGCTTCAGCCGGCTTGGACGGTGGGCGAACCCAGGGTGAAAGCCGCTTCCCAAGAAGGAGTGAAAGCAAGTCTCCACCGGGTGCCCGCTGGGAGCGCGTGCCACCGGCTCGCTTGGAGGGTAGGCGAAGTGACCATCGGAAGCCCGCCCCACCCTCAAGCCATCGTGGTCCGCATCGCTCCGCGTGCGGTTCGCCGGTCCGGGGAAGGCACCTATCAAAGCCCGCATTCACCCATATCCTCCAAGTGCCCGAGATCGAGGCCTGCTTGCAAGAACTGCTTCGCCGCACGCGGAGCGATGCGGACCACGATGGCACAGGGTGTCCGCAGGCGGTGAAGGTGGCTTCGCACGACCGTCCAAGCCGGCTGAAGCCAGCGCTCCCGGCTCCGCCGATCTTGTGGACACCTGGGAGCGCGTGCCACTGGCTCGCTTGGAGGGCAGGCGAACCCAGGGTCAAGGGTAGGCGAGCCCAGGCTCAGCCGCTCTCCCTCACGGTTGGAGGACGACGCCGGATTCCTCGAGGGCGAGGGCGGCGGCGCCTACCATGCCGGCTTCGTTGCCAAAGCGGGCGGGGAGGATCATGAGGTGCTCCTTGAAGGGGGCGGAGAGCTGGGCGTAGAGGTGGGCGGTGAGGGGATTGAAGAGCAGGTCCCCGGCCTTGGCGACGCCGCCGCCGATGATGACGGCCTGCGGATTGAGCAGCCAGCAGCAGTTCATGATGGCGGTGGCGAGCTTGGCGGCGATGCCGTCCCAGATGGCCAGCGCGGTCTCGTCGCCATTCAGCGCGGCCTTGGCGAGGGCGGCGGGGCTGCAGTCGGGCAGGTGGCGCTCGGCTCCGGCCTCGAGGTAGGTCTGGCGGGCGTCGGCGGAGATCTCGTTGTTGCCGACGTAGTCTTCCAGCGCGCCGAGATTCCCGTAGGCTCCGCGGCGGCCTTGCCAGTCGATGGACATCTGGCCGATCTCCCCGGCGCCGAATTGGGCTCCGCGGACCATCTTGCCATTCGCGACGACGCCGCCGCCGACGCCGGTGCCGAGGGTGAGGGCGATGAGGTGATTCAGCCCGCGCCCGGCTCCGCGCTTCCACTCGGCGTAGGCCATGCAGTTGGCGTCGTTTTCGACGATGACGGGCAGGTTGGTGGCGTCGGCGAGCTTCTTCTTCAGCGGGATGGCGGTCCAGCCGGGGACGTTCGTGAGGTTGTGGACGATGCCCTTTTCAAAGTGGACGAAGCCGGGGACGCCGACGCCGATGGCTTCGATGCGGGGGTGTCGGTCGCGCAGGTCGCCGATGACGCGGAGCATCGCCTCGATGAGGGCGTCCGGGCCATCGAAGTCCGGCGTGGAGATCGCCGGAGCTTGGTCGATGATATTGGAGCGATAGAGCACGCCAAATTTGACGGAGGTTCCGCCGAAATCGACACCAATCGAGAGAGGGGTTTCAGCCATGGTTCGGTGACTACGTTGTATCCACTGCGAGCGGTCTTGGCACGTACTTTTAGTGGAGATTCCTGAGGGCGGCCAGACGGATGCCCTCGAGGGTGAGATCGGGATCGACGTGCTGGATGGCGGGCAAGCCTCTGGCGATCAAGGCGGCGTCGCCACCGGTGGCGACGATGACGGGGTCGCCGTCCATTTCAGCACGGAGCCGGGAAATAATTTCGCGGACGAGGCCGCGGTAGCCATAGACGGCTCCGGCCTGCATGGCCTCGACGGTGGACTTGCCGATGGCGGCGCGGGGCTCGTCGATCTCGATGCGGGGGAGCAGGGCGGTGCGCTTGCCGAGGTAGTCCTGCATGGCGCCGAGGCCGGGGGCGATGACGCCGCCGCAGTAGGCGGGCCCGGCGGAGACGACGTCGAAGGTGACGGCGGTGCCGAAGTCGATGACGATGGCGGGGGCCCCGTAGCGGGCGGCGACGCCGATGGCATTTGCCAGGCGGTCCGCGCCGATCTGGGCGGGGTGGGGGTAGTCGATGGCGAGGCCGGTGTCGCTCTGGTAGTTCAGAGGGTGGACGGGCCCGCGGGCGGCGAGGTGGTCGCGAAGGATGCGGGCTTTCTCCGGGACGACGGAGCAGAGGAGGGTGCCGTGGAAATCGAGCCCGCCCAAGGTGGCGGCGAGGGCCTCCGGGGTGATGTCCGGGGTGGGCAGCCAGGCGCGCGTCTCCAGGATGCCGGTGGCATCGGCGAGGGCGAACTTGGTGCGCGTGTTCGAATTATCGATGAGGAGCCAGGGCATCGCGGCTTACCAGTTCGCGGTGTTGAAGTAGCGGATGGAGTTCTTGAGCGGCGGGGCTCCGGACTCCTTGCGGACGGTGAGGGTGCCGTCATTCATCTTCAGGCGCAGCGGGCCGGCGAGGTCCTTTTCTTCAAGCCAGAATTTCAGGCCGATGCCGGAGGTCGGGTTGGTCGCGTCGCCTTCGAGCTGGGTTTCCGCGGGCTCCATCTCGCGGCCGTCGGCCAGGATGAGGGCGACGGGCTTCCTGAGGTCGTGGGATTCCTCGCCTGCCTGGTCCAGCTTCAGCTCGAGCCAGTAGTAGGAGGTGTCTTTCCGCAGCGAGGAGTGGACGATGCGGTAGCGCGCTCCTGCATCGCGGCCCCATTCATAGGGGCGCAGCCAGGTCCAGCCGGCGAAGGCCAGCGAGATGAGCAGGCATAGGGCGAGGAGCTGCGTGCGACGGTTCAACGCGGGCGGTGATAGTGGCTGGAGCGAATCCGGCAAACGGAAAACGGGCGGACCTGAAAAGGTCCGCCCGTGGAGTGACAGGGTTATGTGTGGGCAGTGATCGCCGGGGATCAGTCCTCGTAGCCGTGTTCGCCGTGGTCGGCGAGGTCGAGGCCGAGTTCTTCCTCTTCCTCGGTCGGGCGGAGGCCGATGGTGAACTTGATGAGGTAGGCGATGATCACGGTGGCGACCACGCTCCAGACGGCGGTGATGCCGACTGCCTTCACCTGCTCCAGCACGAGGTTGTAGCCTTCGCCCTTCACGTCTGCGACCAGGCTGCTGACTTCCTCGCTGCCGAAGACACCGGTGAGGATGGCACCGAGGGCACCGCCCACGCCGTGGACGCCGAAGGTGTCGAGGGCATCGTCATAGCCGAGCATCTTCTTGAGGTAGGCCACCGCGAAGAACGGGACCACACCGCCGAGGATGCCGAAGATGATGGAGGAACCGACGGTCACGAAACCAGCGGCAGGAGTGATGGCGACCAGGCCGCCGATGACGCCGGAGCAGATGCCGAGGACGCTCGGCTTGCCCTTGAAGATCCACTCGCAAGCACCCCAGGCGAGGCCAGCGACAGCAGCGGCGAAGGTGGTGGTGGCGAAGGCATTGCCTGCGGCACCGTCAGCAGCACCAGCGGAGCCGGCATTGAAACCGTACCAGCCGACCCAGAGGATACCGGTGCCGATGGCGGTGAGGACGACGCTGTGCGGAGGAAGCGGGATCTTTCCGTAGCCTTTGCGCTTGCCGAGGATGATGGCGAGCGTGAGGGCCGAGAAGCCGGAAGTCATGTGCACCACGGTGCCGCCGGCGAAGTCGATCGCCTTGATCTTGTCATGCAGGAGACCGCCACCCCAGACCATGTGGGCGAAGGGGAAGTAGACTGCGAGCAGCCACAGGGCGGTGAAGACGATGATGGCGGAGAACTTGATGCGCTCGGCAACCGCACCGATGATCAGCGCGGGAGTGATGATGGCGAAGGTGAGCTGGAACATCGCGAAGACGTTCTGGGACACGGTCGAGAGGGTTCCGGGCTCGCCGTCCACGCCCTTGAAGAAGGCGTTTTCCGTGCCGCCGAAGAAGGCGTTGCCTTCCGAGAAGGCGAGGCTGAAACCGATGGCCCACCAGAGGAGCGCGGCCACGCCGGCGATGGCGTAGATCTGGCCGAAGATGGAGAGCACGTTCTTGCGGCGGACGATACCACCGTAGAAGAGGGCCAGACCCGGGAGCGACATGAAGAGAACCAGAGCGGTGCTGGTCAGCATCCAAGCATTGTCACCGGAGTCGACACCTTCGTTGGCGGCCTCGAGTTGGGCGATGCGCTCTTCGACGCTCAGCGGCGGGGTTGCGGCTTCCTCAGCAGGTGCCTCGGCGGCTGGGGTAGCCGGTGCTTCCGCTGCAGGCGGGGGGGTGGCATCCTGCGCATTGGCTGGAGTAGCCAGTGGCAGGACCATCATTGCAAGGGCAGCTAGCGCACAGACGCCGCTTGCCATTCGTGTTTTCAGGCTCATTTCGACTCGGTTTCGGATGGATTGGGCCACCGGGATCTTGACCGATTCCGGTGGCAAAAGCGGCGGAAGCACATGCCGTGCCAGCGGGTGAAAGAGCCGTTAGGGTGACACACCGGGGCGCTGCGGATTTTTTCTCCGCGGCGCTATCCCCGCAGTGCCGGGGGATTGTCCGGGGGTGGAGGGAGGGGGCGCGGCGGGGTCGTCACTTTTCCCCCTTGCCAGAGTCGTGAGGTGACTCTAGGTAGCCGCCGGCACTACTGCCGCCCGCATTCTTTTCACTGGACATGATCTTTCGGGTTTCTTAAGGAACGCCCGATAGGCAGCGTCCGGTCGCGAAAGCGTAAGGGCTGCACATTGCCAACGGGTCCCGCAGGGTAGAAGACTCCGGTCTTTTTCCCCGGCGGTGGCTTGCAGCAACCGAACAACCGAATACCAAGATGCGCAAATACACCAAAATCGTCGGCGCCCTGGCCGCTGCCTCCGCCCTCGTGGCTGGCAATGCCTCGGCGGAAATCGAAGGCCAGGTCCAGGTCGGCTACGCCACCGAATACGAATTCCGTTTCGTTGACCTCGGCAGCGACCTGATCGAAGCCGGCGTGGATCTTTCCTACGCCCTCAACGAAAACTGGGGCCTGAAGGCCGGTGCCTGGTACGGCTCCACGAACGATAACTACGGCAGCTTCAACGAGCTCGACCTCTATGCAGCGGTCGGTACCTCGGTGGGCCCCGTCGATATCGAGCTCGGCTACATCTACTACTGGTTCCCGGATGCCCCAGGCACCTCGGACACCCAGGAAGTGTACGCCTCCGCTTTCGTGGATGCAGGTTTCGGTATCTCTGCCGGTGCCACCTTCTTCTATGACTTCGACGCAAACAACGGCTGGTACCTTCAGCCTGAGCTGCGCAAGTCCTTCGAGTTCAACGAGTGTCTCTCGCTGAACCTGTCCGTTGGCGCTGGTTTCGCCGATGGCCTGGACACCCAGGTTGACACCGACCTGTTCTCCACCGGTTCCGCCGATGGTTTCCAGGGCTGGTTCGTCAAGGCCGAGCTCCCATGGGAGTTCCGCGAAGGCGTGACCCTCTCGCCTTACATCAAGTATGCTGACGCCGACAGCGGTCTCGCTGGCGACGTGAACTCCCTTCAGGGTGGCCAGGAGCACCTGATCGGTGGCGTGAAGCTTGCTGTTGGCTTCTAAGTCAACCGGGCCCCGGCCCATTGATAGCTTCGGGCGGCTGCGGAAACGCAGCCGCCCTTTTTTTGTCACCGTGAGGGGGCTCCGGCGGGTGGTATTGCCGGTGGTCACAGGCCTGTTTTGAAGCGCCTGCGGGTTCGGCTGAATCCGGCCTTGCGCACGGGGCTCCGGGGGGGCAAGGGAGGGGGGTGGACCGCTGGTTTTTGATCGCCGCTACCGCCCTCGCAGCCGTGGGCGGCGTCACCGGCATGTGGACGGTCCACAAGGGGACGCGCAGCCGCTGGACGGTGGTGTGGATGAGCCTGGCGTTCTTCGCGCAGCTCGGCTTCCTCTCCGTGCGGGGCGAGGCGCGCGGGGCGTGCCCGCTGGTGGGACTGGGGGAGATCCTCGTATTCCTCGCGTGGTCGCTGATGTTGTTTTATCTCGCCGTGGGTCCCACCTATCGCCTGTCGCTGCTCGGGGTATTCACCGCCCCGCTGGTGGCCATCATCCAGATCCTGGCGCTGCTGCCCGGGGTGTGGGTGTCGGATCCGCACTGGGTGGGCGTGACCGATGGATGGCGCGAGACGCATGCGGCGATGTCCGTGCTTTCCTACGGGGCGCTGGCGCTTGCGGGCGTGGCGGGGGTGATGTTCCTGGTGCTGGACAAGCAACTGAAGGACCACCACCTGCAGTCCGGGCTCTTCCGCAATCTGCCGCCGGTGCGGGAGCTCCTGAAGTCGATGGTCCGCCTGCTGTGGATCGGCCTGGTGCTCCTCAGCGTCGGCGTGGTGGCGGGCTTCATGATGCCGCACACGGGCGGCACGGCCCACCTGGTGGCGGCCACCGTGGTGTGGCTGGCGTATGCGGCGCTGCTGGTGATACGGCAGGTGAGGGGACTCACCGGCCGGAAGACGGCCACCGTGGCCGTGGTCCTTTTCATCGTGTCCCTTTCGGTCTTTGCGCTCGTCTGATGGAACTCGTCTGCGTGGGTCTGAATCACCGCACCGCGCCCGTGGAGGTCCGCGAGAGATTCGCCGTGTCCACGAGCAAGCTGGGTGACTCCGCGAAGGACCTGCTGGCCATCGACGGCCTGGCGGAAAGCGTGGTGCTCTCCACGTGCAACCGCACCGAATTCTACCTCGCAGGCGACCATGCGGAGGAGGCGGCCGCCGAGCTGCGGCGGAAGCTTTCCCAATCCCACGGCGCGGAGTCGGACCCGCATTGGTACGAGCACCATCGTATCTCCGCGGCACGGCACCTCTGCCGGGTGGTCAGCGGGCTGGACTCGATGGTGCTGGGGGAGACCGAGATCTTCGGTCAGACGAAGGAGGCCTACCGCCAGGCGCTGGCCTCGGGCGCGACCTCGGGCACGCTGAACAAGCTCTTCCAGCGGGCCTTCGCCGTGGGGAAAAAGGTCCGCACCGATACCCGCATCCAGGAGGGTGCCACCTCCGTGGCAGGCGCCGCGGTGGAGCTGGCGGAGAAGATTTTCGGCAAGCTGGCTGGCTGCCGCGTCGTGGTCATCGGCGCCGGTGACATGAGCCGGCAGACCGCGCAGGCGCTCGTTTCCCGCGGGGCGACCTCGGTCTTCGTGACGAACCGTTCCTTTGAAAAGGCCGAGCAGCTCGCCACGGAAATGGGCGGGCGTGCCGTGCGCTTCGAGGAGTGGCAGGCGGTGCTCGCCGGGGTGGACGTGGTCATTTCCTCGACCAGCGCGCCGCACCCGGTCGTGATGCCGCACCACATCGAGGCCGTGCGCCGCGTGCGGAAGTTCCGCCCCCTCTTCCTGATCGACATCGCCGTGCCCCGCGACATTGATCCGGCCTGCGGCAATATCGAGGAAGTGTATCTCTACGACATCGACACGCTCGAGCAATTGGCCGACGAGGCGCGCATCCGGCGACAGAAGCAGATCGCCGAGTGCGACCGGATCATCGATGAAGAACTCAGAAAGTTGAACCTGCCAGGCACGTGAGCGAAACAGATTTCCAGAAGACCACCATCGGCACCCGCGGGAGCGATCTCGCACTCGTGCAGGCCGCCTCCGTGGAGCGCGCGCTCTCGCAGGCCTACCCGGACCTCCGCATCTCCCGCCGCGTCATCCGCACCACCGGGGACCGCCGCACGGACGTGGCGCTGGCCGAGGTGGCAAAGGCCGAGGGCACCGACAAGGGCATCTTCACGAAGGAGCTCGAGGAGGCCCTGCGCGCCGGGGAGATCGATATCGCCGTGCATTCGCTGAAGGACGTGCCGACGGTGATCAGCGAGGAATTCGAGATCGCGGGCGTGCTCGTCCGCGCGCCGATCCGCGACGTGCTGGTCACGCGGAAGCCCGGTGGCCTCGATGCCCTGCCTGCGGGCGCGGTGGTCGGCACCAGCGCCGTGCGCCGCGCGCGCCAGCTCCAGTGGCTGCGGCCGGATCTCAAGGTCATCGACCTGCGCGGCAATGTCCCCACCCGCCTGCGGAAGCTCGCGGAGGGCTCCTATGATGCGATCCTGCTGGCAGAGGCCGGGCTGGTGCGACTGGGCCACCGCATGACGAAGCCCTCGGTGGTCTTCGGCGCGGAGCTTCACATGTCGCCCCTCGCGGAGGACGTCTTTTTCCCCGCCGCAGGGCAGGGAGCCATCGGCTTGGAAATCCGGAAGGGCGATCAGGCTGCTTCTGCACTCGTCGCGTCGATCCTCGACACGGCGACCTTCACCCGCGTCCGCGCCGAGCGTGAATTCCTCCGCCTGCTGGAGGGCGGATGCAGCACGCCGGTGGGTGTCTTCACTTCCCTCGATGAAAGCGTCCTGCAGATGGACGCGCGCGTATTCCCTGATGAAGGCGGCACGCCTCGTGTCGCGAAGGCTTCCGGCGGAGATCCGCTGAAGGTGGCCCGTGAACTTTTCGAATCCCTCGCATGAGCACCCCTGGCATTTGTTACCTCGTCGGCGCCGGTCCCGGCGACCTCGGCCTCGTCACCCTGCGTGCGAAGGAGTGCGTGGAAATGGCGGACGTGCTCGTCTACGATGCCCTTAGTAGCCCGGAGATCCTCCGCTGGACGAAGAAGGACTGCGAGAAGATCAACGTGGGCAAGCGCGCGAAGGATCACACGCTCTCCCAGGAAGGCATCAATGCCCTCATCGTCGAGAAGACGAAGGAGGGCAAGAAGGTGGTCCGCCTGAAGGGCGGCGACCCGATGATCTTCGGTCGCGGCGGTGAAGAGGCTGCCGAGCTGGCCGCTGCCGGCGTGACCTTCGAGATCGTCCCGGGCATCAGCTCCACCATCGGCGGCCCCACCTACGCGGGCATCCCGGTGACGCACCGCGACCACTGCTCGCAGCTCACCATTTTCACCGGCCACGAGGACCCGACGAAGGGCGAAAGCTCCATCGACTACGCCCACCTGGCGAAGACGCCGGGCACGAAGGTCTTTGTCATGGGCGTGTCCCGCCTCCGCGAGATCACGTCCGCACTGGTGGCGGGCGGTGCCGATGCCGCCACGCCGATCGCGCTGACCCGCTGGGCCACCACCGGCTCGCAGAAGACGATCACCGGCACGCTCGCCGACATCGCCGACACGGTGGAGCGCGAGAATTTCGGCTCGCCCGCCGTCGCCGTCATCGGCGGCGTGGTGACCGAACGCGAGAAGATCAACTGGTTCGAGAAGCGCCCGCTCTTTGGCAAGCGCATCGTCGTCACCCGCACGCGCGAACAGGCCGGTGCATTGAGCCGCGAGCTGTCCTCGCTGGGTGCCGACGTGATCGAGCTGCCGACCATCCGCATCGAGCCGCCGGAAGACCGGCGCGAATTCGCCGAGATGGTGACGCATTCGCACGAGTACGACTGGCTCATCTTCACCAGCCCGAATGGCGTGGAGCGGTTCTTCGATGCCTTCTTCGCCACCTACGAGGATGCTCGTAGTTTGGGAAATCCCCGCATCGCCGTCATCGGGCCCGGCACTGCGCAAAAGGTCCGCGAATACCGCCTCGGCATCGACCTGATGCCCGAGAAGGACTTCGTCGCCGAGGGCCTCGTGGAGGCCTTCGCCAATGGTGACTCGGTGGAAAATCTCACGCTGCTGTGGGTGCGTGGCTCGGATGCCCGCGACGTCGTCTTCGAGGGCCTCGTCGCCCTCGGCGCGATCGTGGACGAGTGCGTGGCCTACCGGACCGTGCCCGAGACCGAGGACCCCACCGGGGCCGCCGCCCGCCTGCGGGAGGATGGCGCGGACCTCGTCACCTTCACCTCCGCCTCCACGGTGGAGAATTTCTTCAAGCTCGGCCTGCCCTGGCCGGAAGGCTGCGCCGCCGGCAGCATCGGCCCCGTCACCACCGAGGCCCTGAAGAAGCACGGCATCGAGCCCGCCTTCGAAGCCAAGCCCAGCGACATCCCCGGCCTCGTCGCCGCCATCCGCAAGTGGGCCGGGGCGTGACCGGAAGTTGTGGCATCCACTTCCTTTTCTCGCATCTCTGACCGATTTGTGTCAGGGGTGCGGAGATGAATCGAATCCCCCTCGTCGTTCTCGTCTCGGGTTTGTTGTCGGGCTGGCCGCTTCGGGCGGAGGAGCCGGTGCGGATTTACTCGGGGGAGGGGATTCAGGTGCGGGTGTTTTTCGAGGATGAGGAGACGGGCGAGATCGGCGGGGAGATGACGCTCGGCGGGGCCGTGTTGCCCTACACCGGGGTGGCGGACGATGATGGCTCGGTGGAGGGGAACTTGATCGTCGGCGGGAAGTCGCAGGAATTCACCGCGACGACGAAGGGCGACGCGGTCACGCTGGTGACGGGCGGCAAGACCTATCGGCTCACCGCAGGAGGAAAGCCCGCGCCGGAGGTTGCGCCTGCGCCTGCCCCGGGGAAGAAGACCGCACCCGCAGCGGCCATGCCGACGATGACGCTGAAGCGCATGGAGCTGAGGGACGTCACCATGGGCGGCGTGGTTTCGCACACGATGCTCATCCCCGCGGATTGGAATTTGGCGGGCCATGTCGAGTGGTCGAATGACGGCACCGCGTCGTGGCAATTCAACTTCAAGATCACCGGGCCGAATCAGGAGAAGATCGCGGCGCTCCCTGCGATCACCCTGAGCTACACCGAGTCGAAGGGCCTCAAGATGCCCGCGCAGGGGACGCCTCCGCCGCGCGACCTCGGCGCGTGGATCGTGGAGCTGGTGAAGAAGACGAACCAGGCCGTGAGCGACGTGCGCCTGATCGACAGCCGTCGCGATGCCGCCGCCGAGGCGGAGCGGAAGGCGCTGGCCCGGCAGCTCGGCACGAACGATCAAGGCACCACCACCGAGGTCCACGTGATCACCATCGGCTACCGGCAGAATGGCGTGCTGATGCGGGAAGAGATGCGTCTCATGTACGTCCGCTTCGCACCGATCGACAACGTGAACATCCGCTCCCAGATGTGGACGCTTTTCACGAATGGCATTATCGCCGCGCCGGATGCGGACTTCGATCGCATGAAGCCGCAGCTCATCGCCATCGCCGGGACCGTGGAGACCGTGCCGAAGTGGTGGAACCAGATGATGCAGGTGCGCGGCCAGATCATGCAGAAGAAGGCGGAGGAAGCCTTCGCCGAGATCCGCCGCCGCGGGGAAATGTATGACCGCATCAGCGACGAGCAATTCGCGGCGTGGAAGCGCTGGAATGACCAGGACAACGAGGCCCAGCGGAAGCGCATCCAGGGCATCTACGAGGTGCAGGACTACCGCGACCGCGACGGGAGCCGGGTGGAGCTGCCCTTCCATCACAAGCACGTCTTCAGCGACGGCCAGGGGAACTACGTGCTGACGAACGATTACACGAACAAGCCCGGCGCGGCCTTCGAGGAAATCCAGGCGGATCGCTGAGCGGAGGGATTGACGACGCATCCGCCTCGACGCCGGAGCGGCACGCGGATAGACCCGCGGCATGGCTACGGCGATTGGCATCATCGGGGGGAGCGGGCTTTACGAAATCGACGGCTTTGAGAAGGCGGAGGAGCGCGCGATCGCGACGCCCTTCGGCGATCCCTCGGACGTGTTGGTCGGCGGCACGCTCGGCGGACGCGAGGTGTGGTTCCTGCCCCGCCACGGTCGCGGGCATCGCCTGCTGCCGACGGAGATCAATCATCGCGCGAACCTGTGGGCGCTGCGTTCGGTCGGCGTGCGCCACCTCATCTGCGTGACTGCGGTGGGCAGCCTGAAGGAGGAGTATCACCCGCGCGACATCGTCCTGCCGGACCAGTATTTCGACCGCACCAGCAGGCGGGAGCTTCACACGTTCTTCGGCGGCGGCATCGTCGGGCACGTCTCCTTCGCCGATCCGGTCAGCGCCGGGATGCGGGGCATCTTGAAGGAGGCGGCGACGGCGGAGGGCGCGAAGGTCCACGACCGCGGCACCTATGTGAACATGGACGGCCCGGCCTTCTCGACGCGTGCGGAGAGCGAGACGAATCGCAAGCTCGGCTTCGACATCATCGGCATGACGAATCTTCCCGAGGCGAAGCTCGCCCGCGAGTCGGAGATCGCGCTGGCGACGCTGGCGATGATCACCGACTACGATTGCTGGAAGGTGGAGGAGGAGCCCGTGACCGCCGAGGCGGTGATGGGTCACCTGCATGCGAATGTTTCCATGGCGAAGCGGATCATCGCCCGCGCCATCGCCCTCATCCCCGCGGAGGCGGAGTGGCCGGAGCACCGCTCGCTCGATGGTGCGATCATGACGCCGCGGCACCTCTGGCCTGCGGAGAAGGTGGAGTCGCTGCGCCCGATGCTTCAGCGTTTCTTGTGATCAACTTGTCGGAAATGCAGGCGTGACATCGCTGGGCGGCACGCTATTTTTTCCCGAACCTCCCAAGCTTCCCGTCGCCATCCATGAGAAATCCCATTGAATCGCTCGGCTACAAGATCCTGACCGCTTCTTCGCAGGCAGCTTCCTCGGAGGAAGGACTGCCGAAACTTTCCCGCCGCGGATTCATGGTGCTCGGCACGGCCCTCGGCAGCAGTTGCTCGATGGTGTCCTCGGCGAAGCCGGATGCGCCTGCCGCCGCCGCACCGGTGGACCCGGCTGCTGCTCCCGCACGCACCGCGCAGAACAAGGAATACCGCACCCCGCGCGCCCGTGGCCCGGTGCCGCGGAATCCGGACATGAGCCTGCCCGCAGGCGGTGCTTCCTCCGGCGTGACCTTTTCCCGCGTCGCGGTCTCGCAGCCGTACATCGCGCTCACCTTTGACGATGGCCCGCACCCGAAGAACACCCCGCGCCTGCTGGACATGCTGCGCGAGCGGAACATCAAGGCGACCTTCTACGTGATCGGCCGGAATGTGGACCTCTACCCGACCGTGCTGCGCCGCACCGTCTCGGAAGGCCACGAGATCGGCAATCACACCTACACGCACCCCATCCTCAGCAAGCTCAGCGACTCCGCCATCCGGCAGGAGCTGACGAAGTGCCGCGATGCCGTGGCGCGCGCCGCCGGCGTCCAGCCGCGCACGATGCGCCCGCCGTATGGCGCGCTGCTCCAGCGCCAGCGCGAGTGGGTGCGCTCCGAGCTGAACTACCCGACCATCATGTGGTCGGTCGATCCGCTCGACTGGAAGCGCCCGGGTGCCTCCGTGATCACTTCCCGCATCCTCTCCGGCACCACGCCGGGTGCCATCGTGCTGGCCCACGACCTCCACGCGAGCACGGTGGACGCCATGCCCGCGACGCTGGATGGCCTGCTGAACAAGGGATTCAAGTTCGTGACCGTGTCGCAGTTGCTCGCCATGGGCGCCCAGTCGGCTCCCGGCCAGGTGGCAGGCCAGTAAACGCGGGCACCCACGATGCCGGGCGAGCGCTACTTTGCGGTTCGGGACCGTCTCTCCGAGCTATTGGGCTGGATCGGCGACCTGGCCAGCGAGGTCGCGCTCGAGACCGAGCCCGACCATCCGCAGCCGGTGCTGAACCAGCCCGTGCTGATCGCGGCCGTCGGCGAGATCAATGCGGGCAAGTCGTCCCTGCTCAATGCCCTCGTCGGCGAGGAGCTGTGCCCGGTGAGCGCGCTGCCGCTGACGTCCGAGGTGCGCCTCTACCGCCACGGGGAAGACGTGGACAATGCGGTGCAGCCGCTGCTCCACGAGTGCCGCAGGTCGCTCGATTACCTGCGGAACTTCGACCTGCTCGATACCCCGGGCACGAATGCGAAGTACGAGGGTCATCGTGAAATCGCCGAGCCCTTCCTGGAGCATGCGGATCTCGTGCTGGTCGTCTTCACCGCGGAGAATCCGTGGACGGCGGCGACTTGGGACGTGGTGTCAAAGCTCTCCCCCGAGGCGCTGTCCCGCACGGCCATCGTCGTGCAGCGCATCGACCTGAAGGAGAACCAGGACATCCCCATCATCCTCGGGCACATGCGGGATCTCTCGCTGAAGCGCGCGGGGCTGGTGCTCCCCATCTTCCCGGTGGCGGCACGGCTCGGCCTGGAGATGAAGCAGTCCGCATCGCCCGACCCGAAGAAGTGGGTGGCGAGCCGCCTTTCCGATCTCGAGCACTACATTTCCGAGCGCATCTGCGAGTCCTATGACCGCCGCCAGGTGCTGCACGATGCCTGGCACCACGCCGCGAGGACGCTCCGGCGGCTCGACCAGAAGTTCGAGACCCAGCGCCGCGGGATGGAGGACGACACGTGGTTCCTCTCCAATATCGAGCACGAGATGGAGGTGCAGCGGGATGCCGCGCTGGAGGCCGCGCCCAGTGCGCTGGCCGAGGTGATGGACCGCTACCGCGCCGAGGTGGATGCGGTGGTGCGCCTGCTGAAAATGCGTCTCGGCTGGTGGCGCTCGCTTTCGCGTCTCTTCACCGGGGATGCCTCCGCGGCGGAGATCGAGTCGTCCTTCGCCGCCCGCATGCAGGAGACCGCGACTGGCTTCGGCAGGGATGATGCGGGGCGTCTGGTAGATGCCTGTGCGGCCCACTGGGAAACGGTGAGGCCGCGGGTGATCGAGCGGATGGGCTTCGAGCCCGGTCCCTGCGCGATTGCAGGCGACGCACGCGAGGGAGTGCTGGCGAAGTTCGTGGCCCGGCTGGAGAAGGCGGTGCCGCGTGCGCTCGCGGCCCTGCGCTTGCGCGGCGTGCTGGATCCCTTGCTGCGCCGGAGGAATTCGCAGTTGAAGACCCTCGTCGGCCTCGGCCTGTGCTTCACGCTGGCTGCCGGTGTCCTCGGGACGCTGGGTCAGCAACATCTCGCGCTGCTCCTTTTGTTCGCGGCCATGGGTGTCTTCGCCCTGGCCGTGGTGACTTCCTTTGTCACGCGGCTGAGTGTCGCGGCGGGCTATCGCGAGCGTCTGCTCGCCGGTGCCGCCACTTTCGCCGAGGGGCTGAAGGCTGACCATGGCGAGGCGATCCGTTTTCTCTTCCGCGATCACTCGCTCAGCCTGATCAAGGTGCGCCGCCAGCTCGCCGAGGAGAAGGCGGCGCTGCAGCCGCGCATGGAGCGGGCGAATTCGCTCTACATCGCGCTGAAGTCCGTGGAGCTGGACCTCTGACCCGGCGTCAGGACGCGCGCTGCTTGGCGATGACCGGGCGGTTTTGCTCCAGCAGTCGCACGAAATTCCGCACCAGCAGGGAAGGGCTCTCCGACCGCCACACGGCCCACATCGTGAAGTCCAGGATGCATCGCTTCACGTCCAGCGGGATCGTGACGATGGCGTGGCTGTTCCGCAAATCGAGCACCTCGGGCAGCATGGAGACGCCTTGGTCGGCGGCGATCATGTTCAGCAGCGCGTCGAATCCTGAGATCTGGCGCAGCACGCCCGGCGTGACGCCTTCTTCCTGGAAGATGCGCAGCATGTCCCGGCGGTGGTTCGATGCCGCCTCGGCCCCCACGCTGAGGAGCGTCTGCTTCGAGAGTTCTTCCAGCGGGATGCGCTTGCGGTCGGCGAAGGGGTGGAGCTGTGAAACCGACACGCCGAAATTCGACCGCACCAGCGGCAGGCTGGAAATACCGGCCACCTGCTCGGCATCGCGCCCGTAGGCGAAGCCCAGGTGGATCTCCCCGGTGCCCAGCGCCGCGAGCTGCTCGATGGGCGTCATTTCCACGAAGGAGACATCCACAGCGGGGAATTGCGCTCCGAAGGCCTTCAGCGCGCCGGGCAGGAATCCGGAGGCCATCTGCCCCACGCTGCCGATGCGCAACTCGCCGCGCCGCCCGTCCTGCGCCTCGCGGGCGAGATCCACGGCGCGCTCGACATCGGCGAGGATGGCGCGGGCCTCCGCGAGGAAGACGGAGCCCGCGTCCGTCAGCGCCACGCTCACGGTGTCGCGCTCGAGTAGGCGGATGCCCGTCTCTTCTTCCAAGTCCTTGATCTGCTTGCTGAGAGCGGGACGCGTCACATTCAGACGCTCGGCAGCACGGCGGAAATTCAATGCGTCCGCCACCGCCACGAAATACCTGAGGTGCCGCAGCTCCATTCCGCGGCACTGGTAATCTGAGGTTACCAGCTTGGAAACTTCAAAGTCATTCCGCTTCGCAAAATACCGTGTTTAGTAAGCGCACGTCTGAAACAGACGTTTCACCAATTTCCCTTTCCGCCATGCGCCCTGTCCTTTTCCTCCCGCTTACCTCGCTGCTTCTTATTCCATCATGCGGGAAAAAGCAAGCCGCCGGGCCACCGCAGATGCCGCCTGCTGCGGTGACTGTCCTGCCTGCGGCCACCGAGACCGTGAGCATCACCCGCGAGCTGCCGGGCCGCCTCGACGCCATTCGCGTCGCCCAGGTGCGCGCCCGCATTTCCGGCATCCTGCTGGAGAAGTCCTACGAGGAAGGTGCCGACGTGAATGCCGGTGACCTGCTCTTCAAGATCGATCCCGCGCCGCTGGAGGCTGCGAAGGAGAATGCGGCAGCCACGCTGGCCCGCGCGGAGGCAAACCTCGCACAGACCGAGACACAGCTCGGTCGCTACAAGACGCTCGTGGGCTCGAACGCCGTCAGCAAGCAGGACTTCGACAACGCCGAGTCCGCCGTGAAGGTGGCCGCCGCCGAGCTGAAGGCCGCCCAAGCCGCCCTGAAGACCGCTGAACTCGATCTCGGCTACGCCACCGTCACCTCGCCGATTTCCGGCCGCGCCGGTCGCGCCCAGGTCACCGAGGGTGCGCTGGTCGGGGAAGGGGAGGCGACCCCGATGGCGATCATCCAGCAGCTCGACCCGATCTACTTCGACTTCACCCAGTCGAGCGCCGACCTGATCTCGCTGCGCCGCGCCACCAGCAATGGCGAGCTTTCCAAGGTGGACATGAGCAAGGCCACCGCCACGCTCATCCTGGAAGACGGCAGCGAGTATCCCGCCACCGGCAAGATCCTCTTCTCCGAAGCCTCCGTCGATCCATCCACCGGCATGGTCAGCCTGCGCGCCGAGTTCCCGAATCCCGACAAGCTCCTGCTTCCCGGCATGTTCGCCCGTGCCCGCGTGGTGCAGGCGATCCGCGAGAATGTGGTCACCGTCCCGCAGCGCGCCGTGACTCGCCAGCAGGGCGGTGCCGGCAGCGTGATGGTGGTGGACGAAAACAACGTCGCCCAGGCCCGCATCATCAAGACCGAGAACGCGGTCGGCGACAAGTGGGTGGTGACCTCCGGCCTGAAGGCTGGAGAGAAGGTCATCATCGAGGGGCTGCTCAAGGCCCGCCCCGGAGCCCCGGTCGCCCCGGAGCCCTTCACTCCGAAAGCAGAAACCAGCCAGACGGCCTCCAAGGAGTCCGACAAAGGCTGACCGATCCATCCTCCCGGCCCTCCCGACGCGGCTTCCGTGAAGCCGCATGATCCCTCGTCTCCCGATCCTTTCCCCGTATGGCCCACTTCTTCATCGACCGCCCCGTCTTCGCGTGGGTCGTCTCCATCCTGATCGTGATGATCGGCATCATCTCGATCACGCAGCTACCCGTGGCGCAGTACCCACAGGTGGCCCCGCCTTCGATCTCGATCACGGCGAACTACGCCGGTGCCTCCGCCGAGACGCTCACCGACACGGTGACCTCGGTCATCGAGCAGCAGCTCAACGGCATCGACAACCTGCTCTACATGTCGTCCGCGAGTGATGCGAACGGCAGCGCCACCATCACCCTTTACTTCGAGCCGGGCACCGATGCTGACGTGGCGCAGGTGCAGGTGCAGAACAAGGTCCAGCTCGCCACGCCGAGCCTGCCGCAGACCGTGCAGCAGCAGGGCGTGGTCGTGGCAAAGGCGACTCGGAATTTCATGATGTTCGTCGCGCTGTCCTCCGAGGACGGCAGCATGGACGCCACCGCGCTGGGCAACTACCTCGCGGCAAACGTGCTCGACCCGCTGCGCCGCGTGGAAGGCGTGGGTGAGGTGGTGCAATTCGGCACCCAGTACGCGATGCGCATCTGGCTCGATCCTGACAAGCTGGTGAGCTACAATCTCACGGCGGGCGACGTGAACTCCGCCATCCAGACGCAGAATGCGCAGGTCCCTGTCGGCCAGCTCGGCTCGCTGCCCGCGGTGCCCGGCCAGCAACTCAATATCATTCTCCAGGGTCGCGCCAGCCTCCGCGAGGCGGAGCAGTTCGAGAACATCGTGCTGCGCGTGAATACCGACGGCTCCCGCGTTTACCTGCGCGACGTCGCCCGTGTGGAAATGGGTGGCCAGGACTACTCGACCAGCGCCCGCATCGATGGCAGCCCGGCATCCGCCGCCGCCGTGAAGCTCGCGCCGACCGGCAATGCGATGGACGCCGCCGACCAGGTGCGCGCCGAGATCAAGCGCCTCGAGCAATTCTTCCCGCCCGGCGTGAAGGTGACCTACCCGATGGACACCTCCGCCTTCGTGAAGATCTCCGTGGAGGGCGTGATCAAGACCCTCGTGGAAGCGATCGTGCTCGTCTTCCTCGTGATGTATCTCTTCCTGCAGAATTTCCGCGCCACGCTCATCCCGACGCTGGTGGTGCCGGTCGCGCTGCTCGGCACCTGTGCGCTCATGGCGGCCTTCGGCTTCTCGTTGAACGTGCTCACCATGTTCGGCATGGTGCTCGCCATCGGTATCCTCGTGGACGACGCCATCGTGGTGGTGGAAAACGTGGAGCGCATCATGACCGAGGAAGGCCTGCCCGCGAAGGAGGCCACCCGCAAGGCGATGACCCAGATCACCGGCGCGCTCATCGGCATCACGCTGGTGCTGACCGCGGTGTTCATCCCGATGGCGTTCTTCGGCGGATCGGTGGGCACCATCTACCGCCAGTTCACCATGGCGATGGTGTCGTGCATGCTCTTCTCCGTCTTCCTCGCGCTCTCGCTGACGCCCGCCCTCTGCGCCACCATGCTGAAGCAGGTGGAGGCCGGTCACCATCATGCTAAGGGCGGCTTCTTCGGTTGGTTCAACCGCACCTTCGATTCGACCACGAATTACTATCAGGGCATCGTGAAGGGCTGGCTGAAGCACGCCTGGACCGGTCTCGTCGCCCTCGCCGGTGTGACCGTGCTGGTCGGCTACCTCTACAACAAGATGCCGTCGTCCTTCCTGCCCGAGGAAGACCAGGGCTACTTCCTCGCGCTGGTCAGCCTGCCTGACGGTGCCACCGACGAGCGCACCCGCGACGTGCTGCTGGAGGCCGAGAAATTCTTCGCCCAGCAGGAGGAGATCGAGAACTACTTCACCGTCGCCGGCTTCAGCTTCACGGGTAAGGCACAGAACTCCGGCCTCGCCTTCCTGCGCCTCAAGCCATGGGACCAGCGGAAGGGCAAGGAGCACAACGTGCAGGCCATCATCCAGCGCAGCCTCATGGGGCTCGGCGGGATTAAGGATGCCGTGGTCTTCCCCCTCAATCCGGCGGCCATTCCCGAGCTGGGCAACTCCTCCGGCTTCGACTTCTGGCTGCAGGACGTGGGTGGCGTCGGCCACGAGGCGCTCATGGCCGCACGTGACCAGCTTCTCGGCATGGCCGCGCAGAATGATGTGCTCGCAGGCGTGCGTCCGCAGGGCCTGAACGACACCGCGCAGATGAAGATCGAGATCGATCAGGACAAGGCCAGCGCGCTCGGCATCACACCGGGTGACGTGAATACGGTCATGCAGACGTCCTTCGGCTCGTCCTACGTGAACAACTTCGTCAATGGCACCCGCGTGCAGCGCGTGATCGTGCAGCTCGACGCGATGTTCCGCATGAAGCCGGACGACCTCGGCAACGTGTATGTCCGGAACAACCAGGGAAAGATGGTGCCGCTGTCCGCCTTCACCCGCACGGACTGGTCCTTCGGCTCGCCGCAGCTCCAGCGCTATGACGGCCTGCCCGCCGTGAATATCGTGGGCTCCGCCAAGCCGGGCCTCAGCTCCGGCCAGGCGATGGACGAGATGGAAAAGCTCGCCGGCCAGCTTCCCGCAGGCATCGGCTTCTCATGGAGCGGCCAGTCGCTGGAAGAGCAGATCTCCGGCAACCAGGCACCGATGCTCTACGCCGTCTCGCTCGCCATCGTCTTCCTCTGCCTTGCCGCGCTTTATGAAAGCTGGTCGATCCCGGCAGCGGTCATCATGGTGGTGCCGCTCGGCATCGTCGGCGCGCTCGCCGCGGTGTTCGCCCGCGACTTGCCGAATGACGTGTATTTCAAGGTGGGCCTGCTCACCACCGTGGGTCTCTCGACGAAGAACGCCATCCTGATCATCGAGTTCGCGCTCGACCTGGAGAAGGAGGGCAAGGGACTCATCGAAGCCACGCTCGAAGCGGTGAAGCTCCGCCTCCGCCCCATCCTCATGACCTCCATGGCCTTCGTCCTCGGGGTGATGCCGCTGGTCATCAGCAGCGGTGCAGGCTCCGCGAGCCAGAACGCGATCGGCACCGGCGTGGCGGGTGGCATGGTCTCTGGCACCGTCCTTGCCGTCTTCCTTGTCCCACTGTTCTATGTGGTCATCCGCCGCCTGACAAAAGGCAAGGTGACTGCCAAAAATCCGGAATCAAACTCAGGTGAAAAACCTCAGAATACCGAACTCTCCCATGCGTAATTCACTACTTCTCGCCCTGCCCGTGCTTCTCGCCTCGTGCAACATGGAGCCGGCGCTGGACAAAATCACGTCTCCCGTCTCGGAGTCGTACACCGGGAATGACGGTAGCGGCGGCGTGCCTGCCGATATCGCCTGGCAGAAGTTCTTCACGGATCCTCGCCTGAAGCGCCTCGTCGCCATCGGCCTCGAGAACAACCGCGACCTGCGCGTGGCCACCCTCAATGTCGAGCAGGCCCGCGCCCAGTACGGCATCTCTCGTAGCCAGCTCTTCCCGACGGTGAATGTCTCGGGCAGCGGACAGCGCAGCCGCACCCCTGGCACCCTCTCGCAGGGTGGCACGGCGGTGGAGGCGAAGTCCTACGATGTCTCGGTCGGCGTCACTTCCTACGAGCTGGATCTCTTCGGCCGCGTCCGCAGCCAGAACAATGCCGCGCTCGAGCAGTACTTCGCCAGCGATGCCGCCCGCGTGGGTGCGCAGATCTCCCTCGTCTCGGAGATCGCGAACGCCTACTTCACCGAGCGCTCGGCCGTCGAGCAGATGGAGCTTTCCCAGCGCACGCTGAATGCCGTCAGCGAGACTTACGACCTGACGAAGATGCGCTTCGACGCCGGTGACGTCTCCGAGCTCGACCTGCGCTCCGTGGACGTCCAGGTGCAGACCGCCAAGGCCAATCTCGCTGCCTTCCAGCAGCGCCGCGCCGAAGCGAACAACGCCATCGCATTCCTCATCGGCACCGCCGTCCCGTCGAACCTGCCCTCAGGTCGCGGACTTGAAGGCGGCCTCGTCTCCGAGGTGAAGGCCGGGGTTTCCTCGCAGTTGCTTGTCCGCCGTCCGGACATCCGCGAAGCCGAGCACCAGCTCCGCTCCGCGAATGCGAACATCGGCGCCGCGCGCGCCGCGTTCTTCCCGCGCGTCACCCTCACGGGTGGCGGTGGCACGGCCAGCAAGAGCCTCGGCGATCTCTTCCAGAGCGGCAGCACCGCATGGAGCTTCGCCCCGCAGATCAGCGTGCCGATCTTCGACGGTGGCTTCAACAAGGCCACGCTCGACGTCGCCGAGGTCCGCAAGCAGATCGAGGTCGCACGCTACGAGCGCTCGATCCAGAATGCCTTCCGCGAAGTGTCCGACGGCCTCGCTGCCCGCAAGGGTCTCAATGGCCAGATCGCGGCCTTCGAAGGTCTTGTCAACGCTCAGCAGAAGCGCTTCGATCTTGCCGATGCCCGCTACAAGCAGGGTGTGGACAGCTACTTCGAAGTGCTGACCGCACAGCAGGATCTCTTCGATGCGCAGGCCTCACTCATCCAGCTCCGCCTCTCCCGCGTGGTGAATTCCGTCGGCCTCTACAAGGCCCTCGGCGGCGGCTGGTAAGCTAATCTCCAAACTCGAACCCGAGGCGGTCGCGACGATCCGCAGTCGATGGTTCCGGCTAGCGCGACGGCTCTTTCTGGGAGGGTTGAGCCGCTGTCTCCGGAGCCAAGGCTGCGGATCCTCCCGGCCGCCTCTTTTCGTTTCCTCGGGGAAGCGATCGGAGGTTCCGGCCGGGTGGGGGCCTGTCAGGCCGAGGCTTTCCTCATTGTGGATCCTCCAGCCACGCCAGTAGCGGTCGCAGGCGGAAGAGGCAGGTATCCCCGTAGGCCAGATTCTTGAGGAAGGGCATGGCCGCTGGTTCCGCGCGGAATGCGGCAGCCACCTTGGCCCGCTCCACCTTGTCGAGGAGCCGCAGCGAGATCTCCGAGAAATACAGCGCCGCATTCAGTCTCAGCTCCGGATGCGCGGGGTCGGCAAGAACGGTTGCGAGGTGCTTCAGCGATGCTTGGAAATCACCCGAGCGTGCCGTGACGGCGGCGCGCAGGAGGTGGATGTCGGCACCATACCTGCCAGCAGGGAAACGCGCCTCGTGCGCGTCCAGTGACTTCGTGAGCGCGCGCAGGGTGGCCGGGTCTCCATCCGGCTGCCGGGTCATGCGCTTGTAGCCATCAGGGATGGGCGCGTCCGGGAAATGGAAGGCCTGCACCTGCGGGATGGGGCACGTGGCCCGCACCTGCAGGCGTAGCAGGCGGAAGGACGCGGCCTCCGTTTTCGGCCCGCCAGGGAAGTCAGCCAGATAGCGGTGCCACGATTCCTCGGTGTCGTTGTTCGGACGTTCGTCACCGTCCGGAGTATTGATCGGGCGGATGCGGTCGAGGAAGGCGAGCCACGGTGCCAGCGGGGCCCACTCGCCGGTCGCCGGGGGAGGCGGGTTCTTCTCAAGGCGCACGTTGGCGTAGCGCATGAAGAGTTCCGGCGTGATCCCGGGAGCTTGCGCGGCGGAAGCGAGATCATCCAGATCATCGACCAACGAGAGAATGTCGCCAGCGTCCAGACCGGGACGTGCCTTCTCGAAGTCGGCGCGGAAGTCCGCGAGCCGCTTCTGATAGGCCGCCATGTCATCGGCCGGTTCGCCGAAGATCTTCTGGAAGGCCTGCCGCAGTTGCTCGCCTGTCGCGTCACCGGGATGGGCTTCCCACTCGTCCCAGCGGCCTGACTTAGGATCGACCACGGCGGACGCGATGGAGTAGGCGGAGTTCCCCGGCGTGTAGTCGCCCGGCATCCAGGTGCCAAGCAGGGCAGGGGCGGTGAAGGTCCAGATCACGGCGCGCGGGGCCTCCGGGCGATCCGGGAAGTCCTTCCTCAGCCGCTCGACGAGCTTGCGCGAGAGCCCCGCATGATCCGCTTCGATCGCACGGGAGCAGCGGTAGTGCGAGAACTCCGCGAGGTGGAAGATCGCCTCGTTCGCCTCTTCTATCGCGGGCACGGCCACGTCGGGATCGGTGCTCTCCGCCGCGATGAGGAAGTGCCGCAGCGCGTGGTGGAGTTCATCGCGCGAATCCAGTCCTGTCGTTACGGCATCGGGAGCGAAGCCGAGGAATGCGGCATTCTTCCGGCGCAGCATTTCCAGCTTCTCTCCCTCGCTGCGGGAGTAGTCGAAGAGGTGGTGAAGCGGCATCGTCAGGCGGCCGCGGAGGGCCTTCCAGCGGCGGCCGATCTGCAGGTGCTTGCGCGCGCTCTGCCCCGGCGGTGCATCGGCCAGCAGCTCGGTCGCACCGGCCAGCGACTCGACTTCCTGCTGCCAGGTCGCGGCGGTGAGGCCCATGCCACGCGGCAATTGCGCGAAGCCGTCATCGATCTCCTCGGTACTGCCACCGACGGGATCGAGGTATCGGCGTGCCGTGGTGAAGTCTTCCGCGCACAGGGCACGCGTGCGCACGATCCCGCGCAGCATCCGCGCCTGGGGCGTGTTTTCGTCCAGACGGGCGAGCGGCGCGGCGAGCTGGTCGAGCGGCGCGAATTGGGCGATGCTGTCGATCCACTGGGCGGGCTCGTGATGCGGGTGCATCGGCGATCCGGGCATGCTGTTGTCATCGTCCCGCAGGGCGAGCATCATCAGCAGCGACTCACCGGCCTCGCCTCCGTGGAAGCGCGACAATGCATGCTCGAAGGCGGAGTTCTTCGCGATCCGGCTGGCGGGGAAGTCGGTGCTGAGCTTGGCATAGCACTCGGCGGCTTCACGATGCCTGCCGAGCGCGGTCAGCGACAATGCGCGGCCCTGCAACAGATCATCGCTCTGCTGCATCGCCAGCGCCTGGTCGAAAAGGGCGAGCGCCTGCTGCGGTTCGTCCTCACGATAGGAGCTCCAGCCGAGGATGAGCAACGTGAGCGCGTCCGCCTTGGCGACGCCGGCTTCCTTCACGATCGCGGCCCCCAGCGAGGCGAGCGAGCGCCGCGCCATCGGCTGGGGACGGATGATCCGGCGGTGGAGGAAGTCGATCGTGCCACGGTCGCTACCGAAGTTCTCGTGCGAGGACGGCAAGGCATCGCTCCCCACCGGATCGAGCGCATGGCTGACGAAGAGCCGCGCCACCGCCGGGTGCTTCGCCATCTTGTCAAAGGGCAGGAAATAGTAGCTGCCGCCCTCGTCGTAGAAATCATCGTCGCCCGCATTCTCCTCGAAGATGGTGGCGAAGATCTCGTCGCACTGCTGGAGCACGGAGCGCATCACCTCGCGCGTCGGCTGCAGGTCCAGCCGGGCGATCTGGCGGCTGACGGCTTCCGAGAAATCTCCCTTCTCCAGCGCCACCGCACCGAGCCAACCGGATGCGTCGGAGGCGAAACGGCCACCTTTCTCCAAGCAGATGATGAATTCGTGCTCCGCATTCGACAGCAACTCGCCGATGCGCTCGTGATCCTCGTCGGTGAGCTGCGGCTTCTTCGATTGGGCGCGCGCCAGTTCCAGCAGGCAACGCCCCAGCATGAGGTGGGCAGGCTCCGTGCGCGGATGATCCGGATACAGCCCGATCAATCCGGTGAAGGTGTCGCGCGCCTTGGCGAAGTCACCATAGTCCATCGCGAGCGCCGCCTTCTGGACCATCAGGTTTGGCCGCAGTGTCACCGGTCCGTTGGCCAGCTCGCGGTCCAGCCAGACAAAGGCCTCGTCCCGGCTGGTCTCATAGTCGCGCAGCTCCTTTGCGAAGTCGTCATCGCTCAGGTTCCAGTGCTTGACCGGTGGGGTGAGAATGAATCCGGCGGGCTTGCCGAGCTGGGAGATCCGCCATTCCAGATAGCCATTCGCGCTGGCGAGCACGGCATCGTCCGCGGCCAGTTCACGCAGTTCGTGGAGGAAGTTCGCGATGCGCAGGCGGAAGTCGCCATCGCGGTTGCGGGTGATCAGCGCGTCGATCTTCGCGTTCCTCTCCGCCGCGGGCAGCTTGGGCAATTCCTCCGCCAGCGCGTGGCATTGGTCGATCAGCTCCGCCATGCTCGCGGCATCGGCGGGGGCGGGCTTGGCCTCCGAGAAGACATCGCGCCATCCCTTGCCGGGGATGCGCTGTGGATAGGTCTCCAGTGGCGGCGGTGCTTGGTAGAAGAAGGGTCCGCAGGCGAGGAGCAGGGGCGTCAGGGCGAGGACGCGGCGTTTCATGGCAGAGGTGCGTTGGGTGAATCGTCGAGGGACCACTGGAGATCGCGGCCACCCCGCTCGGGGATCAGGCCGGACTCGCTCGCGATTTCCTCACCTACGAGCAAGCGCGGAAAAGATAACACCATTTTCTGTGAAAATTTCGCGGGCACGGAAGTGGTGAGTTCGGTGAACCCACCCGGCCCCGCGGCGGCGAAAGTGCCTGCCTCATCCGTGGTCAAGGTGAGCCGGTGCGGAGCGCCGCCGGAAACGAGTGAAAGGTCGCCGGGGCCTTCATTCCGCAGCACGATGCGGCCATCGCTTTCCAGCGTGATGCGCACGCCGTGGGCAGGCGATTCACCGCGACCGAGCGCGTCGAGATGCGATGCCGAATGCGCCGCTCGCAAGCCGGGGCCGGGTAGCGCGAACCACACGACACCACGTGCGCCGGAGTCATAGGATGCGGTGATCAATTCACGCAGGCTGCCTTCATCCGGTGCGCGCCACACGAGGATCTGCGAGGCTTCCAGACGGGTTCCGCGCAGCGTCGCCTGTCGGCTCACGCGGTATCCCGCACCACCGGAGTAGCCGGGGATCGTATCGAGGAAGTCCGCGCGCGCGATGCTCTCCGGCTCCCACTGCTTCAGGTGGCCGACCAGCTTGCCATCGGGCTGGAAGAGGGTGAGCCGCTCGAAATTCGCCAGCCCCGCACGCCACGGAGTGCGGCAGGCCTTCCAGCGGCCGATCCATGACTTTGCTTCGGGCCCGGCCATCGGCTTCGCTTTTCCGGCGACGATGTCCTGCGGCGCGTCCGCCGTCAGGTCGTAGAACATCGGCACCATTTCATCGGAGGCCTCGCCGAGTTGCTTGAAGGCGGGTGAGTCGATCCACCCCGCGAGGGCGGTGATGGAGATTTCCTCGAGCGCGAGCCCGGCGCGCAATTCGCGGAGAAATGCCGCATAGCGGGGGATCAGCCGCACGGGGCAATCGTGATCGAGCTGCAGGGTGCTCGGGACCTTGTCGCCGAAGTGATGCCGCAGCCACTTTGTCAGCATCTCGGCGGCATCGGGGCGCTCGAGGAATGCCGGTCCGGGATCGATGCGCACCACCGGGATTTCGTTTTCTAACAGAATGTCCGCTTTCGTCACAACGCGCGGCGACCACTTGCCATCCCGCCAGCCGAATTCGGCGATCTGGCGGTAGGCGCGGCTGCCGTGGATGGCCCGCTGCTCCGCCTCATCGAGCGGCGAGCCGCGGTGCCAGATCCAGAAGCCGGGTGCCGGGTCGGCGGGGACGGAGGCGACCGGTGGGGCCGGGCGGTTACAGCCAGCCACTACCAGGCAAGCCAGTCCACCGATAAATGCTGCCCGCATGCCTGTCATCGCCAGTCCTTCACGTAGCGCGCCTGCTCCGCGGTCTGCGGCGAGCGCGGATGGCGGGCGACCTTTGGCATGCCACCGGCATACCGGCGCTGCACTTCATCGAGCGCGGCGGTCGCATCCAGGCCGGACTCCTTCAGCCAGCAACCGATCACCGTGCCGGTCCGCCCGATGCCGCCCCAGCAGTGGACGTAGCAGGTGCGCCCGGCATCGATCTCGGCGCGCAGGCGGTCGAGGATGCCGCGCATGACCTCCGGGCTCGCGGGCACGCTGAGGTCGGGGATCTCGTGCGAATAGCGGGTCAGCCCCTCGCCGAGTTCGCGCAGCACGGGCTCGTAGGGCTCCAGCCGGTCGTGCGGCGTGGTCAGGTCGATGAAGGTCTGCACGCCCTTGCCGACCAGGAATTTCAGCCGGTCCTCCGTCACCTCCGGGGCGAAGCTCCCCGGATACTCTCCCGCGAAAAGCCCGTCGTGGACCTGGTAGTGCTGCACGTTCATCGCCGCGAATGTGGGCGTGGAAATCCGCCATGGAAATTCCATTTGCACCCGCGGCCCTGCGGAGGCATGATTGGCGTGTCAGCAAAGGGGGCGTACCGGTTTCGACGGGATGTTCTATGTGCTGGCTGCACGTGGAGGTTGATCGGCTGGCCTCCTAAAAAGCCGTTCAAAACAATAAATGCAGACTCTAACGAGCTCGCACTGGCTGCTTAATTGACAGCCACGCCTGAACCCTCACGCCTACTAAGGGGAACGGCGAACACCTAGCAGGCTGGCCACAAAGCCGGGGAACCGGGCCTTCTGGCGAGATTAAACAGGATCCTAGGAAAGCAGACGCCGCCGATGGGCCGAAGCTCTCCGAAATACCAGACCATCGGATAAACGTGTAGAAGCCCGCGCGGATGGCGTTTCGGACACGGGTTCAACTCCCGTCGCCTCCACCTCTTTCAAAATGCAAAACCCGCTGGATTCCAGCGGGTTTTTCATTTTGGTGAGATCGTGATCGAGGCTTCTCAGAACGGGATGTCGTCGGACATGTCCGGCTCGTTGTCGAACTGGGCGTCGAGGCTGGAGTTCCGGCGGTTGCCGCTGCTGCTGCCGCTGTCGTAGTCGTCGCCACCGCTGCCGCCGGCCTTGGTCAGCTTCCAGGCATTGAGGTTCACGTAGAAGCGCTCCTTGTATTCGCTGCCGCGGATGTCGAAGGCGACCTTCACCGCGTCGCCGACGCTCACGCCGTCGAGCATGGAGATCTTGTCCTTCACGCACTCGAACTTGAGCATCTGCGGGTACTTGCCGTCGGGCACTTCGACCACGAATTCGCGCTTGGCGAAGCCGCTGGCGAAGGTCTGCGTGTCAAAGAGGTGCTTGAGGGTGCCTTCGAGTTCGAATGTCTGGGCCATGGCGAGGAGATGATTAGAGGCGGCGGTAGCGGAAGACGTCGAAGGATTCGTGTGCTTCGACGAGTTCGGGAGTTTGGAAAAGATGGGCGAATTCGGGGAAAACGGTGTCGCCGGGGTAGGGCAGGCGGACGTGGGAGACGAGCAATTCATCGAGCTCCGGCAGGAAGGCCTCGAAGATGTCCGACCCGCCGATGATGAAGACGTCGCCCTCCAGGTCGAGCGTGGAAAGCTCGTCCGGCGAGTGGATCACCTCCACGCCCTCGGCGGACCATTCGCGGTCGCGGGTCACGACGATGTTCCGGCGCTTCGGCAGCGGGCGGCCGATGGAGTCGTAGGTCTTCCGCCCCATGACGATGGGATGGCCGGAGGTGGTGCGCTTGAAGAAGGCGAGATCCTCCGGCAGGTGCCAGGGCAGGGTGCCGTCACGACCGATCACCCTCTCCGGGGTCATGGCGACGATGGCGATCAGGCGGGTCATTGGCTTTCGTTTTCCTCCTCGTAGTGAAACCGGTGCAGCACGCGATGCGCGACCGGCGCGACGAGGAAACCCGCCAGCGCGATGAAGACCAGCCCGGAAAACAGCGCATAGCACCCGGAGAAGATTTTTCCCGCGTCATTCGGCATCGGATCGACCGGGCCCATGCCCCCGAGGATCATCGAGGCATTGAGAAAGGCGTCGATCCAGCCGAGCCCGCCGATCCAGTGATAGCCAGCGATGCCGACCATGAGGGCGGTGGCGACGATGCCCCCGGCGATCACCGAGCAGCGGAGCATCCGCAGCAGGAAGTGCCGGGTGCTGATGGGCCGCTGCTCGCGATGCTCGAAGCGGAACATGGCTCAGGTGGTGATCAGACCGAGACCTCCGCCTTGATGTGCGGATGGGGATCGTAGTTCTCCAGCCGGAAGTCATCGAAGGTGAAGTCGTCCAGCTCGCGGACCTCCGGATTGATCCACATCTTCGGCAGCGGCTTCGGCGCGCGCGTGATTTGCTCGCGGGCCTGGTCGAGGTGGTTCTTGTAGAGGTGGAGGTCGCCGAAGGTGTGGATGAATTCCCGCGCCTCGTAGCCGCAGGCCTGGGCGATCATCATCGTCAGCAGTGCGTAGGAGGCGACATTGAAGGGCACGCCGAGGAAAAGATCCGCCGAGCGCTGGTAGAGCTGGCAGGAGAGGCCGGGACGCTCCGAATCCGGATCGTGGACGAAGAACTGGAAAAGGCAGTGGCACGGCGGCAGCGCCATGCGGTTCACCTCGCCCGGATTCCACGCGACCACGAGGTGGCGGCGCGAATGCGGGTTCCCGCGCAGCCCGTGGACCAGCTCCGCGATCTGATCGACCTCCCGGCCGTCCGGCGCGGGAAAGGAGCGCCACTGGCGGCCATAGACCGGGCCGAGATCGCCTGCCTCGTCCGCCCACTCGTCCCAGATGCGCACGCCGTTTTCCTGCAGGTAGGCGATATTCGTGTCGCCCTTCAGGAACCACAGCAGTTCGTGGATGATGGAGCGCAGATGGAGCTTCTTCGTCGTCAGGCACGGGAAGCCCTCGCGAAGATCGAAGCGGGCCTGTCGGCCGAAGACGGAAAGCGTGCCGGTGCCGGTGCGATCGGAGCGTTCTTCGCCGTTCTCCAGCACGTCGCGCATCAGGTCGAGGTAGGCTTTCATAGATTAAAGGATTAGCAGGGAAGGGGCTGAAATCAATCGTCGCCTGTGGGCGATTTCCTCAGCGCCTTCTTCTCGGAGATCTGGCGTTTCTCTGCGACCGAGCGCTGCTTCGAGCGGCGGGAACGCTTGCGATTGGTGCGGCGGGCTTTCTCGATGGCCTGCTTCTGGGCGGTGGCCTTGTCGCGGCGGATGCCCTCGAAGGAGTCGCACAGCGCTTCGCGCGCGAGGTAGCGGTTCGTCTCGCGGGAACGGCTTTCCTGGCACTTCACCTGCAGGCCGCTGGGCAGGTGCTTGAGGAAGACGCAGGAGTTCGTCTTGTTGATCTTTTGCCCGCCCGAGCCGGAGCCGAGGATGAAGCTCTCGTGCAGGTCCTCCTCCTCGATGCCGAGGGCGGCCATGCGGGCTTCCAGCGCGGCCAGCTTTTCAGGACTGGCCAAGGGCGGGAGTGTGTTGGACGCGGACCTTGTAGGCAGCGGCCGCAGCGATGATCTGCGGCGCCAGATCCGCCTCGGGCTTCGCGAAAGGCGGGACGAACCAGGGAAAGGTGCCGATGAGGTCCGTGGCGACGGCCACCTCGCCATCGCAGGTATGCTCGCCGCTGCCGATGCCGATGGTGGGCACGGAGATCTGCGAGGAGACCCACTCGGCGGTCTTTGGCACCACGCTCTCCAGCACGATGGCGAAGACGCCTGCCTCGGCAAGCGCCCGGGCGTCTTCCAGCAGGGCGGTGCTTTGCTCGGGGGTCTTGCCCTTCTTCTTGTAGCCGCCTTCCTCCAGCACGCTCTGCGGGAGCATGCCGAGGTGGCCGCAGACGGGGATGCCTGCCTCGACGATGGCGCGGACCTTGTCTGCCTGGGCGACGCCACCTTCCAGCTTCACGGCTTCCGCTCCGGCAGCCACGAGCTTGCGGGCATTCGCGACGGCGGTGGCGGCGTCGGGGTAGGTGCCGATGGAGAAATCCCCGACCACCAGCGCCTTCGGCTTGGCGCGAGCGACCGCAGCCACGTGGTGAAGCATGTGCTCCAGCGTGACGTGCGTGGTGTCCGGGTAGCCGAGCACCACCATGCCGAGCGAGTCGCCCACCAGCAGGGCATCGATCCCCGCGTCATCGAAGAGGCGCGCCGTGGGGTAATCGTAGGCCGTCAGCATGGTCACCGGCGGACCGGCATGCTTCCGGGCAAGGAGGGCGGCGGCTTTTTCGGGACCGGTCACGGGATGGGATGAGGTTACCACGCCTCTTGCACGGTGACGAGAGGCGGCTCGCCAGAATCAAGATGGCGGAGGTGTTCCGCAATCGAAACTTGGTCGCCCGGCAGGATCATTCCGGGATGAAGATCGGCCAGCGGCTGGAGCACGAAGCGCCGCGAGGTCAGCCGCGGGTGCGGGAGATCGAGGATGTCACCGTCGATCTGCTCGGCACCGAAGAAGAGGATGTCCACATCGATCACCCGCGGGGCATTCCTTTCCGGCGCGGCGACCCGGCCGAGGCGGAACTCAATCGCCTGCGTCGCATCGAGCAGCGCGTGCGGGGTGCCGCCGGTGTAGTCGAAGGTGACGACCGTATTGTAGAAATCCGGCGAGTCATCCGGGCAGGCCACCGGCTCGGTCTGATACACCGGTGCCTGACGCAGGCTCCCCGGCACGGCAAGCTTCCCCAGCAAATCGCGGGCATCCTGCAAGTGGCGCAGGCGGTTGCCGAGATTCGACCCGAGCGCGATGCCGACCCTGCGGCAGACAGTGGACTCGAGTTGGGGGCGGCTACTTTGAGAATCCATATGCATCGAGAATGCGGGATCCTCCGTCATCATCAGAGAATCCGATCACCTCGCCGGAGGGTAGGACGCTGATGTAGGCAGGATGGGAATCGAGGTTGATGACGTAGGCTGAAGGTAATTCCTGCTGAGCACGCCGGATGGCAGGGATCACTTCCGGCGAGAATTTGCCTGATACGATGTTAATGGCCCGCCGAACCTCGACATAGCGGTTTAAGGAGAAATCAACATCATCTTGTCCCTCCGAGACCGTCCCCACGGATTGCAAATACCGTATCAACAGGTCGTGAGCGGCGTCGAATTCAGACTCGAATTCTTGCCGGGACATCTCAGCCGGTATTTCCGGAGGATTGAATTCGCCATCGAAATAAAGGGAGACCTCGGCGTAAGATGAGACGCGCTTGAACCGGTCATCTCCCTTCATTGCGCGATATCGTTGATCACTTCAGCCCCAGCACATCCTGCATGTCGTAGAGACCGGCTGGCTTGTCGTAGAGCCAGACGGCAGCGCGGACGGCACCGGCGGCGAAGGTGAGACGGGAGCTGGCCTTGTGGGTCAGTTCCACGCGCTCGCCATCGGCGGCGAAGATCACGGTGTGGTCGCCCACGACATCGCCACCGCGGAGAGTGTGCATGCCGATCTCGCGCGGAGGGCGCGGGCCGACATTGCCGAAGCGACCGTGCGCGATGTCCTTGTCGTACTGCGTGCCGGTTTCCTCATTGAGGATTTCCAGCAGACGGCGCGCGGTGCCGGACGGGGCGTCGATCTTGTGGCGGTGATGCATCTCCGTCACCTCGATGTCGAAGCGGTCCTGCGTGAGGATCTGTGCCGCCTTCTGCGTGAGCCAGAAGAGGGTATTCACGCCGATGGAGAAATTCGGCGCGTAAACAATGGGCAGCTTGGTGGATGCCTCGCGGATCGCGGCGCGTTCCTCATCCGTGTGGCCGGTCGTGCCGATCACTAGGTGCGTGCCGTTTTCCAGCGCGGCCTCCAGCAACTCGCCGGTGAACTTGTGCATCGTGAAGTCGATGACCGTGTTCGCCTGGGCGATCGCCGCCGCGAGGTTTTCACCCGCGTCGTGGGTGGCCGAGACGATGACTGCCGATTCCTGGCTGGCGGCCTGGAGGACGGCCTGGCCCATGCGGCCGGATTGTCCGGTGACGAGAAGCTGGATCATGTCAGGCGTTAGTTAAAGCAAACCGAACTCCCGGAGCAAGGCCGTGAGTTGAGTCTTCGCGGCATCGGTCAGCGGAGCGAGCGGCAGGCGGAGTTCCTCGGAGCAGTGGCCCTGCAGGGCAACGGCGGACTTGATCGGTACCGGATTCACGTCGAGTGACATGAGCCCGCGGAAGAGGGGATACCACTGCTTCTGCTGGGCCAGGGCGGCGGGGAAGTCACCGTCGAGGCAGGTCTGGACGAGCTTCACCAGCACCTCCGGCACCAGGTTTGCCGCCACGGAGACGAGGCCGACCGCGCCGCAGGACATGAAGGGCAGGGTGAGCGGATCATCGCCGGAGAGGATCGAGAAATCCTCCGGGACGGCTTGGAAAAGCTGGTTCACGCGCTCGACCGAGCCACCGGCTTCCTTGATGGAGACGATGTTCTTGCAGTCCGCGGCGAGGCGGGCGGTGGTCTCGATGCCGATCTCGATGCCGCTGCGGCCGGGCACGCTGTAGAGCATCACCGGCAGGCCGGTGTTTTCCGCCACGGCGCGGAAGTGGCGGTAGATGCCTTCCTGCGAGGGCTTGTTGTAATACGGGCAGACTTGGAGAGTTCCGGTCGCGCCGACCTTTTCAGCCGCCTGGGTCAGCTCGATCGCCTCCTTGGTCGCATTCGCGCCGGTGCCGGCGACGACCTGGCAGCGGCCAGCGGCGTATTCCACGGCCAGGCGGATGATCTCGATGTGCTCGTCCGTATCGACGGTGGGCGATTCACCGGTGGTTCCGACCGGCACGATGCCCGTGATCCCGGCGGCGACTTGGCGGTCGATCAGGGCTTTGAAAGCGGCCGTATCGACTCGGTCTTCGCGGAAGGGTGTGATGAGCGCGGTGTAGGTGCCTCGGAAGGTCATTGCGGGCGGAGAATGAACATCCCACGGCGCTCTTCAACCCCTGATGGCGGATTCGCCACGGAAAATCAGGTCAGGGCTGCTCCTCGACGACCTTGCCGTTCTTCCACACGATGATGGGCAAACCCAGCCGCCGGTGCTCCGCCCTGAGCTTGCGCGCGGCCCGGTGCTGGGCACGGAGGGCCATCCGACCTTCCTCGGAAAGCTCGGATGCTTTCATCGGTCGCAGTGGCTTGGGATCTCTAGGCGCGATCATGGAGCAGAGAGGAATGCCTCGACGTCAGAGATAGCGTGGGTTTCCGAACTTGCCAAGGCAGTAAACCGAAGTTCCACGGAACTCCAAATCCACCAGCGATCCGCCAAGGGAAGGTAAAGTTCGATGAGATTCTTCATGATGCGGTCATAACGACGCATGATATCGATGATGGGGACGTTATGACCGCCTTTCTTGACCCGCTGGCGGACACGGGCCAACGAGACCTTGGCGCTGGGAATCCAAACAAAATGTAGCGTGATCGAGTAACCTGCCTCCTTGGCTCGCTGGAGGATGTGAGCGTGGGATCGACCGGAAAGCGTGGACTCCAAGGCGAAATCCTCGTGGGAGCGGGTCAGCTCGGCGATCTCCCCCAGCAAGATTCTGCCAGCTTTTCGCGCCACCCGATCCGGGTCGAAGGGTGATAGGCCGCGCGCGATCTCGTCGGCATTCAAAAATCTCAGACCCTTGAGGTCGGTCGTAAGAATCTCTTTCGCGAAGGTCGTTTTCCCCGCGCCATTCGGACCGCCGATGAGGATGAGCGATGGCATCGGCGGTCCTGGAATTTGCTCAGATCTCAATGTCGCCCTCGAAGACGAAATCCCCTGGGCCCGTGAGCGTTACGTTCGTGAAAGTGGTCTCGCCGGTCTTTTCGAAACCGATTTCCAGAGTGTCGCCGCCTTTCACGTCCACCTTGATCGGCGACGGTGCGCCATCGAGCAGGTGGTGCATCAGCGCGCAGGCGACCATGCCGGTGCCGCAGGCGAGGGTCTCGTCTTCCACGCCGCGCTCGTAGGTGCGGATGGCGATGTGGCCGGGGGCGAGGACGGTGGCGAAATTGGCGTTCGTGCCGGCCGGGGCGAAGCCCTTGTTGTAACGGATCGCCGCACCGTGCCGCACCGCCTCGGTGCCGGGCAGGTCCGCGACGAAGACCACGACGTGTGGCACGCCGGTATTGATGAAGCGCAGGGTTCCCTCGAGACCTGGGATTTCCACGCCCGTGTCGAGGTTCAGGTCCTTCGGCTCCGACATGGCGATGCGGATGTCATCCTCCACCAACTCCGCAGCGAGGGTTCCGGCGATGGTCTCGAAGGTCACGCGCTCCGGCTCACCCTCCATGAGCGCCGCCGTGAAGCGACCGAAGCAGCGCGCACCATTCCCGCACATCTCGGCCTCGCCGCCGTCGGCATTGTAATAGCGGAATTTGAAATCGGCTCCGTTCTCCGCGGGCTCGACTGCCAGCAGGCCATCCGCGCCCACGCCGCGATGGCGGTCGCAGAGGTGCTCGATCTGGTCCTTCGTCAGCGAGAGGGAGAGGTCGCGGTTATCGACGACAACGAAGTCGTTGCCGGCACCGTTCATCTTGTAGAAATGCAGGAGCATGGGAGATCTGAATGTGAAATTTGAAATTTTGGATCTGAGATCCTTCACACCGCCTTCGTCGCGGCGATGAGCGGGGTGACGAAGTCCCGCACGGCTCCGGCGGCGCGGTCGGGATTGAGCTCGACTTGTTTCACGATGGCCGAGCCGACAATCACCCCGTCCGCCGCTTTCGCAACCATGGTCGCCTGATCCGGCGTGGTGATGCCAAAGCCGACGCAGACCGGCACCTTCGCGTCCTTGCGGATCTTCGCGACCAGCTCGCTGAGGCCTTCGGAGGGGGCTCCGTGGGCACCGGTCACGCCGGTGCGGGAGAGCGCATAGATGAAGCCCTCGGCGCTCTCTGCCAGCAGCTTCATGCGGTCCTCCGGGGTGGTCGGGGCGATCAGGCGGATGTGATTCAGGCCTTCGCCGCGGGCGAGGTCGTCATTTTCCCGGGCCTCGTCCGGTGGCAGGTCCAGCAGCAGGATGCCATCCGCACCGGCGGCGGCGGCATCGGCGTGGAATTTATCGAAGCCGTAGTTGAAAATCGGGTTCAGGTAGGTGAAGAGCACGATCGGCGTCTGGTGCGTCTCGCGAAACTTGCGGATCAGCTCCAGCGAGCGCGCCGTGGTCATGCCGGCCTTCAGCGCGCGATCCGCGGCCATCTGGTTCACGATGCCGTCTGCAAGAGGATCGGAGAACGGCAGTCCCAGCTCGATCACGTCCGATCCGGCGTCGGCGAGGGCCTTGATCACCTCCAGCGAGGCCTCGAAGGACGGGTCGCCAGCGGCGACATAGGCGACGAAGGCTTTCTTTCCTTCCGAGCGGAGCCGGTCAAAGGCGGCGTCGATGCGATTCATGGGCGCGCGGAGACTTGTCCGCCTGTAGGTCCCTGACAAGCGCGGAGGAAGACTCAGGCAAGCCGGGCCAAGGCTTTCGCAAAGTCCCCGGCGACTAATGCCTCTACATCAATGACCAGTCCGGGGAAATTCGGGCTTTCCAGCGATCCATCCGCTGCAGGGGCAATCTCGACGAACTCGTCTCCTTGGAGTTGCCACCAGACGACGCGCTTTTCGGCCACGATCCACACCAGATACTCCAGAGCGCCAGCCCGGAGATAGGCCCGCTTTTTCTGATGAAGGTCATAGGCGGCCGAACTGGAGGCGATCTCCGCCACCAACTCCGGTGCCCCGCAGACGTAGCCGTCGGCATCGATCTTCGCCTGGCCGCCCTCGCGCATTAGCAGTAGGTCCGGCTGGGGCTCGTTAAGCATGTCGAGGCGGACCGTGCTGTTGTCGGCTACTTTCAATCCGTCGTGTCTGGCAGAGTAGACGCGGAAAAGCGTGGCGAGATCGACGTGAGGAATGCCGTGGTGATCGGCTCGGACAGGAGGGGCCATATAAACGATGCCGTCGATGAGTTCCGCTTTCTTGAGATTGGGCATCGCAGCGTAGCGGCGCTCGAATTCGGCGCGCGAAAGGACGTCGCCAGCCTGTAGGGGCGGGATTCCGACTTTCTCAAGAACTGCCATCGTGGCTGATAATAGCCTCCCGTCGGCCCAAGGCAAGGCGGCAGCTTGGCGGGTGAGCTTGTGAAAAATTTCACAAACGAGCTTGAGAGCCGGGCGGGGGAGGGGCATCGTCGGCCTGCACGACCATGGTCAGCGATTCAACCCAGACCGCCCACGCGGCCTACGATTCCAAGATCGAGGGCAATATCATCTTCACGCGTGTGGATGCCGCGATGAATTGGATGCGGAAGAACTCCATGTGGCCGATGCCGATGGGACTCGCTTGCTGCGCCATCGAAATGATGGCCGCCGCGTGCAGCCGCTTCGATCTCAGCCGCTTCGGCGCGGAGGTGATGCGCTTTTCCCCGCGCCAGGCCGACGTGATGATCGTGGCCGGCACCGTGACCTACAAGATGGCCCTCGCCGTGAAGCGCATCTGGGACCAGATGCCGGAGCCGAAGTGGTGCATCGCCATGGGTGCCTGCGCCTCCTCCGGCGGCATGTATCGCTCCTACGCCGTGCTGCAGGGGATCGACCGCCTGATCCCGGTGGACGTTTACATTTCCGGCTGCCCGCCACGGCCCGAGGCGCTCATCGAGGGCCTGATGAAGCTTCAGGCGAAGATCGACGCCGATCCCGCGCTGTCGAACCAGAAGAAGGAATTCATCGAGGACCTTGCCTGATTTTCCCATGTCCGCTGCCCAGGATATCGAAAAGCTCTCCGCAAAATTCGGTGCGGACGTGGTCGGAACGAAGGAGTTCCGCGGCGAGCACACCATTTCGGTGAAGCTCGGCGTGCTGCACGACGTGCTGGCCACCGCGAAGAAGGAACTCGGCTATGAGATGATCATCGACATCTCGAGCCTCGATTTCTTCGGCGAGGATCCCCGGTTCGAAATGGTCTATGAACTCGTCACCGTGGACGACTCGAAGCACCTGCGGGTGAAGTCGAAGGTCTCCGAGGAAGAGGAAGTGCCCACCGCCACCGACCTCTGGGTAGGTGCGGATTGGCACGAGCGCGAGGTCTATGACATGATGGGCATCCGCTTCACCGGCCACCCGGACATGCGCCGCATCCTCATGTGGGAGGGCTATCCCTTCTACCCGCTGCGGAAGGATTTCCCGCTGGCCGGTCGCCCGAGCGAAATGCCGGACGTGGCCTTCACCGGCATCGCCCCGCTGGAGGGTGGTCCCTTTGTGACCAGCCCCGGCACGAATGACTCTGTGAAGCGCGAGCCGCGCGCCCGCGTGGTGAAGTGAAGTAAGGCAATCCTGCTGTCCGCTCCGCCGCTTTTTCGACTCTCCACCTCGCCCCGGTCATGCATTCTCCGTTCGTGCCCGGACGGAGCGAGCGGCTGAAATGGTGGTGGGAGGATTTTCGCTCCGCCCGGTTCTCGCTCGGTTTGGCGGCGCTGCTATTGGTCATCGAGGGTGTCTTGGCGCTCTTCGGTGGATCGGAGGGTGTCCCGGAGGTCTATCAAACTCTCGGTCTGAGTCGGGATGGTATTCTAAAGGGATGGCTCTGGCAGATCGCCAGCCATGCGCTGGTCCACGGGGTCTGGTGGCACGCGCTGCTGAATGCCCTGCTGCTGGTCAGTGTGGGCATGCGGGTGGAAAGGATCGCGGACTGGAAGATCGCCGCGCGGGTTTTCATCGCCGGGGTGCTGGCAGGCGGTGCCTTCTTTCTCCTGCTGCCCCAGCCGATGCCGGACATGACGCTGGTGGGGGCATCGGGCGGCATTTCCGCGCTGCTGCTGTGGTACACCACGTCGTCCCCGCAGTCGCGGATGGCCTTCATCCGGATCTCCGCGAAGAACTTGGGCCTCGGAATCCTGATCGCCTCGGGAATCCTCGCCGCCGCCGTGCCGTGGATGCCGCAGGGGGAGCTGACCGTCGCACATGCCTGCCATTTCGGCGGGGCGCTGGCGGGGTGGCTGATGGCGCGCCGGGGCATGGGGAAGCGGGTGAGTCTGGCGGATTTACAAAAAGCCCGCGCCCGTCGCGAGTCTGCCGCCGACTCCTGAATCCGTGCTTGCAATACCCGGGGAATCGGGTTTCCTCCGCGGTCCCGACCAAGGGCGGACCGGTCAAGGTGACTGGACTGAATCAAATACATCAATGAGCGAAAGCACCATCAACGTCGCGGACTTCAAGGCCCACGAAACCGACACCGGCAGCGCAGACTATCAGGTCGCCCTGCTGACCCAGCGCATCGTCCACCTGACGGCGCACCTCACGCTGCACAAGAAGGACACCTCGTCCCGCCGCGGCCTCCTCAAGCTGGTCGCGCAGCGCCGCAAGCTGCTCGACTACGTGAAGGCAAACTCCGAAGAGCGCTACCAGAAGCTGCTCGCCGGTCTCAACCTCCGCAAGTAAGCCCCTTTCTCCCGACGGCCACGGTTCACCCCGTGGCCGTCGCGCTTGAATCGACGGGTACCGGGAAACGTTTTCCCCTCCGTCATCGGACAGCCCTTCCATCCCTTTCTTCCATTTTGGGGTCTGTCCGAAACCTAACACCGCCACCGGCATGTCGCCGGAGGCACCCATACTGAAAGACAGACAAGATGAACATCCATACAGTCACGAGCCAGGTCGGCTCGAACCCCATCACCTTCGAGACGGGGAAAATCGCAAAGCTCGCCGACGGTGCCGTCGTCGTGACCTGCGGCGAAACCGTGGTCCTCGTGACCGCCGTGTCGCAAACCAAAGTGAAGGCAGGCCAGACCTGGTTCCCGCTTTCCGTGGAGTACAAGGAAAAAGCTTCCGCCGCCGGCCAGTTCCCGGGCGGCTACTTCAAGCGCGAAGGTCGCCCGACCGAGAAGGAGATCCTCACCTCGCGCATGACCGACCGTCCGCTGCGCCCGCTCTTCCCAAAGGGCTACCTCTACGACACCCAGATCGTCGCGCTGCTCCTCTCCGCGGACCAGATCAATGACTCCGACATCCTCTCGATGAACGGTGCGTCCGCCGCCCTGGCGATCTCCGACATCCCCTTCGCCGGCCCGATCGGCGCGGTGCGCGTCGGTCGCGTGGATGGCCAGTTTGTCGTGAATCCGACCTTCGACGAGCGCGCCGAGAGCGATCTCGACCTCGTGTATGTCGGCAACAAGACCGACGTCATCATGATCGAAGGCGCCGCCAACGAGCTGCCGGAAGAAGACTTCATCAAGGCCCTCCACTTCGCCCAGGCTGAAGTGCAGAAGCTCGTCGCCGCCCAGGAAGAGCTGGTGCGCCTCGCCGGCAAGCAGAAGCGCGAATACGCCCTGACCGTCGCCAAGGACGAGCTCCTCGAAGTCGGCTACGAGATCGCGGGCAGCCGCATCGAAGACGCCATCTACGCACCGTCGAAGGTCGAGCGTGGCAAGAAGGTCGGCGCCCTCCGCGACGAAGTGGAAGCCGCTATCAAGGCCCGCTACCCGGAGTCCACCGACTTCGACGTGGAGCAGGTCTTCGAATACATCCAGAAGAAGGCATTCCGCATCTCCATCATGGAGAAGGGCCTCCGCGCCGATGGTCGCCAGGTGGGCGATCTCCGCCCGCTCTTCGCCGAGGCGAACAGCCTGCCACGCGTCCACGGCTCCGCGATCTTCGCCCGTGGCGAGACGCAGGCCCTCGGGATTTGCACGCTGGCTCCGGCCGACGAGAAGCAGTTCTTCGACAACTACGCCGGTGGTGAGGACAGCAAGCGCTTCATCCTTCACTATAACTTCCCTCCGTTCTCGGTGGGTGAGACCGGCCGCATGGGTGGCCTGAACCGCCGCGAAATCGGCCACGGCGCCCTCGCCGAGCGCTCGATTGCCCCGGTGATCCCGGACGTCGAGGATTTCCCATACGCCATGCGCGTCTCGTCGGAAGTCATGGAGTCGAATGGCTCCACCTCGATGGCCACCGTCTGCGCCGGCACCATGTCGCTGCTCTGCGCCGGTGTCCCGCTGAAGGCACCCGTCGGTGGTATCTCCGTCGGTCTCGTGACCGAGTGGAACGAAGATGGCACGATGAAGGCTCACAAGGCCCTCCTCGACATCATCGGCTCCGAGGACTTTTACGGCGACATGGACTTCAAGCTCTGCGGTACCGATGACGGCGTCACCGGCTACCAGCTCGACCTGAAGCTCCCGGGCCTGCCGCTCTCGATCCTCGAGGAAGCCATCCACATGGCGAAGGCTGCCCGCTCCACGATCATCGCCAAGATGACCGATGCCGTCTCCGGCCCGCAGGCTCTCAGCCCGCACGCCCCGCGCATCGTCTCCGTCAAGATCCCGGCCGACCGCATCGGCGAGCTCATCGGGCCTGGCGGCAAGAACATCAAGGGCATCCAGGCCGAGTCCGGTGCCGAGATCAACATCGAGGACGACGGCACCGTGCACATCTACGCTTCCAAGGAAGAAGGACTGCTGCGCGCGAAGTCGCTCATCGAGCGCATGTTCCAGGAAATCGAAGTCGGCAAGGTCTACACCGGCAAGGTGGTCAGCATCACCAACTTCGGCGCCTTCATGGAAGTGCTCCCCGGCAAGGATGGCCTCATCCACGTCTCCGAGCTGGCCGAAGGCCGCACCGAGAAGGTGGAAGACGTCGTCAAGAAGGGCGACATGGTCACGGCCAAGTGCCTCGGCGTGGACGAAAAGGGCCGCGTGAAGATGAGCCGCAAGGCCGTCCTCCGCGACGAAAAGGCCAAGGCTGCCGAAGCCGAAGGCGCTGCCGCCCCGGCACCTGCCGCTCCCGAAGCGTAAGCTAGATTGATCTGACAAAGGCCCGGTCTTCCGAAAGGGAGGCCGGGCTTTTTTGTCAGGACCGTTGACCTTGAAGGGGCTCGAGCTTTGGGCTAAGAACGGAAAGAGCGATGTCTCTCAAGCGTTCCATCTTGTTCCTTTCTCTCGCTGTCCTGCTGGCGGTGATGGCTCTTTTCGTATCGAACCGGCATCTGGAAGCGCATAAGCACGAGCGCGAGCGCCATTTCGTTACCATCCATTTCATTGCTGCCGGGGCTGTCGGGAATGGGGAGACGCCAAAGGATCTTGAAGGCTTGCTGAAATCCGTCGGCGGCGAGACGTCGCCGCTCATGAAGCCCTTTCCCGGCGGATTGGTTTTCAGATCGGACGGTGACTCTTTCACGCTTGAAGAACCCTGGGCACGGAACGTCACGTTGCTTGAGAAGGATCGCTTGATCGGTTCGGACCGCAAGTGGCCCCGGTGGCAGTCCTCGGGAGAATACGGGCGGAAGTTTCCGGACCAACAAGTGCCACCCAGCGGCTACGAGTAAGCGAAGTCCTTCAACACGCTACTACAGCGGTAGTAGCCACGGCACCAGCAGCACGGTCAGGATCATCACCAGGAGCGTGAAAGGCACGCCGATCTTCACGAAATCCCCGAAGCGATACTTGCCCGGCACCATCACCAGCGTGTTCACGGGCGAAGACACCGGAGTCATGAAGGCGGCCGAGGACGCGAGTGCGACCGTCATTGCGAAGGGGTGGGGGGAGACCCCGAGCACTTGCGCCGCGCTCAAGGCGATGGGGGCCATCAGCACTGCCGTCGCCGTGTTAGAGACAAACATGCCGATGATCGAGGTGAGTGCAAAGAGGGCGGCGAGTAGCAGCCGCGGCTCGGCATCGCCGAAAATCTGCAGCAATCCATTCACCGCGAGATCCACACCGCCGGTCTTTTGCAGCGCGGTGGAAAAGGGGATCATCCCCACGATGAGGATCAGGCTCGGCCACTGCACGGCGCGATAGGCCGAGTCCAGATTGATGCATCTCGTGGCCCCGAGCAACAGGCAGGTGAGCAGCGCGGCGATCACATTCGGCACCCAGCCGGTGACCATCAGCAGCACCATCACTGCCAGGCAGGCGAGCGCCCACGGTGCCTTGCTCGCGGCGGGGGCGACCTCGTCCATCTCCGTCGGCAGCGTCAGCACCACGAAATCATGCGGGTGCTTCTGCAGATTCATGATGTGCTTCCAGCGGCCGATCACCAGCAGCGTGTCCCCGGCGCGCAGCTTCTCCTCCGCGACCACGCCGTCCACCGCCTCGCGCCCGCGTCGCAGGCCAATGACATTCAGCCGCAGCCGCGTGCGGAAGGTTGCCTCGACGATGGTGCGGCCGACCAGCTTCGAATCCGGCGGGATCAGCACCTCCGCCATGCCGATCTCGCGGGAGCGATCCGTGAAGTAGCGCCCGCGCAGGTGCAGAGGCTCCAGCTTCAGCTCATCGAGTTCCTTCGATCGCGCCTCGTCGGGTGGTGTGGCGATGTCGATGAGAAGCACGTCTCCCTCCAACAACTGGAGACCCGCCCGCGGCTCCATCAGGTCCACGCGGTTGCCATGCTTCCGCTCGATGGCGACGACGTTGCCCTCGGAGCGGCGGCTCTTCCCGGCGCTCTCCAGCGTCTGGTCGATGAGCGGCGATCCCTTCCCGATCCTCATCCGGTATTCGCGCTCGGCCAGCCGGTAGTCCTGCACGAAGTCCATCATCTGCCGCCGCGGATTCTCGATGCCACGTCCCTCGTCCGGGCGATCCAGCCAGCGCCGCGCGATGAGCAGGTAGCCGATGCCGATGGCGAGGATGACCGCGCCGAATGGCGTGAAGCTGAAAAAGCCGAAGCCCGCATGGCCCGCGTGTCGCAGGGCACTGTCCACCACCAGATTGGGAGCGGTGCCCACCAGCGTGAGCATGCCGCTGATCAGGCCCGCATAGGCGAGCGGCATCATCAGTCGCCCGGGCGCGAGCTTTCTCCGGCTGGCGACCAGCAGCACCACGGGGATGAAGATCGCCACCACGCCCGTGGAGCTCATCAGCGATCCGAGACCCGCGACGGCGAGCATCAGCAGGATGAGCAGCTTCGTCTCGCTGCCCGCCGAGTGTTTCAGCAGCAGGTCGCCGATGTGATTCGCCACACCCGTGCGCACCAGGCTTTCGCCGACGATGAAGAGGGCGGCGATGAGGATCACATTCGGATCCGAGAATCCCGCCATCGCCTCCGGTACGGTGATGATCCCGGCCAGTGGCAGCGCGATCATCGCCAGCAATGCCACCACGTCCATGCGCGGGCGATTCGCGATGAACATGGCGATGCACCCGCCGAGCAGGCCGAGGACAAGTGCGAGCTGGGGATTCATCGGCGTGGAATGAACGCCGACATCTCAGGGCGGACCGCCGATCATGTCGAGTCCTGCGGCCGGGGAGGGGAGTTGTTAGGGAAAGCTCAGCGCACTTGGAAAGGGATGTTCTCAGCGCTCGCCGCGCCGCGCCCGTCCCGGACGATGAGGAAGAGACGATAGTCGCCGCGCGCATCGGGTGCCTTGAAGGACCAGCTATTTTCCCCGGTGGACACCATTGCCAGCTTCTTCTCCTCCGGTGCCCGCTCCGCATCACCGCCTTCCTTGCGGTCGGTGGACTCGGCGGCGATCGACCACTGCAGCTCGACCTTGTCGCCATCGGGATCGGCGACTTCGAGGACGATGGCGACATTCTCGCCGGGCTTCACCGCGCGGCCCTTCGCATCGCAGTTGAATTTCTCCACGCGCGGGCAGCGGTTCGCCGGCCACTTGCCGGTCCATGCCCGTGCCATCGCATCGACGGATGGCAGCTTCTCGCCGCTCTTCAGGAACATGCCATACCACGTCGCCGTGCACTCCTGCTTCTGTCCCCAGAGGAATGCGTAGGAGCCGACGAAGAGCCCGGCGGAGTCTTCCGTCGCGATCTGCTGCGTGGAGAAATACTTCGCAGCCTTTTCCCGACTGGTGGGCTCGATGGGCGCTCCCCATGAGGTCTTCGCCACTTCCCAGTGACCGGAGGGGCCGAATTCCGTTAGAACGAACGGCTTGTTCCATCCTGCTTCCTTCACCGCTTTCCCGGCAACGGCAGCGGAGGCGTAGGCATTTACCCCGAGGATATCGATGCTCGGGCAATGGTTCTTCACGCCCTCAATCTTCGGTCGTGCCGCCCCGGCGATCACGGTCATCACCAGGCGGCTAGGGTCTTCCTCCTTCACGATCTTCGCGAGCACTTCGAGTTCCTTCCAGATCCGGTCGTCCTTGCCGTCGGCCGTCGGGCCTTCCATCTCGTTGCCCAGTCCCCAGTAGCCGATGGCCGGCTCGTGCTTCCACTTCGCCACGGCCGCTCGGATCTCCTTGCGCTGTTTTTCAAGCTGGGCCGGATCGCTGTAGTTGAAGCCGTGCCGCTCGTGTGCGACCCAGAGACCGGCGGCGATGGTGATGTCCAGCTCGCGTGCCCGCTCGACCAGCGGCTTGCCGTCCACCTTTGCGGAGAGCGCGTCGATCCCCCAGGTGCGGATCGAGTTGCCGCCGGACTCCACCAGCACGTCCAGGCTCTGATGCCCACCCGCGCCGCGGATGAAGAAGGGCTTTCCATCGCGCACCAGCTCCCAGGGGCCGTCTGCATTGCGCCGCATGGTCAATGGACCGGGCTCCGCGATGGCAGTGGCGAACAAAACGGGGACTACAAATGAAACGATGGCTTTCATGGGTTTAACAACGACTTAACAAAGTAAAATATTGCACGAAATTACATATTCGGACGACACATTGCCAAGAAACGATCTCCGCCCGCGCACGACGTTCTTGCCATTGCGTTGGCGAGGGGCATCTTCCGTGAGCCCGGAAAGGGTTCGTAGCGCAAGTGGCCGAAGTAAACCAACAATTGATTGCCGACCGTCTCGGGATATCCCGCGCGACGGTCTCCCGCTGCTTCACGAATCACGCGGGCATCAGCCCGGTTACACGGGCGAAGGTCTTCCAGATCGCGGCGGAACTCGGCTACTCGCACATGGAGACCCGCGTGCGGACCACCAAGCAGCCTGCCTCGCAGATCACCCTCTGCGCGCTGATCTGCACGGAGAAAAAGGAGTATTTCAGCGGAGGATACGAGAGTCCCGGCGCGCAGATCCTCGAGGGTGTATCCGAGTATGCCCAGCTCCACGGGGCACTGGTGGAGGTGCATTTCATCCCGCCGGACGTGAAGAGTGTCGATGGCCCGGAATTCGACCGCATCCGCAATCTCGGCCGTCGCAAGACCAGCGGCGTGCTGCTCATCTATCCCTTCCCGGTGGAAGTGGTGGACGAACTGGCCACGCGCGTGCCGCTCGTCTCGTTGGTGGACCAGTACGAGCACAATGCGATCGATTGCGTGGACGTGGATCACTACCAGGGGATCTCGATGCTGATCGATCATCTCACCGCCGCGGGGCACCGTCGCATCGGCTTTTACACGCGATCTTATCAGGTCGAGGCCGGTTGGTCCTTCCGCCGCTACGGGGCCTTCATGGAGAAGATGACCCGGCTGAAGCTGCCCGTCGATCCTCGCGATGTGATCGGGGTTTACCCGGGTGCCGAGTTGCCTCTGGAGAAGGGGATCGATGCTGCGGCTGAGCGCACGCGTTCCGGCGTGACGGCATGGATATGCGCGGCGGATCATCAGGGATACGATCTGATCGCGGGGCTGAAAAAGCGTGGCCTGAAGGTGCCGGCAGACGTCTCGGTCACCGGCTTTGACGGGATCGAGCGACGTGGCAATCGCCCAGCGCTGACGACTGTGGAGATTCCTTTCCGCGAGATCGGCGTGAGCGGCACGCAGCGCCTCACGGCGCGCCTGAGGAAGCGCTTCCATCAGGCGCAGCACGTTTACATCTCCGGCCGTCTTCGCGAGGGGACGACAGTGGGAACGCCGTCGTAAGATTATTTCAACGAGTCAAACTCAAGGCTCTTCATCTTGTCCTTCGCCGCATCGGCTGGCTTCCAGAACCAGCCCTTGGTGTCCCAGCACTGGGCGAACGAAAGCTTCTCAACGAGGACCTTGTAGTCGGCGATGGCGTCCTCGGTCTTGCCACGAGCCTCCTTTGATTGTCCGCGGATGTAGTAGCAGGTGCCCACGTCATTGAGCGCCCAGTATTCCGCGGCTTTCTCCTTTGGTGCGGCCTCGGTGAGGCCCTTCTGCATTTCGAGCGCCTTCGCTTCGTAGAGTTCGATGCACTTGGCGACGTAGCCGTCCACCTCGTCATGCTTCCCGGCGGCCAGCGCTTCCCACGCCTTGGTCGTGATGACGGATGAGCTATGATCACCGAAGTCGAGCTTCGGTGTTTCCGCTGGCTTCGCCTCTTCCTTCTTCGGTGTGGCGTCCGTTTCCTTTGGCTTGGCTTCCTGGGCCGGAGCAAGCGAGGTCATCAGGGCGGTCGCGGCAAGGAGAGAGAAGCGGGTCACGTTTTTCATCTTGGGTGGGGTTCTGGTGAAAAGGATGCAAGGCTCCCGGAACTCACGCAATGGGAAAGTGCATAAAATTGCATGATTGTTTCCGGGCCATTTTTTCGTCGGTTTCGCGCGCTTTCTTTCATCGCTCTTCGATCCGTGCGCGGAAGAACAAGCGATCTCCCGAAACCGGCACCGCGATCTGCCAGGGCGTGCTACCGGAACGCTCTAGGCCGTCGTTGCCCGGCGTGTTCCAGATGCTCCAGTCGGCAAGATTCGTCGAAGTTTCCAGCTTCACGCCACGTCCGGGCAAGGACGGCACGGTGAGCTGGAAGTCCTCCCCATCCAACGCTGTCGCGGGGGAAGGTCCGCGATCGTGCGCGAGCGGATCCGTCAGCTCCAGGAATTCGGTGAGGTTGTCGCGACCATCGCCGTCGGGATCTGCCGTCCCGCCTTGGTCCGCAGCCGGGCGTCCACCGAGGCGCTGCGATACCCACGTGGCAAAGCTCTGGCGATCCGGCAATTCGGAGTCGATCCAGTCCTTCAGCAGTTGCATCCCTTCCTCGTCCACCACGTTCGTCGCCAGTGGGGGCATGCGCGTGTAGCCATTCCGCGCGGAGGAGCGATGGACGATCACCGAGCGCTCCTCCTGTCCGGGCGCGAGCAGGCGGTCATTCGGGTGAAGCACGCCGCTGGAGGGCATGACGTTCACGGTATCCGTACTGAAGAGCGGCACCTCCGCGCGCGCATCGAAGTTCACGGGAGCGGTACCGCCATCCATGTGGCAATAGGCGCAGTTCACATCCAGCCAGGCGCGGGCGCGGGTTTCGAGCGAATAAGCCGTGTCGCTTGGAGCGACGTGCTTCGCGAGCGTCAGCGGGGAATCATCCAGCCCGTCGAGATAGCCGGCGTCGGAAAGAAGCTGGATGAAGTTACCGCTCTCACCACCGATCTGCCCGGCCAAGTTCAACTGCCGCGTGCGGAAGGACAGCGAGAGACCGGCCTCCGCGGAATGGCAGGTCATGCACTCGGCGCGCGATGGAATCCGCCAGCGCTGTGTGGTCGGCGTGCCATTCACGGTGATGGACAGGTCGAATTCCTCACCCGCCTCATTCACCAGGTTCGCCTGGGTGCCCGCGGCATTCCAGCGATACGAGACACCGTAGGCCCCGGTGGCATTGCGGACGAAGACGCGCGTCTCGAGTCGCTTCGCCGAGGACGGAGTGCCGCGCTGCATCTCCATGTCGAAGTGCTTCACCCACACCGTGCCGGCGGGCGTGTCCCACGCGCCCTCGGCATTGAAGCCGAGCGTCGCGGTCGGGCTCGTGATGCCAAACCAGCGGCGCTTCTTCGCATGGTCCGACCAGAAGGGGAGATTCACGTCGTAGCCCACCATCCCCGCGGCCGGAGTGAGTGTCGCGACATCGCCGAAGAGCCCTGTCGCATCCAGCGTCGCGGGGAAGCCGGTATCAACCGCTTGGTTCACCAACCGCCGGATCTGGCCATTGAGGTCCGCGATCAAGACGTCGCCATTCGAGGGATCAAGGCCGAAGCCCGCGATGCCGCCTTCACCCGAGATGCGCTCCACCGCGGCGGTGGTCGTGTTCATCGCCCAGATGTTTCCCGAGGAATAGTCGGCGAAGATGTAGCGACCTGTTAGAGCGGGGAGTGTGGTACCGCGATACACCACACCGCCGGTGACCGAGTTGCCCTGAAAGGTTCCGGAGCCGTGGCCATAAGCGTACACGGGGCCTTGCGCGCCGGTCCATCCGGAGGGACGGGAGTTCCACTTCGGGCCGTTACTGGCACCTTCCTTATAGGCCCACTCGTAGTTGCCGCCTTTGACGATCTTGTTGATTTCCTCCCAGCTTCCGCCACCGACATCGGCGCACCACAGGTCGCCCGTCTGCCGATCGAAGGAAAAGCGCCACGGATTCCGCAGGCCCACGGCCCAGAATTCGGTGCGCACGTTGGCGGGTGTTACGGCCAGTCCGTTGAAGCTGGTCGCGCCTACCCACGGGTTGTCGCCGGGCACCTTGTAGTTCGGATTTCCGGTGACCGAGTTGATGATGACCGATGAGTGGGTGTTAGGCCGCAGGCTGGTGCCCGCGTTGTAGTTTGCGGGGTCGAAGTCCACGTCGATGCGCATGATCCCGGAGAAGAAGTCCTTGTCAATGCGCTGCGAATTGTTCTCCGAGTCGTTCTGATCTCCCTCGTCACCGAGGCTGATGTAGAGAAAACCGTCGTTGCCGAAGTGGAGATCGCCGCCGTTGTGGTTGTCCCACGCATCCTGCTGCTGGATGAGGATTTTCTCCGAGGCGGGATTCGCCTGGTTCGGATTCGTGGCGGAGCGAGCGAACTCCGAAACCCGCTGATGGATCGACCCTCCGAACTCCACGGAGTAGAAGACGAAGAAGCGGCCATTCGTCGCGTAGTCCGGGTGGAAGGCGAGACCCAGCAGGCCGGACTCGCCGCGGTTCACGAAGTCCTCGTTGCCGTAGATGCTGTTCCGTGGATTGACGATGGCATCGAGATCGAGGAAGGGCGTCGATGCGAGGGCGGGCGCGGCGAGATTCGGGATGACCTCTATGTCGCCGCCTTTTTCCACGATGAAGAGTCGGTTCGTCTCGCCGGGAGGCGTCGCGATGGCCAGTGGATCGGAGAAGCCGATGTTGGGAAATGCATTCACCGCCGCGATCTGTTGGGGCGGCGGATTCGCTGGCATTTTCGACGAGGCGAGCGGCAGGCGCAGGGCATCCGTGATCTGGATCGAGACGGTGGCGGTGGAAATCAGGCCGGGGGTATCGCGGATCTCGTAGGTCAGCGAGTCGGTGCCGGTTCCGGTGCCCGTGTGAACGTAGTCGATCTTGCCATCGGGCCGGACGGTCGCGGTGCCGTGGACCGGCGGGGTGACGATGGCGAGCGAGGAAAGATTGAGCGTGGCGATGCCATTCGGATCGAGGTCATTGTCGAGCACCCGCAGGATGGTCGATGACCCGGGGCGGACGTAACCCGTGTCGTTGTTCGCGATCGGAGCGACGTTTTGCCAGGTGCTCAAGCGAGAGCCGGGAATGTAGGTGATCGAAGACTGCCCCGGATAAGTCCACCCGACTCCGAGGTGATCGCCTCCGCCGCCTTCCTTGTGCAGTGCCTCGATGTAATAGTAGCGCCCGGCTACCAGCGGGATTTCCACCGATGTCTGGTCCGGCGAGCCATTCCACTGGCCTGCGGAAACCCAGCTGGAGACCCCTGCGATGCGTCGTTTCTGGTCGGGCGATTCGGTCGTGCTGAGCCAGAGATCGCTGCTGTCATCCGAGTGGATGTAGAAGCGGTAGTTGCCCGTGACCGGCGCATGGACCCAGCCGAGGATCCGCGCGCCATAGTTGTCCATCGAGTCGCGCGGCGCATCGAAGCTTGTCAGCGTGCCCGTCTGGTTCGGCGAGTTTGGAAAGCTGGCGAGCGAGGTGAGATTCGAGACCTCCGATCCACCGACACCGGTCCATACCTGCCGTGTGATCCCGCCGGTGGGCGGCGCGGCGAAGAGGGGCGCGGATAATAGGAATCCGGCGGCTGTGGTCAGACGTGGAGCGATCATGGGATTTTTCAGGATGATGCAGCTTGATACATGAATGCCGGTCGGCGGGAAGAGCCGTCATTGGTGACGGAGCCGAGGCATCGCTCCTTTACGCCATGAATCGATGAGTTTCAAATGGCGGCGTGATTTCCGAGATTCTGCGGGTGCGGACGCCGCTCGTGAGTTTTCACGTGCTGAGAGATGATGCAGGCTTGTTGCTGCTCGATGCAGGGTTTGTCGGCGGCGTGGGTTTTCTCCGCCGTGCCCTCGTCCGGCGGGGGTGGGAAAACGAGCCGATCCGCGGGATACTCCTCACCCACGGTCATCTGGATCACACGCTGAATGTCGCCCGCCTCGCGCGTGAGCACGGCGCGTGGATCGCCGCGCCACGCGCGGATGCGGAGCGCTATCTCGGCCGCGGCAGCTCGCGGGGCTGGGGGCGGATCGGGGGAATGCTGGAGGCAATCGGCCGTCCGGTTTTAGGATTTCGTCCCTTTGTTCCCGACCGCTTGATTGACGATGGCGACGAAATCGAGACCGGGTGCGGACTTCGCGCGGTGAGCTTGCCCGGCCACACCGAGGGCCATACCGGTTACTATTGCGAGGCTCTCAGGCTGCTCTTTTGCGGCGACCTTTTTGCCAGCTTCGGAAGGTGGTCGCATTTCCCTCCGGCGATCCTGAATGCCGACCCCGGGAAAATGGCGGCCAGCGTCAGGAAGGCCCTCTCGCTCGATCTCGCGGGAGTCTTGCCAAATCACGCCGACGATGCGGAACCGTCGGAGCACCTGCGACGCCTGCGGGTGCTGGCGGACCGCCTCACACCCGGCTGAGAATCCCACCGAGCAGCGAGTCGAGGCGCGCGAGTCCGTGATCTTCGCGGAAGCGGGCGTAGTCGCCGTGCAAGGGCTTGTCCTCCCAATCTCGTCCGTCGAGGATGCGGCGGAGCGCTTCCAGCGCGCGGTCGCTATCGCCCTCGGGAATGGTCAGTCCGGTGCGGTAACCCTCGATCCGGTGGCCGATGCACTCGCCCGCCGTGGCCAGGCAGGGAATGTCGAATGCCGCGGCCTTGCCAAGCGTGCCGCTGCTTCCCTCAAAGCCTTCGTAGGCCGCCCAGGCAACGTCGAAGGTGCGGAAGACGGCATTGAAATCCTCCTCCGCGGGAATACGTCCGCCGGGCAGGGTGAAGTGGAGATTGTCGATCTCGCCGCTCGCGACCCTGCGGGCGGTCTGCTCGACGAGAGCGTGTTCCTCGTCGGAATACTCCGGTCGCTCGTAGCGACCGCCGCAGGCGAAGTACAATGGAAGCCGTAGTTCGCGCGCCTTCTCCGCGACGCGCAGGAGATTGAGGAGGCCCTTGCGGCGCTCCATGCCGAGCAGGCCGATGATCTTCCGCCCGCCCGCCTTTGCCCGGATCTCCTCGGCCAGCGCGTATGGAGCGGCTGGGAGTGCCGAATCCGTCACATCGGGAAAGGCATGCACGTCCTTGCGGGTGTAGCGCTTCATCGGGTCGATGAAGCGTTCGTCGAGCACGCCGATGCCGCGGCACAGCGGGCTGCGGATGATCGCGTCGCCCTTCGCCAGCATGCGCAGTGACTTCACCGGCGAGTCGGTCTCGCCATGGTGGTGATTCCGCAGGTAGAGTCCGCTCCACGGCCGGTCGATGGTCAGGTGCGGCACCGAGGGGAAGGGGAGGAAGCGCAGGTAGCTGTCGAGATACGGGAAGAAGACCAGATCCACCTTGCGGTTGGTGGCTTGCTCTGCCTCGAAGATGGTGTCGGCGCAGCGCTTCCAGCGTTGATAGGTGCGGGCCGGATCGCCTTCGAAGCGTCCGTTGAACCAGCTCTTCTTTCCCGCAGGCAGCTTGTGCGTCGAGACGCGGCGGTCGAAGTCCGCCACCTCTCTGATCGATGCGGCGCGTGCCGCGGAGAATGCCTCGCCGGGCTCCGGGCAGAGGCCGATGACGAATGCGCCCAGCCGCAGGAAGGCCGCGGTGAACTGTGAAAAGTACATCGGATGGTGGCCGACCCAGAGCGGGTCAACCAAAGCGACGGTCTTCGTCAGGGGAGTGGAAGTCATCGGAGAGAGATCGGCTGCCCGGCATGGATCCAAGAAGCGCGCACAAGGAAAGCCTGCGACAATCCGGCCATCACGCCGAAAATCATCGAGGCGAGTCGTTCATCGAAGGGGTTTGAGGTTAGCGTCTCGCTGAGCAGGCAGCATGCCGCGATGAACGGCAGGAATGCGAGCCACTGGTCCGGCCCGGGGTCGGAGGCGTTCGCACGCGCCGCGGCCATCGATGCAGCCATGACACCGCCGATCAGGGCGATGTGGGCGAGCAGGCCGATCACGCCGCCGGAGAAGAGCGAGTAGGTCCAGGTGGAGTGGCCGGCGAACCAGACATCGTCACCGATTTCCTCGTCCGGCGGGAAAACGAGATGGATCTCCTGCATGTAGGAGGGATGCCAGTAGTAGGAGGCACCGATGCCCTTGCCATGCAGGTAGTGGACGGGCTCGCGGTTGAGGATCTCGAAGATGGCATCCGCCTCGGCCACGCGGGTGAGGAAGGAGATGTCCGCCTTTGTATTCCGGTCCTCGGCGTGGTGGAAGAGGCGCTCGTTCCACCGCTCGATCTGATGCGGCTGGGCGATTGCTGCGATGCCGACCGCTCCGATGGCGAAGAGCCCGATGGCAAAGCCGGGCCACAGCCGCTTCACCGCGTCAAAGGGTTGATAGATTCCCCAGCGGACGCCGAGGATGAAGCACAGCGAGGCCGCACAGGCGGACGCCATCACGGGGAAAAGCAACGACCGCGTGACCGTGATGAAGATGCCGAAGAACAGCACGCCCACCGCCACCGGCAGCAGCCAGTGAAAGCGCGAGCGCAGCAGCAGCGCGCAGCCGATCCACGCGGCGAGCCAGTTGTTCGCGGAGCTCTGCACCTCCACGCGCGCCGTCTCCATGGTCACTCCCTTGAAGACGAAGCCGTGGAAAATCCGCCACAGCACGTTCGTGCAGGCGGCGGCGAAGACCGGCATGACGATGCGCGAGGGCTTCACCCCTACGCAGCCCGCGATGTGGGCATTGATCATCCCCGCGAGGCAGAGGATGAGCGGCAGGATGATGCGCAGGGAGCGGCCCGGGGCCACGCCCTGCATCAGCGCATTCGCCGCCATGAAGCCGAGGAACCCGCCCCAGCCGAGGATGAGCCACGCGCCGGGTCGGACAAGAAGGTGCCTCCAGCCTAACAGGACGATGCCCGCCGTGGAAAAGACCGCGAGCCCGAGGAAAATGAGCTGGTCGAATCCCGCGCCGCCGCTGGCCTCGCGGGCCTGCGAGGCGCGGTAGTCGAAGGCGAAGGAAATCATGAAGACCCACAGCAGCCGCTCCACCCATGGCGCGGCGGCCGTGGATGGCACCTCGACGGCATCGTGGGTCGCCGTCATGAGCGGAAGGCGTCGGGATTCCCGAGCGCGCGGCCTAACAGCTCGCCGCGGTCTTCCCAGTGGAAGGCATGGCGGCAGGCATCGACTGCCCGGCTCGCGGCGTGATTGAGGAAGGCGAGGTCGTCGATTTTTCCGGCGACGGCGAGCGCGAGCGACTCGGGATCTGGTGCGGCGATGGCCTCGGTGGCGGGATCCACCGGCACACCGCTGAGTGCTGCCTCCACCGAGGCGAGAGGCAGCCCGCGGAAGATGTAGTCGAGCGCCTTCAGCTTGAAGCCGCCGCCCAGGGCCTCCGGAATCAGGCCGATGCGGGCTTGATCGAGGTAGGGGGCCATCGACGGCACATTCGCCGCGAAGCTCGCCCACGGGTACTGCCGGGCCAGCGCCGCGAACCACTCGGGGTCCGCCTTGCCCGCCACCTGGAAGGCGATCTTTGCTTCTTGGAATGGGGCTGCGGCGGCTTTCAGGAAAGACTCCAGATTCCGGCGCTTGGCCAGCCACTCGAAGGTCCCCGCCAGCAGCACGGTGCGAGGGCTCTCTTCCGTGATGGGCCGTGGCGGTCCGTCAGGAATGCTGCCCGTGTAGCCGGGTGGGAGGACGCAGACGGGCTTGCCGGGGTTCTCCTTTTTGAAGGCTTCCGCATCGCGCGGGGTGATGGCGGAGATGAGATCGGCCCGGCGGCAGAGCGCAGCTTCCATCCGGGCGTATTTGGTGGCGTCCAGCTTCAGCGCCATCCGCATGGGCAGCGATCCGCGGCCATCCGCGGCCACTTCGCGGCGCACCGTCGCCTCGTGATTGTGAGCGAGGTAAACGACCTTCTGCTCCTTGCCGATCATCCCGAGGGCCCAGGCACAGGCAGCCTGATCGATGACGATCCAGTCCCACTTTTTCTCTAACAAGCGCTTCAGCTCGGCACGTTGAACAGGATTTCCGAGTCGAAAGGCGTCGCCGGGCAAGGTGGAGGCCAGGCTGCGGAGCCGGCCGCTCGGGATCGTCCCATGGAGCTCCCAGTTCACCGCCTGGCCCCTGCCGCCGAAACGCGAGGCGTTCTTCGGGGCTCCTTCGATTTCCGCAGTGATGCGCTCGGCCAGACCGGCGGCTTCCTCGGCCAGTCGCGGATCTTGCCGCGCGGCCTGTAGATGGGCGACGGCGGCGGAAGGGTCGCCATTCTCGTAGCTTGCCTTGCCCTGCTCCAGACGGCGCTGCGGGTCATCGGTCGCGGCATTTCCACGGGCGCATGGCCGCGGATTCGGATGATGGGCCAAGACCGTGATGTCCATGCCCGGCTGCGCCGCGAGGGCCTTCAGCAGGCCGAGCGTGTAGATCAGCTCGCCGCTGTCGGCGGGGCGGGGGTCTTGCCGGGTGATCCAGAGGCAGCGCATGACAGGCGGGCGAAGTTTACCGCAGCGCTCACGCCTTGGCTGTTAGAATCTCCTCGAAGGTCGTGGCGATCTTCTCGATGGGAAAGGTCTCTTCGGCATAGGCCCGGGCCTTTCTGCCGAATTCCCCGCACTCCTTGGGCGATGCTTGAAGGAAGCCTGCCGCAGAGAGGAAGCCCTCCATGTCACGCGGTTCGACGGTGATGCCCGCGCCATGGTCCCGGGTGATGCGGGCTGCCAGATTCTCCTTTGGCACCGCCAGCAGGATGGGTCGCGCCGCGCACAAGTAGCTGAGTGTCTTCGAGGGAACGGAAAAGATCCCCGCTTCCTCCTCCAGGATGCCGACAAGCACGTCGCCTGATCCCAACACCATCGGCAGCTCGGCAAAGGGCTGGTAAGGCAGGAGCAGCAGGTTCTGCAGACCCGCCTCGGCGGACTCGCGACGCAGCCAGTCGGCACCAATTCCCTCCGAAACGACCACGACCCGGACGGAGTTGTCGTCGCGGAATTTTTTCGCCAGTTCCAGCAGCATGGCCGGATTGTGCTTCATGCCGATGGTCCCGGAGTAGAGGAAGACGAACTTGTCGTGCAGCCCGTGTCGGCGGGACCAGTCGTTGGACTTCGGATGGACCGGGAAATCTTCGATGGCGGCCCAATTCGGCACTACCGAGACGCGCTGTGGATCGACCCCGAACTCTTCCCGCAGGATGGGCGTGAAATCGGAGGTGATCGCCACGATCCCGCTGCTGCGCTTGAATTGCTTCGAATCCAACATCCGGTACCAGGACCCGATCAGGCCTCCGGCCACCGGGATCTTTTTCCGGAGCAGCTTGTCCACCGCCAGGCTGTAGAAATCCTGCACCCAATAATAAAAACGCCCGCCGACTTCCACGGTGGCGCGGGTGATGGGTTCTTGGGTTTCCGTCGGCGTATTCCCGGAGAGCACCGCATCGGGCCTCCATTCACGCACGAAATCCGCCGCGGCTTGGCCGTAGCGGATTTCCATGCTCCGCCGGCGGCGGAAGGAGTATTTGTACTTTGGATATTCCGGATCCATCGGGATCTCGCGGAATTCCAAGGTCGGCGCATCGTTCTCGTTCCGGCGAAGATCCCCGCGTGGAGTCTGGAGCGAACTTGCGAAGGCATGCACCACCTGATAGCCACGGGCCGCGAGCGCACGGCTCAGTGACGTGGGAAAAGCGTGGCCTGCATAATCGTGCACCAAGATCTTCATCGGGGGGATGGGCCTAGGGAGCGCCGGGCCGATCCTATTCAACAACGATGAAAGGTCAATGCATGCTGTGTTACGCGATCACGTAGCGGGCACCTCTATCGGAAAAGCGCCCCTAGGAAGATATAGGCGACTGCTAGGGCCGCATAGATCGAAACGAGCACCACGGCTTCTGCCTTCTTGGAGGCTTGTGGTTCTTCACGGTGCGTGTTCATCGGAATGATAGGGTAAGATTGAGACCCTGCCGGGGATGAGTCCGACAGGGCCCTAGGGCGGGACAGAGATCACTTCGCGTCGCGGTTGGCGTCGGCCTCGTCCTCGAGAGCTTCAGCCTTGCGCTCGGTCGCCTTGCGAATCGAGTCGGCATTGTCCTCGGCGGCGTCAGCGCGGGCCTCGGCATTTTCCTTCTCGGCATCGAGGGAGTCCTTGGCCTGCTCGCGGACGCGGTCAGCGGCCTTCTCCGTTGCATCGGCGGCGGCTTCACCATCCTTGCGCACCTCGTCAGCCTTCATTTCCAAGGCGTCGGCCTTCTGCTCAAGGGCATCTTGGCGGACGTTTTCCTGATGCGAGTCACACGAGGTGAAAGCAAAGGCATAAGCAGCGGTGGCAATCAGGGTAGGGATCAGAGGAGTTTTCATAATCGTTTTTAGTTGGTTGGTGGGTCTAACGACCTTGTGAAAGAGTATGGCAGATTGAGTGCCTATTCATTTTCAATGGGTTGTGATGGTGGTTGTGCCAGGAATGCGGCTCCTTGCATGGGCGGTGGATGCAGGATGCACGACTTCGGGCCGTTCGGCATGTGGCAGGCGGGAAGGGTGCTTGCCGCCGTCGCGCTGCTTTGCTCCCGTGGCGCAGGATGAACCAAGGGCCGACAGCGGAAGAAGTGGTGACGATGCTCCAAGAGGAAGGTCTGGTGGATCTGGCTCCTGATTTCCCTGTCGATGGAGATCTCTTCGCCGCAGGGCTCGACTCGATGGCGGTGATGCAGCTCATCGTCGTGGTGGAGGAGCGCTTCGGCGCGGTTATCAGCCCGGAAGACGCGGGCCGGGAAAACCTCGGGACGCCCTCGGCACTCGCGGATCTCATCGGGAGGAAGCTCGCGTGAAGGCGGACGTGCTGGTGCTCGGCGGGGGCAGTGCCGGCCTGGCCGCCGCGGTGACGGCGGCACGCGCGGGAGCCCGGGTTGTCCTCGTGGAGCGACACGGCTTTGCCGGTGGCATGGGCACCGCTTCGCTGGTCCACACCTTTTGCGGTCTCTATCTGCTGAATGAGGAGACGCCGGTGATTGCGAATGCCGGCTTCCCCGCGGAGATCGCCGCTCGGATGCTGGCCGCCACGGGCGAAGGCGGACCGGTGAAAATGGGCCGCGTCTGGGTGCTGCGCCAGCATCCGGTGGAGTTTGTTAGAATCGCCGATGACCTCCTGCGCGAGAGCGGCGTGGAGGTGCTCTTCCATACGGAGGCCTTGTCCGTCGAGCGAGATGCCGGGGGCTGGAAGGCTGCGGTCATCTGCCGCGGACAACGCCGCGAGATCCACGCGCGGACCATCATCGATGCCTCGGGCGATGCCGTGCTAGCCGATCTGTTAGGCGCGCCGTCGGAGATGACGGAGTCTTCCCGGCTCCAGCGTCCCGCTTACGTCTTCGGTGTCCAGGGTGCGGCGGATGGCGAGCAGGGCCTCGCGCTCGCGGGCCGGATCGTCGATGGCATCCGGCGGGGATTGCTCTCGAAGGAAACGCTCGGCCTTCACTTCCGCGCCAGCGGCAGGGCGGGGGAAATCTTTGGTACCATCGATCTCAGCGGCGCGGAGGAAGGTGACTACGATCCACTGGATGCCGCCTGCCTTTCGCGCCTGGAAGTCGCCGGACGCAGCGTGGCCGCCGCCGCGGTGGAGTTTTTCAGGAAGGAAGCGGCAGGCTGGGAGAGTGCCTGCATCTCCCATTGGCCCGTGCGAGCCGGTGTCCGGGAGAGCCGCCGTTGGAAAGGACGGCACGTTCTCACGGAAGCCGAGGTGCTCGGCGGCGTGCGGCACGAGGACGACATCGCGCTCGCGACTTGGCCGCTGGAATTCCGCGAGACGAACCGCGGGCCCAAGCTGCGCTACCCGCAAGATGACCGCGCGGCGGGCATCCCGCTGGGCTGCCTGATGCCGGAGTCGCTCGACGGGGTCTTCGTCGCCGGGCGCTGCATCTCCTGTGATCACGGCGCGCAGGCGTCGGTGCGGGTCATGGGGACGTGCTTTGCCACGGGGCAGGCAGCCGGCTTGGCCGCAGCAATCACAGCAAGGGGCGATGCGGAGGACTTGGCAAAGCGGATCCGCGAAGCATTTCCGTCGGTCATTTGATCACTCGGGCCTTTCCTGACGGGGCGTCCCGATTTCCACTGCTCGCATGCAATGGCGCATCCGAGTGGATACCGGCGGAACTTTCACCGACGCTTGGGCCGTGGGCCCGGATGGCGGCGAGCGGCGGGCGAAGATCTTGTCCGATGGCACGCTGCGCTGCCGCCTTGTCGCGCAGGATGGCGAGTGGTGGCTCACCGACTCGGAGCTGTCGCTGTCCGACGGCACACTGGCCGGATGGTCCGGTGCGAGTGTCTCCGTGCTCGATAGCCGCGATGGAGCACGCAGGCTGAAGCTGGAGGGAAGTACGACAGATCTCGTAGCAGGCGGTATCCTCGAGCTGTCCTGCGGGGACGAGGCACCGGTGGCTGCGGCTCGGTTGCTCACCGGCACGCCCGCGGTCGTGCCCCTCCCACCGGTCGATTTCCGCGTGGCCACCACCCGCGGGACGAATGCCTTGTTAGAGAGAAAAGGCGCCCCGGTGCTCTTCATCGTCACGCGCGGATTTGGCGATCTGTTGGAGATTCGCGACCAACGGCGGGAGCTGCTTTTCTCGCTGGCCCAGCCGCAGCGCCGTCCGCTCGCCAGCGCTGTCTGCGAATGCGGAGGCCGACTCGATGCCTCGGGAAATGAAATCGAAGCACTCGACCCCGAGGAAATCCGCGAGGCGGTCAAGGCAGCGCGGGCACAGGGTATCGCGACCGCTGCGGTGGCGCTGCTGCATTCGTGGGCAAACCCGGAGCATGAGCGTCGCATCGGAACCATGTTGCGTGAGGAGGGCTTCACCCACGTCTGCCTCTCGTCCGAGGTCGCTCCGATGATCCGCCTGCTACCCCGCGCGGAGACCGCCGTGACGGACGCCTATCTCGCTCCGGTGATGGACCACTTCGTGCGGCGCGTGGCAGGACCGCTGGGTGCCGAGCCGTGGCTGATGACCAGCGCAGGTGGCCTTGTGCCCGCGAGCGATTTCCGGCCAAAGGACTCACTGCTTTCCGGGCCTGCGGGCGGCTTGGTCGGCGCGGCGGAGCTTGCGCGCCGGGCCGGATTTCCACGGGTGCTCACCTTTGACATGGGCGGGACGAGCACGGATGTGGCACGGATCGACGGCCCCTTCACGTGGCGGCAGGAGCAGGAGATCGGAGCAGCGCGTGTCTTCGCGCCTGCGTTGAAGATCGAGACGGTGGCAGCCGGTGGCGGCTCGATCTGCCAATGGAGGAATGGTCGTCTGGAGGTCGGTCCGGAGAGTGCGGGGGCGAATCCCGGGCCGGCCTGTTACGGGCGCGGCGGGCCGCTGACGCTCACGGACGTGAATCTCCTGCTCGGCCTGAAGGACCCGGCGAAGGCCGGCATTCCACTCGATCGCGCAGCCGCCGAGCTGCGCCTGGATGAACTCCTCTCTGAATTGCGCGGCTCCGGAGAAACAATGGATGCTGATGGCCTTTTGGCAGGCCTGCGTGACATCGCGGTCGAGACCATGGCGGAGGCGATCCGCGGTGTCAGTGTTCGCGAGGGATGCGACCCGCAGGACTTCGCGCTGCTCGCCTTCGGTGGAGCGGGTCCGCAACATGCCTGCGCCGTGGCGGACCGTCTCGGTGTCTCGCGCGTGCTCATCCCCGCCGACGCAGGCCTGCTCAGTGCGTGGGGTCTCGAGCGCGCGCGACGCCAGGAGCAGCGGGTGAAGCAGATACTGAAGCCGCTGGATCAGGTGCCGTCCCTGATGGAGGAATGGCACGCGCTCGCCGCCACGGTGTGCATTCCCGATGCGGATTTCCGCTGGATCGCGGATCTCAGGCTGGTCGGTCAGGACACCTTTCTCACGGTGGAGCCTGCAACTGCCGATTCATCCGCGGCCGAGATCATCGGAGATTTCGAGGGCGAGTATCGCAAGCTCTATGGCTACCCGCCTCCTGCGGGCCGCCCGGTGGAATTGGTCGCGCTGCGCGTCGCGGCTGAAGAAAAGTCCGGTGAGTCTTCCGCCGAAACTTTCAGCGATGATCTCCAGCCGGGTCCGCTGCTCCTGCAGGATCGCTTTTCCACCTGTGCCATCCCGGCGGGGTGGGGGATGCGCCGTGGCGACCATGGCACGCTGCTGTTAGAGAAGTCGCATGGGGAAGATCTGCCATCCATCGGGCAGTCGCTTTCGTCCGCGGTATCGGCGGGACTTTTCCGCAGCCGCTTCGAGGGCATCGTGACCTCGATGGGGGAAATGCTGCGGCGCACCGCGCTCTCGACGAATGTGAAAGAGCGGCTGGACTACTCCTGCGCGCTGCTCGATGGCAGCGGTCATCTCGTCGCCAGCGCACCGCATGTGCCGGTTCATCTTGGCGCGCTCGGGGTCTGCGTGCGTGAAGTTCTCCGCGTGATCGATCCCGGCCCCGGCGACGTGGTCATCACGAATCATCCCGGCTTCGGCGGGTCCCACCTTCCGGATGTTACGCTCATCGCGCCGGTCTTTGACGCCGCGGGAGAAAGGATCGCCTTTGTCGCGAACCGCGCCCATCACGCGGAAATCGGCGGCAAGGCCCCCGGCTCGATGCCAGCCGATGCGCGTTGCCTGGCGGAAGAGGGTGTGGTGATCGCCCCGCGTTTCTTGGTGAAAGGAGGCGAGACTCGCTTCGATGAGATCGGGACTTTGCTTCGCGATGCACCGTGGCCATCCCGCCGCATCTCCGACAATCTCGCCGACCTTGAAGCGCAACTCGCATCGATCCATCACGGCGTCCGCTCGCTGGAAGATCTCGCATCCGCACACGCGGGCAATGTCGTGCGGGATGAGCTGCGCGGTATCCTCGACCGCTCCGCCACACTGATGAGCGAGCGTTTGCAAGGTCTGTCGCTCGACCGGACCGTCACCTCGGCCTATGACGACGGCACCCCGCTGCAACTCCGCATCACGGCGGATAAAGGAAAGCTGGTGCTGGATTTCACCGGCACGGGCGACGTGCACCCTCGGAATCTGAATGCGACTCCCGCCATCGTTCGCAGCGCCGTTCTCTTCGCGCTACGCCTATGGCTTGGCGAGGACGTGCCGCTCAATGAAGGCCTGCTGGAGGCGGTGGAGACCATCATTCCCCGGGGCATCCTGTCACCGGACTTCGGCGATGATCCCGCGAAGGCTCCCGCGGTGGTCGGAGGAAATGTGGAAACCAGCCAGCGTCTCACGGAGCTGCTGCTGGAGGCTCTGGACCTGGCGGCGAATGGCCCGGGAACGATGAACAACTTCCTCTTTGGCGACGAGCGCTTCGGTTACTACGAAACTCTCGCGGGCGGCTCTGGCGCGGGGCCGGGGCATGTGGGGAATTCCGGTCGCCACGTCCACATGACGAATACCGCGATCACCGATCCCGAGGTGATGGAGCACCGCTTTCCCGTCCGCCTGTGGCGTTACGAGGTGCGCCGGGATTCCGGAGGCCACGGAAAAAATCGCGGTGGCGACGGCGTGATCCGCGAGGTCCAGTTTCTTAAGCCGCTGGTGATTTCCTTCCTCACCGAGCGCCGGGTGGCTGGCCCGCGGGGGATCCATGGCGGCTCGGACGGCTCGCCCGGCAGCCAGGTGCGGATCCATCCGGACGGGTCGCGGGAAAGCCTGCCGGGTGCCGTGACCTATCAGGCTGCTGCGGGGGAACGCGTGGTTATCGAGACGCCCGGTGGCGGCGGATTCGGGGAAGCATAGCCCGGAAAGGATTCGCGGCGGCATCGGCCCCCCAGCCGATGCCGCCGCGTTCTGTCCCACCGGATTGCCACCACCAGCCATTGGAAGCCTCCACTATAGGCCTCACCCGGGAAGCAATCCGGAAGTATTCACCCAACTATCTTACTATACTATCACACACACAAATCATCCTGGAGACTGCCGGAGGTCCCCCCGGAACTCCGGAAGACCGGAATTCCAAATTCTCCAACAGTCGAGGATTGGAACGAAGCGACCCGATGGGCCCCTCGATGTAGTCGCTCACCTGGCGACTGCCGTCACCTCTCTCCGGGCTGTTCCAAGCTTTCACACTGCCAGAGGAAGTCCGGCGGGCGGATGCAAGAGCTGTCGGGGAGTGGGGCAAGCAGCGCTTCATGAGACTGCCCCAGCTTTGTCCGTTTTTCCCCTTTATCAACCACCCGTGATAACCAATTTCTTATCGGTGGATAACAGTATGAAGTGCAACAAGCCCATCTTGCAACATTTTCAGTTGCTAAATGCCATGCAAGATTTGCAAATGTTGATCTTCAGCCGATTTAGTGAGCTGCGAGCCAGTTGGGACCTGTGCCGTGCTCCACAAGAATCGGTACGTCACCCGGTAATGGCAACGCGGTTTCCATTTCGTGAAGCAGCTTTGGAACCAACTTTTCCTGCTCTTTGACAGAAAGGTCAAAGACAAGTTCGTCGTGGACTTGTAACAACATCGCCGTCTCGTGAGATCCTTCACGTAGCAAGGAATCGATGCGGATCATGGCCAGTTTGATCATGTCTGCGGCGGTTCCTTGGATTGGCGTATTGATCGCCGCACGCTCGGCATTTCCGCGGATGGTCTGGTTCGCCGACGTGAGGTCGGGGAAGTAGCGCCGGCGTCCGCTGAGGGTCTCGACGTAGCCCTTTTCCCGTGCCTCGGTGATGGTGCGATCCATGAACTCCTTGATCGCGGGGTACTCCTTGAAATAGTTGTTGATGATGTCTGCCGCCTCACCGCGGGGGATGCCCAGCCGCTGGCTCAGGCCGAAGGCGGAGATGCCATAGATGATGCCGAAGTTCACCATCTTCGCGCCGCTGCGTTGCTCGCGGGTGACGTCGCTTTCGACCACGCCCCACACCTTCGCCGCGGTGGCGGTGTGGATGTCGCGGTTCTCGCGGAAGGCCTCGATCATCGAGGTGTCATTCGCCAGTGCGGCCATCACGCGGAGTTCGATCTGCGAGTAGTCGCAGGAAAGCAGCGTGAAGCCCTCGCGCGGGACGAAGGCCTTGCGGATCTGCCGGCCGAGCGCGGAGCGGATGGGGATGTTCTGGAGATTCGGGTCCGTGGAGGCGAGGCGCCCGGTGGCGGCGACGAGCTGGTGGAACTGTGTGTGGATCCGCCCGGTCTTTGGCACGATGTGGCCTGGCAGCGCGTCGAGGTAGGTGCCCTTCAGCTTCGTCGCCTCGCGGTATTCCAGGATCTCGTCGATGATCGGGTGCTTGCCCGCCAGCGACGTGAGCGTGGCCTCGTCGGTCTTGAATTGGCCGGTCTTGGTCTTCTTCGCCTTGTCCGCGAGGCCCAGGTCATTGAAGAGAATCTCCCCGAGTTGCTTCGGCGAGTTCAGGTTGAAGGGCTTGCCCGCGTGCGTGGCGATCGTGCGTGAAAGCTCGTCGATCCTTTGCTGGAGCTGGCTGCCGATCTCCACGAGTGCTCCGGGATCGATCGCGATGCCTTCCATTTCCATCCGGACCAGCACCGGCAGCAGCGGACACTCGATCTCGCGGAAGACGTGCTCCTGCCCGTCTAACAGAGGCGCAAGCTTCCCCGCGATCTGCCAGGTCACGTCCGCATCCTCCGCGGCGTATTCCGCCAGCGTGGCCAGCGGGATCGCGGCGATATCCAGCTCCTTCGAGGCCTTCTTCGTCTCCGCGAATGCAAAGAGATCATCGCTTGCCCCGGCCGCAGGCGCGGCGCTGGCGATGTCCGCGAGCTTCACCGGCGTGTAGCCCAGCATGGTCTCGCTCACATAGTCCATCGTGTGGCGCTGGTCCGGGAAGACGAGGCCATGGGCGAGCATGGTGTCGAAGATCGGCCCGCCCACCTCGACGCCGTGCTGGTGTAGCACGGACAGATCGTATTTGAGATTGTGGCCGATCTTCGTCGCGGAGGACGACAGGGCCTTCGTCAGCTCTGGCAGCAGGGCTTCCGAGTAGGGCAGATACCATCCCTCGTGATCGTGCCATGAGAAGGCGACGCCGAGCAGCTTCGCCTCGAAACGGTCGAGCGAGGTGGTCTCGATGTCGAAGCAGAAGCGCTCCTGTTTCGAGAGCTGCTCGAAAAGCTCCGCCTGTTTCTCCGGGCTATCGGCGAGATGGTAGGTGTGCGGCACCTCGCCGATGGTCTTGAGATGCGCGAAGACGGGCGCGGCTGCCTGCTCCGCCGACTCGGTCGTGGTCTCGGAAGAGCTTCCCGTGTCGCCAAAAAGCCGCTTAGTGAGCGAGCGGAATTCGAACTCGGTGAAGAGTGCCTTCACCGCTTCATCATCGCGTGGCGAAAGCGCGAGATCTGCCCACGTCACCTCGATGGGCGCATCGATGATGATGGTGGCGAGATCCTTCGAAAGCAGTGCCTGCTCGGAGAAGGTCGTCAGGTTTTCCTTCTGCTTGCCCTTCAGCGAGGCGAGATTCTGGAGCAGGTTTTCCACCGAGCCGAAGTCGGCGATGAGCTTCTGCGCGGTCTTCGGGCCGATGCCGGGCACGCCGGGGATATTGTCCACTGCATCGCCCATCAGGCCCAGCAGGTCGATGATCTGGTGCGGGTCCTTCACGCCCCAGATTTCCGGGAGCTTCTCGACGCTGATCACCTCGTGCTCGGCACCCTTTTTCCCGGGCTTCCACATGAAGGTGCGCTCGTCGAGGAGCTGGGCGAAGTCCTTGTCCGGCGTGACCATGTAGGTCTCGATGCCCTCGGCCGATGCCCGCTTGGCCAGCGTGCCGATCAGGTCGTCCGCCTCGTAGCCATCGATTTCCAGCAGCGGCAGGTGAAAGGCGCGGCACAGGCGCTTCACGTTCGGGATGGCAGCGGCGAGTTCCTCGGGCATTTCGTCGCGCTGGGCCTTGTAGGCGGGGAATTTCTCGTGGCGCGGGGTGGGCGCGGAGGTGTCCCAGGCGACTCCCAGGTGGGTCGGCTTTTCCTTTTCCAGGATTGTCAGCAGGGTATTGATGAATCCGTAGAGCGCCGAGGTATTGACACCCTTGGAGTTACGGATGGGGTTCTGGATGAAGGCGAAGTGCGCGCGATAGACGAGCGCCATCCCATCCAGCAGGAAAAGTCGCGACATGGGCGGAGGCTAGGGGGCCTCGCGGTGGGCCGGAAGCGCAAAGGGAGACGCGGGCGGAGTGGAAATCGATCCGCGGCGTGAACGGTGAAATTTCTCGTCAAAAGGGGGCTCGAATCCTACGTATCCGCAGTCACATGAACGTTGTTTTCCCGATCTTTTGTGTCTTGGCAGCCGGTGCCGCGGGCTACTTTCTGGAGCCGACGCTGCGCCCGACGCTGACCGGTAAGACGACCTACGCGATCGTGAAGCTGGAGCAGCCCGACGAGGAAGAGGCTCCGGATCAGCAGGATACCCCACCGGCTCCCGCGCCGAAGGTCGATCCGGCTCCGAAGCCGGAGCCTGCCCCCGCGCCAAAACCGGAGCCCGATCCCGAACCAGCACCGGCTCCCGAGCCTGCCCCGGAGCCTGCGCCTACCATCATCCCGGCACCTGAGCCGCCAGCCCCGATGCCGGAGCCTGCAGCTCCGGTCACGCCACCTGCCACCGCGGGTGGGGGCGCTGCTTCCGGTGACATCGTCAAGCTGATGCAGGATAGCATCAAGGATGGCGACGTGAAGGAATTCACCTTCGAGCAAGTGCTCGGCTGGAAAGCCGGCGAGGAGGAGGAAGTGGACGGCACCAAGTACCAGACCGGACAGGCCGCCTACAAGGCCGAGACCATCTTCGGCGTGAAGACCATCCAAGCCAAGGCCCTGATCAAGGATGGCAGGGTCGTCAAATGGATCTGGCCGAACAGCGGCATGGAGATCAAATGAGGCACCCGCGCCTCCGGCACGCTTCACGCGAACTTTGAACAAAAACGGCGGCCATCAGGCCGCCGTTTTTCTTGGGTAGATCGAGGCGATTCGCCGCGGGCATCACGCCAGATAGCGCAGCCGCAGGTGCTCCAGATGCGCCTCCGGCGAGGGTGCCTTGCCCGTGGCCTGACTGATGATTTCCGCCGGAGTGAGGACGGCCCCCTTTGCGTGGACCTTGTCGCGCAGCCACGTCAGCAGCGGGGCATACTCGGCTTTCGCGATCGCGGAGGAAATCGTGGCGTCCGCATTCGCGGCGGCGAAGAGCTGGGCGGCATTCAGGTTTCCGAGCGTGTAGGTCGGGAAGTACCCGAGGCCTCCCATGGACCAGTGGATGTCCTGCAGGCAGCCATGGGCATCGTCCGGCGGCGTCATGCCAAAGAGATCACGGAAGCTCTCGTTCCAAGCGGCGGGCACGTCCTTCACCGAGAGTTCGCCCGAGACCAGTCGGCGCTCCAGACCGAAGCGCAGCAGGATATGCAGGTCGTAGGTGGCCTCATCCGCCTCGACGCGGATGTAGGAGAAGGCGGCGCGGTGGATCGCGGCGAGGAAGTCATCGAGCGATGTCCCGGCGAGTTGCGGGAAATGCTGGGCAGCGACCGGCAGCCACTTTTCCCAGAAGGGTCGCGAGCGGCCGACGTGGTTTTCCCACAGGCGCGACTGCGACTCGTGGATGCCGAGCGACGCGGCTTCTCCGGAAGGCAGTCCGACCTCCTTCGCGGGCAGGCCCTGCTCGTAGAGTCCGTGACCGGCCTCGTGCATCACGCCGAAGAGCGAGGAGGTGAAATCGCTCTCGTCATACCGGGTCGTCAGGCGGATGTCCCGCGGGCCGAGCGTGGTGCAGAAGGGATGCGCCGTGGTGTCGATGCGTCCGGCCTTGAAATCGAAGCCGAGCGATTCCGCGACCACCGCGTTGAATTTCTGCTGCGCCTCGATCGGGTAGATACCGCCGGGCAGCGTGGCATTGCGGCTGTCGGAGCGGGCCACCGCGGCCGCGGCGACTTCACGAAGCTGTGGCTTCAGCGCGTCGAAAAGGGATGCGATACCGGCTGCGGTTGCACCGCGTTCGTAGGTGTCGAGCAGCGCGTCGTAGGCCTCGGCCTCGTAGCCCCAGCGGTCCGCCTTCTCGCGGGCGATGGCGAGCAGGGTTTCGAGATGCGGGGCGAAGGTCGCGAAGTCGGAGCGTTTGCGGGCATCGGCCCACGCCTGCTTGCCGAGGGAGGAAGCCTGGGCTTCGCGGGCGACGAGTTCGCCGGGGAGCTTCGTCGCGCGGTCGTAGTCGCGGCGCATCGCGGCGGTCAATGCCGGGGCGGTGCCATCGGCTTCCGCGGCGGCGAGGGCGTCACCCCATGCGGAAGACGTGCCGAGTTCGTGGGCGCGCTCGGAGAGCCAGGCAATCTGGTCGGCGCGCCATTCGTGGCCATCGTCCGGCAGATAGGTTTCCTGATCCCACCCGATGGTGGCGGCGGAAGTGGCGACGACGGCCTTTTCACGGGCCAATGAACGAAGACGGTCGAGGGCAGTGCTCACGTCCGCGAGCTTGGCGCGCGGGCTTGCACGACGCAAGGCCGGGCCCGCGCGCTCACAGGCCAAAGCGGGCCTTCACCGCCTCGCGCTTTAGCCGCAGCTCCCGCCATTCATTGACCAGCCGGCTCGCCTCGATGACGCCGCAGCCCGCCGGGAGGATGACCTCGCGATCTTGCCACCATAGCCCGCGGATGGCCACGATGGCATGGAAATCACCGTCCACGATCGCTCCAAAGGGCGCACCGAAATCTTCCGGCGTCCCGAGCCTGCGACGCCAGCCGATGAGCTGCCTCAGCGTCTCCGGTGTGCGGGGCAGGGGGCCAAGAGCGGGCGTCGGGTGAAGCCGGCGAAGCAATTGCGCAGGGCTTTCCTCTCCCGTGAGATCGACCTCGATGGGCGTGTGGAAGTGGACGATGGAGCCGAGCTGCAGGATGCCGCGCGGCCCGCGCCGGACCTCGCCGATGTCGCCGAGTTTTGCCACCAGGGATTGCGCGACGTACTCGTGCTCGCGGATCTCCTTCTCATCCACGGCCAGCACGTCGCGCTCTTCGGTGCGGGCGGTGCCTGCCAGCGCCATCGTCTTCAGGACGCCGCCGGTGACGGAGAGCAGCAGCTCCGGCGATGCCCCGGCGAACCCGGAGACGCCATCCGAGAATCCATAGCCTAACAGCGGACCGGAACTCCCTGCCGCGGTCGCCAGCAAGCGATGCCCGGGAGCCTCTTCGAGCGTCCCACGCTCGACCACCACCGGCACCGTCTTTTCGAAAGTCCCGCCGCGGATGGCAGCGCTGATCTCCTGGAAGACGAGGGAAAAGTCCGAGGCCTCCGGCGCTTCCCAGGTGCAGGCCGGAGATCCTCCGGCCATGCCGATGAGCGAGGCGACCTCGCCGTGGCTGGCGATTTCCCAGCGATCCGGCACAAGCCATGGCTCGGCAGCTCCGAGGCCGAAGTCATTCCGGTAAAAGGCCACGCCCTCTTGCGGTGGCTTTGCGGACGGGGTGAATGGACCACGGCCGACAAGCGACCGACCGTCGGGCAGGTCGAGAAAGGCGATGCTGTCCGTGATCACCGTGCCAGGCCTCCTTCGCTCGATCTCATGGGTTCACCGGATGCCGTAGCCATGCGCCATCCAAGGAGACCGGGAGGGTGCCGTCAATTGTCAGGCTGCCGGGACCACGATTGCAGGCGTGCTTCAAGCGCCGAGATGTCCTTCGCCAGAGGCGCGAATGCAGGATCGCTCTTCCAGATGTTCACCTTCTCGAGTGCCGCCCGGTCGTCGGCCTGCACCTGCTCTTTTGCAAACGGGGAAGGGGGATTTCCATAGAGACGGTAGCCGGTCGTCGCGCTGCGCAGCGGGAAGAGCGTGAGGAATTGCTGCTTCTCCGCATCGGGGATGGCAGGATTTCTCAGGTAGGCCTCCACGTGCTCCGCCTGCGTCGCGTCGGAGACATTGGCGCGCGCCATCAGGCTGGCGCGCAGGTCCGGTTGCCCGGCGAAAAGCGTGTCGTCCGAGGTGATCAGGCCGGACATCAGGGCGGGTGCCTCGGCAGTCGTCTCATGGAGCGCAAGCGCGCCGGCTTCACCCGGCTGCGACGACTGATCCACCCAACGGGCGAGGGTTTCGGCGATCTCCGGCGATGAGACGAAGCGGGAAAGGTCGAGCGCTTCGGCCAGCCCTGCGGAATCCTGCCATGCAGGCGTGCCCAGCATCTTTGAAAAATAGCCCGCCAGTTCTTCGTCGGACGCCCGCCATGTTTTCCCATGCGTGAGCGGCTTCAGCGCGACGGCGAATTCCTCCGCGGAGCCGGTGGTGCCCAGCACTTCACGCGCGATCTCCATCGCGAGATCGGGATCGGTGACCGAAAGGACATCAAGGAGGAAGACCCGCAAGGTGGGCCAGCCGACGAGTGCCCGACCGGGACCGGTCTCAAAAGGGATGCCCGTCTCGGCATCCACACCGCTCCGCAAAAGTTGGCCAATGGTCTGCGCGACTACGTCCGGCTCTTCCTCAAGCCAGGCGTTCTTGGTGGCGCGCAGCAGCTTCGCCAGTGCTTCCGGATCGGCCCCGTTTTCACACTGGGCGAGGCATTCACGCCAGTCCGCCACGAGCGCCTTATGGCCTGGCTCCGCCCGCTTCGTAGCTGTCGCAGGAGCCTTCGGGGGTGTCCCGACCGAGGCCGTGTCAGCCGGGGCAGGGGATCGCGACATCCAGCCGACGATCCCGCCCAGTGCGACGAAAACCAGCAGTATGGCTTTGCGGCCAGCCATGCTCAGTCGATGCCCACCTCAAGCTGGAAGCGCGTGACCACGGCGATGTCCCCGGTCAGGCGGTCTTGCACCTGGAGAAACCACTTGGCAGGGATGCCCTCGGCGGAAGCAGTGCCGCGGAATGCCGCGCTGAGATCCATGTCATTGATGACGAGATCGTGGCCCCCTGCGCCCTCGCTGTCATGAAGCGTGGCCGACGTTCCATTCGGGCCGACGAGCTGCACGACCAGATCGCCGATGTGGTCGGTGGTGATGGTCAGGTTCAGCTTCACCTTGCTGATGGCGGAGCCCGCCGGGAAGGAGCCGACATTGAGCGGGACGCGGGTCCACTTCTGGCGACCGTCGGGAATGGTCTTCGGCTTGGAGAGGATCGCGATGCGGCTGGTCGTGCCGATCTTGGACGGCGGCTTCAGCTCACCGAGCGTGGTGGCGAGCACCGGGTCGGCAGCTTTCAAAAGCGTCTTCATCTGGGACGAGAAGCCATAGATGCCATTCTCGGAAGGACGCCCGGACACGAGCACCCCGCCTACCTTCCAGCCGCTGTCCGCGTCGCGCACCCACACGGGGCCACCGCTGTTGCCGGGGCCGGTCGAGATGTGCGTGGCGGTGAGATAGTTCCCGTGGGCCTTGTAGCGCGTGGTCTCCTCCAGCGTGGAGTGCAGGAGGTAATTGCCCGGAGCCTCGGTGTAGTCGATCAGCGCCGGATAGCCGGTGATCATGGAGGAGATGCCGGAGCGCAGGTTCGCGGTGCCCTTGAAGTCGAGGAGCGCGGGCTGTTCCGCAGTGAAGGGGGTGAAGGCCCAGGCGAGGGCGACGTCCTGCTTGAAGGCATTCACCGAGTCTCCGCCCGATGCCGCCGCTTGCTTCGAGTAGGCCGCCCAGCGGAAATAGCCGCGGGAGGTGATGGTGCCTGTCTGCGGCTCGCTGAGGGAATTCACTCCGCCGGCCCAGATCGGCGGGCTGGCCCACTTGCCCTCGTCGCTGTAGAGCACGTGAGCCGCGGTGATGAAAAGATTCGGGTGCTCGGCGACGAAGCCGCTGCCGCGGAGGGCTCCGGCGAGAACCACGCCATTCTGCGAATACGGGCGCTGGGTCAGGAGGGCCTCGTCGATGGGGATGGACGAGTTCGTCTTCGGTGGGAGCACGTCACCGGCAAGGGCGGGGGATGCCAAGCAAGCGGCGACAAGCGGGGAGGCAAAATTCTTCATGTGTTGATGGGTGACAGAACCAAACAGCACGCATCCCTTAATTTTTTAGAAAAATCTTGTCAAGGTGGGGTTCCGGGCGGCTCAGCCGGGTCGGGGCGCATGATTGTGCGCGATCGTCCCGTCCGCCTTGTTCAACGTGCGAGCGGCTTCCGGTCTCGGAGTTCGCTAAGATCCCCGGCCAGGGCGGTCGATAGCTGCTCCAACTCCTCCGCCCGCGCTGCCATCCGTGCGGCGGCCATCGCGTGCATGCAGAAGCCGATGGAGAAAAGCAGGAGTCCGCACGGAATGATTGCGGCCAGGATCGTGGCGACGAGTTCCACATCCCAGCGAGGGAACATCGAGGACGGCCCGGTCATGGCCGTGAAAAGTCCCCAGATCCCGAAGCCTAACAAAATCGGGCCGATGGAGAAGAGAACCATGCCAACAAACATGAGCCACCACGTCAGGCCGCGGCGCACCTTCCGCAGGCTGAAGAGACCGATCCATAGGCCGGACACGATTGCCAGGAACACGACGAGCGCGGCGATGCCGATCGAGGCCGGAGTGGGATTCATGACTTATCTATCAAGAGTCGCATCCGCCTGTGTCGTCAACCTTGCATCAGGTCGCGATCAGGGTGTTCCCCGCTCCGCCTTGAGCCTGTCGATCTCCTGGGCCATGGCGGCGGCCAGTTGCTCGAGTTCCGCCGCGCGATCATTGCCGCGGGAGATGCGAAGGGCATGCATCGCGAATCCCACGAAGAACAGCATCGATCCGAGGATGCCCACCATGGCGGGCAGAAAGATGAACCACTCGCCGAGGTTCGGTATCCTGACGGAGAGTCCCGACAGGATCAGCCTCAGGATGGGAAGGAGGGGAGTCAGTGAACCGATGATCGTGCCTGTCAGCATCAGGATCCACGACGCGCCTTCCCTCTTGCGGCGGAGATTCAGGACTCCGATCCACTGGGCGATCAGGATCGGCAGATTGAAGAGGGTGAATAAAAGGGCAATCGGGGTAAGACCCATGAAGGAATTCAATCCCTCACTGACCCTCACGTCAACTGCATGACAAGGATGGCAAGCGCCCGAGACATGTCTCGCGCGTCAAGTGACGGGCCGCGAGACGGCGCGCTCAGTTTTCCTCGTCGCTGTCCTTTGCCGTCGGCAGCTTCGCGACCTCGTCGAGGAGGTTTACGATCTCCACGCCGCGCTCCGCGGAGGCGTCATGGCGGAAGGTGATCACGGGCATGGACTTCAGGACCACGCGCTTCGAGATCTTCTTCTGGATGGAGCCGTGGTCGCGGTTGAGCTTTTCGAGCACGCTGTCCACCCGGCCGCCGAGCACGCCGACCCAGACCTTGGCTTCCTTGATGTCCTGGGTCGTCTCCACCGCATTCACGGTGACCAGCGCGCCATTCCACTCGTAGTCCTTCTGGACCACGGTGCCGATCTCGCGCTTCAGCAGTTCATTGACCCGGTCGATGCGGTGACTCATGGGAGACTCAAGACTTGGAGACGCAAGACACAAGAGAAGAAATGAAAGGGCAGGGAGCCGGGGCGACCGGAGGACTCAAGTCTTGCGTCTTGAGTCTTCCAGTCTTCTGTCTCGTCACAGCGTCTGCGCGATCTTCTCGAGCGTGTAGCACTCGATGACGTCGGCTTCCTGGTATTCGTTGAATTCGCCGAGGCGGATACCGCATTCCATGCCCGACTTGACCTCTTCCACTTCGTCCTGGAAGCGGCGGAGGGTGGACATCTTGCCGTCGAAGACCGGCACGCCGCCGCGGATGACGCGGGCGTGGGCCTTTCGGTGGATCTTGCCGTCCGTGACGTAGGAACCGGCGGCGCGGCCCTTCGACTTGGAGAGCTTGAAGATCATGCGAACCTCGGCGTGGCCGATGATGTTCTCGCGGGTGAGCGGCTCGAGCATGCCGAGCATCGCCTCGCGGACCTGGTCGATGAGTTCGTAAACGATCGAGTAGAGCTTCACCTGGACGCCCTCGGACTTGACCACCTTCACGGCATTGGCCTCGACCTTGGTATTGAAGCCCAGCACCACCGCATCGGCGGAACTGGCCATCTGGACGTCGGCGGCCGTGATCGGGCCGGCGCCTGCGACGATGATCTGCGCGGTGACCTTGTCGGACTTGATGTCGCCGATGGCCTTCTTGATCGCTTCCACGGAGCCCTGCACGTCGCACTTGAGCACGACCTTGAGGACGGCCTTGCCGGTGCCTTCGATGACGTTGGAGAAGAGATCCTCCATGCGGCTCTTCCGGGTCAGCTGGAGGCGGTCGTTGCGGCGGTCGAGCTGGCGTTCATCGGCCAGCTTCTGCGCGGCGCGGATGTTGTCCATCTCGACCAGGCTGTCGCCCACGTTCGGCATTTCCTCGAAGCCGATGACTTCGACAGGCGTGCCGGGCTTGGCTTCCTTCACCTGCTCGCCGCGGTCGTTGATGAGCGACTTCACCTTGCCCGCGAAGGGGCCGCAGATGAAGGGCTTGCCGACCTTGAGCGTGCCGGTCTCGACGATGACCGAGGCGGTGGCACCACGGCCGGGCTGGACGCGGGCTTCGATGATGGCGGCGCGGGCATTGCCGCGCGGGTTCGCCTTCAGTTCGAGCACTTCGGCCTGAAGGGCGAGGAGCTCGAGCAAGTCAGGAACACCGGCACCCGTGAGGGCGGAGATTTCCACGAACTCGACGTCGCCGCCGTAGTCCACAGTCTGCAGGCCCTTTTCCGCGAGCTGCGACTTCACGCGCATGGTGTTCGCGGTTGGCAGGTCGCACTTGTTGATCGCGACGATGATGGTCTTGTCGGCCTTCTTCGCGTGGGCGATGGCCTCTTCCGTCTGCGGCATGATGCCGTCATTGGCAGCCACGACGAGCACCACGATGTCCGTGATGTCCGCGCCGCGGGCGCGCATGTCGGAGAAGATGGCGTGACCCGGGGTGTCGATGAAGGTGATCGGCTTGCCCTCGTGCTCCACCTTGTAGGCGGCCACGTGCTGGGTGATGCCGCCGGCCTCGCCCTTGGTGATGGTGGACTTGCGGATGTAGTCGAGCAGGGAGGTCTTCCCGTGGTCGACGTGGCCCATGATCGTGATGATCGGCGGGCGCAGTTGCAGCAGGTCCTTCGGCTCGTCCTTCGGAGCTGCGGGCTCGACGACGACTTCCTCGACCTTGTGGACGCCGCCGCCCTTTTCGCGCTTCTCGCGCTCGAAGACGAAGCCGTGGAGTTCACAGACGCGGGCCGCGATCTCGGGCTCGATGGCCTGGTGCGGTGCGACGAAAACCTGCAGCTTGATCAGGTCGGCCAGCAGCACGAAGGGCTTCAGGCCCATGCGGTTCGCCAGTTCGCTGACGATGATCGGCGGCTTGATGCTGATGACATTGCCGCTGTCGGCGGGCTCTTCCTCGGCAGGGGCCTCCACCACGACGGGGGAGACGGACTCGGCCGGTGGCGGAGGGGGAGCCGGTGCCACGGGGGCAGGAGCGGGCTTCTCTTCCTCGAGCAGCTTGGAAATCGTCGGCAGCACGGCCTTGCCCGATTGCTCGGTCTTGCGGATGCCGGAGCGCTTCTTCTTCCCGCCTTCGTCGAAAAGATCGAGGGCCGCAGCCTTGGCCTTTTCAAGGGCGCTTGGCGGCGGCGGCGTCTCCGCGGCAGTTTGGGCGGCCCGCTGGCGCTCGCGGCGCGACTGGGCCTTCGGTTCCTCGATCAGATCGAGAACCTTCTTTTTGGGAGGCGTGCTGTCCTTGTCTTTCGGGGCCATCAGGCGGGTATGTCGTCGTTTCGGAGCACCTCGCTCCGGGAGAAATCAGTCGTGTCCGTAGGCCGTTCAGGCCGACGTGGAGTGCTCCTTGGCACGGTCCAGGATGTCCTGGGCGCGTTCCTCGGAGATCTCGAGATTTGCTGCGATGTAGTCCACCGGCATCTCCGCGACGATGTCGGCGGACATGCCGCCGGCGCGGAAGAGCTTGGCGGCGAGGTCGTCGTCGAGGCCGAGTTGCTCGGCCATCGAGTGAGCGGCACCGGCGATCTTCTTTTCGAATTGCTCCAGCTTGCTCTCGTCCTTGCGGACCTGCACGTCCCAGCCCATGAGGCGGGAGGAGAGGCGGGCATTCTGGCCGCGGCGGCCGATCGCCTTGCTGAGGTCTTCCTCTTCCACCGTGACGTGGACGACGCGGTTTTCCTTGTCCACGGTGATGGTGCGGAGAACGGCGGGCTTGAGGGCCTCGCGGACGAATTCCTCCGGATCATCGCTCCAGCGGATGATGTCCACCTTCTCGTTGTTGAGCTCGCGGACGATGTTCTTCACGCGTGCGCCACGCAGGCCGACGCAGGCACCCACGGGGTCCACCTTCTCGTCGGTGCTGAAGACGGCCACCTTCGTGCGGTAGCCGGCCTCGCGGGCGATGCCGCGGATTTCCACGGTGCGGTCGGAGATCTCGTTCACCTCGGCTTCAAAGAGGCGGCGGACGAAATTCGGATGGCTGCGGGAGAGGATGATCTCCGGGCCGCGGCCTTCGTTTTCCACGGCCACGACGTAGGCGCGGATGCGGTCGCCGATGTTGTATTCCTCGGTCTGCACGCGCTCGCGGGACGGCATGACGCCCTCGAACTTGCCGAGGTCCACGAGCACGTCGCTGCGGTCGAAGCGGCGGACGGTGCCGGAGACAATGTCGCCCGCGCGGTCCTTGAACTCCTCGTAAATCATCTCCTTCTCCGCCTGGCGGAGGCGCTGCATCATCGTCTGCTTCGCGGTCTGCACGGCGATGCGGCCGAAGTCCTTCGGCGTGACGTTGAACTCAAGCAGGTCACCCGGCTGGGCGTCCGGCTTCTTCTTCAGCGCGGTGCCCATCGGGACCTCATTGAACTTGTCCTGGTAGTCCTCGTCGGCGACGGCCGTCAGCACGGCGAAGATGCGGGTCTCGCCCTTCTTGGTATTCACGTCGGCGCGCAAGGTCTCGATGGCATCGGCCCCGGGGACCATCTTGCGGTAGGCGGAAATGAAGGCGTACTCGAGTGCTGCAACGACCTTGTCGCGGTCGATGCCTTTTTCTTTCTCGTAGTAGTCGATGAGGGCGACGATGTCGTTGGTCATGGCGGGCAGTGCGGCGCGTTTGCGCTCCGTATGTCCTAGAGACGCGAAAGAGCGGGCTTTTGACCCGCTCCGTCCGCGTCGGAAGTTTGATCTGCGGCGGGGATACGGCGGAACGGCTTGACTTGCAAGCCGAATCTCCCCGCTCCCGTCACGGCTGAAGAGGCCTCCAGCGTGGTGCCCGGAACTCTCCGGTGGTCTGCCAAGTGGCGAGCCCGAATGGCGCGCATTGATCGATCGGCCCGGGCCGCAGCGAGAGCTTCCGGCCGGGGGGCGCAAAGTCAATCACGCGCTCTCCATCGACCCATGTTTCGATGCGATCCGCAGTGCATTTCAGCCGCAGGCGGTACCAGCGCTCCTTCTCGAATGTCCGGTGATGCGCCGTTTCATTTTCGGCCGCGTCCTTGTCATCGATGGACGAGAGTCCGACGAGGCTGCCGCCCCACCCCCCGACGATCCACGTGAGGCACTCGCCGCTCTCCCGGGAAGGGAAGGTGATGCCGCAGAAGAAGTCCGAGCCGTCGATCCGGCGGGCCTCCAACTCCATTTCGAAGGGCGGTGTGACCGGTGGCCCGGTCCACTTCGTGGCGCTCAGGCTCTCGCCCCACTGGAGCCGTAGCGTGCCGGGTTCCGGGGTGGAAAGCGGGCCTCCCATCACGTGCTGCCAATGGCCTTCGAGCGGTTGCCACGGGATTTCCTCCTCGTGGATCGCCTGCGCCTCCGGTGCCCGTCGGCAGGCGACGGGCAGGGAGGCCAGGGTGAGGTGGAGCCATCCGCGGCGGTTCATGACGGAATTACGTCACAAACCGCGCGGAATTGCACCCTGCATCATTGGTTGCCGTTCAGCCGCAGGAACAGCTTGTCCGCGGTCCTCGGGACCCTAACGGTCACGCGGTCCACGCCGGGCTCGAAGCCGTTCTTGTCCACCTGGATCTGGACGCCATCGATTCCGTCGTTGGCGCGTTTCCAGCCGCTGAGGTCGCCGTATTCCACGAAGGGATCGGTGGCGGTGGCCACGTCGGCCCGGCGGAAGACGAAGGTCGCCCACGTCGGCTCCAGGCTCAGCTTTGGCAGGATGGCGAGGGAGGCCGCGCCCGGTCCGGACGGCTTGCCGCCGAGGACGAATTCCAGGCTGTTCGGAATACCGTCGCCGTCCGGATCCGCGGTGGCCAGGCGGTCCGCGCCTTCCAGCCCCATGTAGTCGAGCCAGAAGGTGAAGCCCGGATTACCCGGCAGTACCATAATCGGGCTGCCCGAGGAAGCCTCGGCAGGCATCAGGCCGGGATACTCCAGGAATTCCTTCCGGATGATCTGGCGTCCGAAGCCCGGACCCTGCCAGGCCACCGATACATAGTCATCGCCGCCGCCTTCCTTGTGCAGCGCCTCGATGTAGCAGCGCTGGCCGGCGACGAGGGCGATCGTCGCGGATTGCTGGTTCGCGTTGTTCGTCCAGTTTTGGTGGCCGGTCGCGTTGGTCGTGTAGGCTACGCGGGACTTGTTGGCGGGGTTGCCGTCCGTGGCGAGGTTCAGGTCGCCGCCATCGTCCGAAGCGATCCAGAAGGTGTAGTCTCCGGTCTTCGGCGCGATCAGGTAGGCGCTGATCTTCTGCCCGTAGTTGTCGCTCCAGTTCACCGGGGAGTCGAAGCTGTTCAGGGTCAGCGTCTGGTTCGGCGAGTTCGGGTAGGCGGGCTTGTTGGTCAGGTCGCCGACGTTGTTGCCGCCGATGCTGGTCCAGACCTCGCGCTTGAGCGCCGCCACCGCGGGCGGCGTGCCGGGATACTGGAGGAAGCGCCCGTCGAGCACCTGCCGGGTGAAGGACGGACCCTGCCACGCGACGGAGAGGTGATCGACGCTGCCGCCTTCCTTGTGCAGTGCCTCTATATAGTAGGTGGTGCCTGCGACGAGCGGCAGGCTGCCGGACTCCTGCGTCGCGTATTTCGTCCACTCGCGGAAGGCGGTGTGGGCGGTGGCGTAGGCGACCCGCACCTTGTTGGCCGGATTGGCGTCGGTGGAGAGCCACAGCTCCGTGGCGTCGTCGCCGCTGATCCAGAACTTGAAGTTCCCGGACTCCGGGGCCACGAGCGTCGCGGTGAGGCGCTGGCCGTAGTTGTCACCATGGCCGGAGGGTGTCTCGAAGGTCGCGAGCTGACCGCGTGCCGTCGGCGTTCCCGCGATGAAGGCGGCATTCCCCGTGAGATCGGCGATCGTCTCGCCGGTGACGCCGGACCAGACTTCGCGCCGGATCGAGGACTTGCCGGGGATGACCAGCGGGTGCTCCAGGAATTGATTCGGGATCACGCGGCGGGCGAATCCCGGTCCCTGCCAGGCCACCGCGAGGTGATCCCCGCCGATGCCTTCCTTGTGAAGGATCTCGAAGTAATAGCGGCGACCTGCCTCAAAGGCGAGCGGCGCGGATTTCTGGCCGGCCTGCGCGTCCCAGTTCTGGGGGGTGACGTGCTCGCTCAATCCGGCGACCTTGATCCGGTTCGCCGGATTGTCGTCCGTGGAAATCCACAGCTCGCTGGCATTGTCGGACGCGATCCAGAAGGTGTAGTGCCCGTGGTCCGGCGCGACGATGTAGCCGCTGAGACGCTGGCCGAAATTGTCAGCCACATTGGTGCCGCTCATCAGCCCCGCTCCGGCGGAGAGGGTGGTGACGGTGGACGGAGACGCCGGGAATGCGGCGTTTCCGGTCAGCGCGGGCAGGTAATCGCCGGAGATGCCGGTCCAGACCTCGCGCTTCGCCAGCGAGCGGTCCGAGGGGGCGGTCGGGTGCTCCAGATACTCGTTGCCGATGACCCGTCGCGTGATGCCCGGGCCTTCCCAGGCCACGGCCATGTGGTCGGCTCCGGTGCCGTCGCGGTGAAGAGCCTCGATGTAGTAGCGCTTGCCCGCGACGAGCGTCCGGGCGGCGGATTTCTGGGAAGCGTTCGCGTCCCAGGCTTCCACGCCGGTGTTGTTTGCCACCGAGGCGATCTGGACCGCGTTGGCGGGGTTCTCGTCGGTGGAAATCCGGAGCTGGCTGTTGTCATCGGACGCGATCCAGAAGGTGTAGCTGCCCGTCGCCGGTGGGACGAGGAAGCCACTCACTCGGTCGCTGTAGGTGTCCGCCACGTTCGGCGAGGACTTGAAGGTGAAGAGCTGGCTCTCCGAACTCGGCGCGGTGGCCGGCGGGGTGATGGTGGTATTGCCCAGCCAGATCTCGCGCTTCAGTGCGGGGCGATAGCTGTCGGGATACTCCAGATTGCCACCCGGAATGCGGGTGCGGGTGATGCCGGGGCCCTGCCATGCCACGGCGAGGTGATCACCGCCGCCGCCTTCCTTGTGCAGCGCCTCGATGTAGTAGCGCTGGCCAGCCACGAGCGGGATCACCGCGGACTGCTGGCTGCCCTGCTGGGTCCATGCCTGGTTCCCCGTGGCACCGGTCACGCTGGCGATGGCCCTTGCATTGGCTGGATTCGCGTCGGTGGAGAGCCGCAATTCACCGCCGTCATCGGAGGCGATCCAGAAGGTGAAGTTGCCGGTCGATGGGGCGATCAGGTAGCCGCTCAGGCGCTGGCCGTAGTTGTCGCCCCAGTTGGTCGGAGCCTCGAAATGCTGGACGAAGCCGGTCTGGTCCGGCGAACGCGGGAAGTAGATCGAGTCGGTCAGCTCGGCCAGACCCTGGCCGCCGGCGAGGCCGGTCCAGACCTCGCGCTTCAGCCCGGCACGCACGACATTCACCGTGATCGATGCGGTGGTGGAAAGCGGCGTCGGGCCGTTGTCTGTCGCGGTCACGCTCAGCACGCGGTTGCCGGTGGGCAGGCGCGAGCCCGTGGCGGTGATGGTGCCGGTGGCGGGATTGATCGTGAATGCGCCGTCCGCATTCCCGCCGGTGATGGAGTAGGTCACCGTGGTGCCGGGATTCGACCAGTCCTTCGCTTCCAGATTCGTGACGAAGCCATCACGGTCGAAGACGGTGACCGTCTTGTTTTCCAGCACAGGCGGCGCGTGGTTGTAGAACTGCTGGGTCACATGTGGCGCGCCGAGCATGACCTGACCGAAGTCCGGGCCGGACCACGAGACGGCAAGATTGTCCGAGACGGAGCCTTCCTTGTGGAGAGCCTCGATGTAGTAGAATTTGCCGCCCTCCAGCGTGATCGCCGCGGAGCGCTGGGTCGCGAACTTGCCCCACTCGCGGGAATTCGTCGCGCCGGTGTGGTAGGCGATGCGGACCTTGTTCGCCGGGTTGCTGTCGGTGGAGAGCCACAGCTCGCCCGCGTCATCGGACGCGATCCAGAAGGTGTAGCTGCCGGTATCCGGTGCGCGCACGTAGCCGCTGAGACGCTGTCCGTAGTTGTCGCCGATGTTCGATCCCGTTTCGAAGAATGCCTGATAGGTGACCGTGGTCGGGTTGTTGGGATAGTTCGCGTTCGACGTCAGGTTGGTGATCTGGGTGCCGCTGATGCCGCTCCAGTATTCGCGCTTCACCGCGCGCGGCTCGACTTCCACTGCGATCTGCGCGGTGCGCTGGAGTCCGCCGGAGTCGGTCACCTGCACGTCCAGCAGGTACTTCGGCAGCGTGGCAAAGGAGAGGGGACCATTCACCGTTAGCGCACCCGTGGTGGCATTCAGTGAAAAGGCGCTGCCCGTATTGCCGCCTGTGATCGTGTAGCCGGAAACCACCGAGCCGGGTTCGTAATCTCCCGCCAGCAGGGTGCCGACCGCCGTGCCCGAACCGCTGTCCTCGCGAACGCGGAAGGTCATGTTCGCGAGCCATGGCGCGCGGTTTGGCATGGTGCCGGGGAATTCCAGATACTCCATGCCGATGAGGCGGCGGGAGAGGGTGGGTGTTTGCCAAGCCACCGCGGCATGGTCGCCGCCGGCATTCTCCCGGTGCAGATACTCGATGTAGTAGCGCTGCCCGGCCACCAGGGCGATGTTCGCGGACTGCTGCGAGGCCTGGTTGGCCCAGTCCACGTTGGTGTTCGAGTTGTTGTAGGCGACGCGGACCTTGTTGGCGGGATTGCTGTCGGTGGAGAGCCACAGCTCGCTGATGTCATCCGCGGCAGTCCAGAAGACGTGGTTGCCGGTCTCGGTCGGAACCAGGTAGCCGCTGAATTTCTGGCCGTAATTGTCCGCGGGCCATGCACCCTGGAAGGTGCCCGCGTGGAGGGTCACGTTCGGGCTGTTGGGGTAGTTGGCATTCGAGGTCAGGCTGCTGAGGCTGTTGCCGCTCAGGCCGGTCCAGATCTCCTGCTTCACGCCGCGGAGCGGGCCGACGCGCACGTTCACCGGCACCGACTGCGGCGAGCCGCCCGAGGTGAAGTTCACGGTGAGATTGAATGTGGTGGCTCCCACGAGTGCGGAGGCGTTCGCCAGAGTCAGCACTCCGGTGCCGCTCTGGATGGCGAATACCGTGCCGGTATTGCCCGCGGTGATGGAGTAGCCGGACCCGCCGGGTGCCACGGTGCCGAGCACTGCGGTATTCAGCGCATTCACCGGCACGCGGAAGCGCCAGCCGGGCGAGGGGACGGTGCCGGTGATCGTGAATTCACCGAGCGAGCCATAGTCGTCGTAGCCATTGGTCGCCCAGGTGCCATTGCCCACGCCGTCCACGGTCACCGTGTAGGTGCCCGCGGCCACGGTGGTGTTGAGCGTGGCATTCAGTTGGTTTGCCGGACTGGCGGTGGCGAGCAGCGTGCCCGCGGAATTGTAGAGCTTCGCTTCGATGTCGAGGTTCGGGCTGTTGACCGCCCCGTCGAATTGCAGGTTCAGCGTGCCTCCGCCGGTTGTGAAGGTGAAGGCGTCGATGTCATCCGGGCTGCCGATGATGCCGCTATTGGAAACGGAGCCGCCCGCGCCGATGACCAGCGGGGTTGCCTGCACGGCATCCGGCGCATGGTCGTCCACGCGTCGCGCCACCGAGGAGCCGATCTGGATGAGGTCGTCCTGCTGCTGGTTCGCATTCACGTAGTCGCCCTTGCTCCACTGGCAGATGTTCTGGCTGTAGGGAGCGCCCATGATCGGGCCCCAGCTCATCGCACCGCTGCCATGGCCGCCGTAGTAGCCCTGCGTGGTGGTGTCGTCGTGATGCAGGCCGAAGGTGTGGCCCACCTCGTGCGAGATCACCACCGCGCCGCCATTGCCGCGGTAGAAGTTCCAGCACACCGGATCGCCGGATTCCCGGAAGGTGTTGTTGAAGGCCACGCCGCCCGCACCCGCGAAGTTGTTCGTCGTGGTGATGCACCGCATGCGCATGCCCTGCGGCGCGCGCAGGTAGGCCTGGAGGTCCGTCGTCACGTTCACCTCGAAGGGCGCGAAGTCCTCCGCCACCCTCCGCCAGATGTCCGTCACCTCGCTTGCCGGGAGATTGTAAGCCGGGGCGATGATGCGCCGTCCGCCTTCCCACGAGTGGCCCTCGATCACCTCGCCATCGAAGTCGAGGTAAATGGTCGCCGCGGCCCGCGGCAGACTGCTCAGGATGGGGATCGCCTCATAGATGACGCCAACCGAGCGGCCGCCATTGTAAATCGCCGCCTTTTCCGGATCCGGGCCCTCGACTTTCGCGAGAGGCTTCCAATGCGGCTCCGGCTCGCAGATCACCTCGCCGAGCGGACGCCGCGCGACCTGTAGTCCGCCGTCCTTCCCGCTCGAATAAACGTAGGCGACGCCGTCCTGCCGCTGGAGAATGAATCCGCGATAGCCCCATGGCTCGCCGCCGATCTCGAAGGTACCGCTGCCGTCCTCCATGTCCCCGCCGGCGGCTGCCGCGCCATTCGGGTAGCGGTTCACGTAGTTCAGGCGGCCGGTTTTCTCGCCGCCATCGGGCAGGGGCAGGCGGATCACCGCGCCTTTTTCCAGCGAGCCGATGTCGGTGAAGGGCGCGGCGGCGTCCACGTCCACCGCCACGGGCTGCGTGACCGGCAGGGTAGGTGCGGCTTTCCTCGCCATCGCCCTTGCCGGGGTGGCTGGGGTCGGCTGCGCGGTGGTCGTGGCTTCGGGTTTTTCCTGAAGCCAACCGAGCGCGAGCAGACCGGCTCCGGACGTCAGGGACGTGAGCAGGATCTTCGTTGATTTCTTCATGGGGTTTTTGGGTTTTTTAGCCCGGACCCCGCCGGGAAGGCGCGATCAGGGCATGGGTGTAAACGTCCCCATGACCACGGAGGCTTAGTCCTTCGTTCGCCACGGAGCAGACCTCCGGACGATGTGCTTGGCCACATTGCCCGGGCGTGCTTCTGTCCGTGGCAGTCTGTCGGACAACTTTTGAAAAAGCATCCTGTGAAAATACCTAGGACGCGCGAAAAGTCCGCCGATTTTCCCCCGTCAGGCTGCCCGCGAATGATCAGTCTACCAGCAGCACCTCCCCGCCTTTCGAACGCAGGTGGAAGGTTTTCTTGGAAAGGTCGTGCGCGGCCTTGATCGAGCGCACGGTGCGGCTCTTCACCCGCATGAGCACTGAGTGGGTGCGGGCGATGTTTCCGTTCACCTCCACGCCCCGGAGCAGCGGGCTGTCCGAGATGCCGGTGGCGCTGAAAAGGATGCGGTCGCCCTTTGCGAGATCCTTGGAAAGATACACACGCTCGAGCAGGTGGCCGTAGCCCTCGGCGATGAGGACCCGTTTCTCCAGGCTATCCTTCGGCCAGATCTTTGCCTGCAGGCCGCCGCCGAGGCAGCGCAGTCCGGCGGCGGAAAGCACGCCCTCCGGTGCACCGCCGATGCCGATGTAGAGGTCCACGTTGCTCTCCGGCAGGGCTGGTGCGATCGCGGCGGCGATGTCTCCGTCGGCGATCATGCGGAGCTTCGCGCCGATGCGGCGCACGGCGTCGATGTAGGGCTGGTTGCGAGGGCGATCGAGGATCATCACGACGATGTCGCGGATGTCTTTCTCGAGGATCTTCGCGGTGATCTTGATGACTTCCTCAGTCGGGGCCTCGACGCTGATAGGCAGCTTGGGATCGGCGATGAAGGCCTGCCGGACCTTTTCCGGGTAGGCGAGCTTTTCGAGATAGAAGGCCGGGATGTCCTCAAGCGCGCTGGCCTCGCCATCCACGGGGATCGCCGCGGCGATGCACGAGACGGAGTTCGCCATGCCCTTCGAGACATTCGTGGTGCCGTCCACGGGATCGAGCGCGATGTGGAATTGCGGCGCACCTTCTTCCCACGAGCCGACCTTCTCTCCTTTGAAGATGCCGGGTGCCTCGTCCTTGATGCCTTCGCCGATGACCACCTCGCCGCGCATGTCCATCAGGTCGAACATGCCGCGGATGGCATCGCACGCGGCGGCATCGGCCGCCTCCTTCTCGCCGCGGCCCATCCAGCGATGGGCGATGATGGCGGCTCCTTCGGTCGCCCGAAGGAAGTCCATTTCAAAGATGCGTTCGGGGTCGATCATGGTTCCGGGAGGGGAAGAAGCGATGGAAGTGCAAGGCGCGGGCAAATCCGCTCAGCGGCCGATGAAGCCTTTGAATCGTTCGTATGCGTCCTGCCACGCCTGGCCATTGTGCGGGGCGTAGGTCTGGAAGGCGAAGGACTCGCGTACGAGGCGGCGTCCTTCGGCGAGGTCCGCGAGGTGTCCGGTGGCCATCATCTGGACGACGATGTTTCCGCAGGAGGTGGCCTCGATGGGACCGGCGATCACCTCGATGCCCAGCGCGTCCGCCGTGGCCTGCGCGAGGAAGGCATTCTGGATGCCGCCGCCGCCTGCGTGGAGTCGCTCGAATTTCTTCCCCGCAAGCGAGCAGAAGTTCTCGTAAACGACGCGGTATTTCAGTGCGAGCGATTCGGTGGCGACGCGGAGGATCGTGCCCTTGTCCTTTGGCACGGACTGGCCGGTGCGCTCGCACCATGCCTGGATCTTCGCGGGCATCTCGCCGGGTGCGGCGAAGACGGCGTCATCGGGATCGATGAAGGCGGTGAAGGACGGTGCCGCCTCGGCGAGCTTGGCCATGTCCGCGTAGGAGATGCTTTCGCCGTCCAGCGTCCACTGGCGCTTGCACTCCTGGATGAGCCAGAGGCCCGCGATGTTTTTCAGCACGCGTGCTGTGCCCTCCACGCCGAGCTCATTGCAGCAGCGCGCGGCGAAAGCTTCGGGCGTGCGGATCGGATCCTTGCGCTCCAGCCCCATGATCGACCACGTGCCGGATGACAGCCACAGGGCATCGTCGCCTTCCATGGGGATGCCGGCCACGGCCGAGGCGGTGTCATGCGAAGCACTGGCCACGACCGGGATGCCTTCCATTCCGATCTGGCGGGCGACTTCCTTGCGGATGGGGCCGAGCACCGTGCCGGGCTCGACGATCTTGCCGAAGATCCCCTTGGGCAAACCGAGCGTCTCGATCACGCCCCACGCCCAATCTCCGGTGGCGGCATCGAGGAGCTGCGAGGTGGAAGCGATCGTTCTTTCCACCGCCTGCACGCCGCAGAGCCAGAAGGCGAGGAGGTCGGGAATGAAGAGTAACGAGTTCGCATTCGCGAGCGCAGGGGACGCGGCCTGCTCCTCGGCCATGAGGTGCAGCGAGGAGTTGTAGAAGTTCGTCGTGATGCCGGTGATGGAATAGATCTCCGCCTCGCTCAGCTTTGCGTGCATCACCGCGGGCATGCCCTCGTGGCGCGCGTCCCGGTACTGGTGCGGCATGCCGAGGAGGCGTCCCTGCTTGTCGAGCAGGCCGTAGTCGCAGCCCCAGGTGTCGATGCCGATGGCGACGATGTCCTTGCCATACTTTTCCACCGCGCGGCGCAGGCCGTCCACGATGTCGCGGAAGAGTCCCACGATGTTCCAAAACGAGCCGCCGGGGAGATCGGTGCCGGGATTGTCGAAGCGATGGATTTCCTCCAGGCGGAGGGTTTTAAGATCGGAGATGCCTGCGATGACGCGGCCGCTGCCGGCCCCGAGGTCGATGGAAAGGAAGACGGGCATTGAGGGATGGGTTTACAAAAAGAAAGACGGGGAGCCACCGGCTCCTAGCGGGCGAAGCGCAGCTCGTAGGGGACGTTCTTGAGTTGTCCCTTCGCGTAGGCCTTCGACTCGCGGTCGGTCACCACCACATCGACATCGGCGGGCGTGGCGAAGAAGTGATCGGCCTTGATGCCGAACTTCGAGTGGTCGAGCAGCGCGCAATTCCACGCGGAGATCTCGATCATGAGACGCTTCAGGCGGGCCTGCTCGGGATTCGGCTCGCTGATGCCCTGGGCGGGATCGAGTCCTGCGCCGGAGCAGAAGAAGCGGTCGATCTTGAGCAGGCGCAGCACAGATTCGGTGAGCATGCCGGAGAAGCGTCGTCCGCGGGCCTCGTAGGTGCCGCCGAGTTGGATGAGTTCCAGATCGCCGCGGCCGGCCAGCCTTTCGATCACGGCGAGCGAATACGTCACCACGCGCAGCGGCATGTTTTCCGGCAGGTAGCTCGCGAGTTCCAACGCGGTGGTGGAGGCATCGAGCAGGATGGTCTCGCCGGGGCCGATCAGGCGGACGGCCTCGCGGGCGATCTCCACCTTCTCCTCCAGCTTCCGAGCCTCGCGTTCGCTTTGCGAAAGCTCGCCGAGCGGGGCGGAGGCATCCATCGCACCACCGTGGGTGCGGCGCACGTGACCGCGTCGGCCGAGGTAGTCGAGATCGCGCCGGATCGTCTCCTCCGTCACGGCGAAGTCCTTTGCCAGCTCGGCGGTGCGTACGGTGCCCTCGCGGCGGACACGATCGAGAATCTGGCGTTGGCGTTCTGCGGCGAGCATGTGGGTTTTTGTGGGAAATTGCTTGCTTTCGTGGGTTTTGTCCCGCACACCCCGCTCACGTCAATCGCGAACTTCGATCAACCCATGTCAGCGGACTTTAAAAATGTGAACTTCTCCTGGGACGACGCTTATGCGGCAACCCTCGATCCCGTCGAGCGTCTCGTCTATCGTTCCAATATCCTCGGCGCGGACCAGCGCATCACGAACACCGGCGGCGGCAACACGTCCTCGAAGATCGTGGAAAAGGACCCTCTCTCCGGAGCCGGTGCAGAGGTGCTGTGGGTGAAGGGCTCGGGTGGCGACCTCCGCACGTCGAAGCGCGAGAACTTCTCATCGCTCTATCAGGACAAGCTCATCGCCCTGCAGGATGTCTATGCGGCACGCGGCGAGAAGGGCCTCAAGTCGCAGGCCGAGGACGACATGGTGGCGATGTATTTCCACACCACCTTCAATCTCAACCCGCGTGCATCCTCCATCGACACGCCGCTGCACAGCTTCCTGCCGGGCAAGCACGTCGATCACATGCACCCGAACGCGATCATCTCGATCGCCGCGTCGAAGAATTGTGAGAAGCTCACGCAGGAGATCTTCGGCGGGGCCATGTCCTATGTGCCGTGGATGCGCCCGGGCTTCGAGCTCGGCCTCGCCATGCAGGAGATCTCGAAGAAGCAGCCCGACGTGAAGGCCATCATGATGGGCCAGCACGGCTTCATCTCGTGGGATGACGACGACAAGGCGTGCTACACGCTGACGCTGGAACTCATCGAGAAGGCGGCCAATTACATCGAGGAAAAGTATCAGGCCAAGGGCGGCGACGCCACGGCCTTCGGCGGCCAGAAATACACCACGCTGCCGGAAGCGGAGCGCCAGGCGACGCTCGCCGCGATCCTGCCATGGCTGCGCGGTCAGGTGTCCCAGCAGAAGCGCTTCATCGGCACGGTGCAGGACGACGAGAAGATCCTGCGCTTCGTGAACTCGGCGGATGCGCCGCGGCTCGCCGAGCTGGGCACCTCTTGCCCGGACCACTTCCTGCGCACGAAGATCAAGCCGCTCTACGTCGACTGGAATCCGCAGTCGGAAGACGTCGCGACTCTCAAGGCCAAGCTCGCCGCCGGTCTCGAGCAGTATCGCAAGGACTACGCCTCCTACTACGAGTCCTGCAAGCACGCCAACAGCCCGGCGATGCGCGACCCGAATCCGACCGTGGTGCTCATCCCCGGCCTCGGCATGGTCGCCTGGGGCAAGGACAAGTCCGAGAGCCGCGTGACCGCGGAATTCTACAACTGCGCGGTGGAAGTGATGCGCGGTGCCGAGGCGATCGACGAGTACATCTCGCTGCCACAGCAGGAGGCATTCGACATCGAGTACTGGCTGCTCGAGGAAGCGAAGCTCCAGCGTATGCCCGCCGAGAAGGAACTGGCCCGCCAGATCGTCATCGTGATCGGCGCAGGCTCCGGCATTGGCAAGGAGACCGCGCATCGCCTCGTGAAGGAAGGCGCGCACATCGTGTGCGTGGACCTGAACAAGGAAGCCGCGGAAGCGACCGCCAAGGAGATCACCGACAAGCACGGCCTCGGCATCGGCGTGGCAGGCACCGGCGTTTCCGGTTGCGGCCCGGCCATCGGCCTCGCGGCGAACATCACCGACCGCGCCAGCATCCGCGCGATGCTCGACCAGGTGGCGCTCGCCTACGGTGGCTTCGACCACATCTGCGTGACTGCCGGTATCTTCGTGCCGAGCGATACGTCCGGTCACATCCCGGATGACAAGTGGGCGCTCACCTTCGCCATCAATGTCAGCGGCTCCTACTACGTCGCCGACGAAGCGTCGAAGACGTGGAAGGAGCAGGGTCTGCGTGGCAACCTCGTCCTCACCACGAGCGCGAATGCCGCCGTGGCGAAGAAGGGTAGCCTCGCCTACGACACTTCGAAGGCCGCGGCGAATCACCTCGTCCGCGAACTCGCCATCGAGCTGAGCCCGCTGGTTCGCGTGAACGGTGTCGCTCCCGCGACCGTGGTGCAGGGATCGGCGATGTTCCCGCGCGACCGCGTCATCGGTTCGCTGGCGAAGTACGACATCCCCTACACGGATGATGAGGCGACCGATTCCCTGGTGACGAAGCTCGCGCAATTCTACGCGGACCGCACGCTGACCAAGTCCCCGATCACCCCGGCGGACCAGGCTGAAGCCTACTTCCTCCTCGTGACGAACCGCCTCAGCAAGACGACCGGCCAGGTGATCACCGTGGACGGCGGCCTGCACGAGGCCTTCCTCCGCTGATCGATCAAAAGCTACCGGGGGTGGTGTGGCTTCGCGTCACGCCACCCCTGTTTTTTTCTCCATGCGAGAGTGGGGGATGCCGACCTCGGTGAAGGGATCGCCAGTCACGTGGTATCCGCTGCTCTCGTAAAAGCCGGTCGCTTCCGCCCGCGCGTGGAGGACAAGGTGGGTCGTCCCGTCCGCAGCGAGCCTGCGCTCGACTTCATCTAACAGAAGTCGGCCGTGTCCCTGGCCGCGGAGTCCGGGGTCGATCCACATCTGCCGCAGCTTCGTGATGCCGCCGCCGGTGGGATTGGCGACCAAGCCGCCGAGGATGACGCCATCTTCCACCAGCGCGAAGTGGCGCTGGCTTTCCTCGCCCACGAGATCGCTCTCGCTCATCTGCAGGCCGATGGGTCGGCGCAGGTGCAGGTCGCGCAGGCGGACGAGTTCTTGGTAGCCGGAGCTTCCGTGGGGGTATTCAACGATGGTCATCGGGTGATGCTCCAGTCACGGCTTTGCCGGGCTGACGCTTTCACGCGGGGTGTAGATCGTCGGGAAAACTTCCTGCCGTGGTGGCAGCGGCTCCTCCTCCGCGGCCTCGATCCGAGAGATCAGCAGGTCCGCCGCCGTGCGAGTGATCATCCGGTAGCGCTGGCGGATGGAGGTGAGGCTGATGGGCAGGTAGGAGCAGAGGGGCACATCATCAACGCCGACGACCGAAAGATCCGCCGGGATTTTCAGTCCCGCCTCGATGGCGGCCCGCATTGCGCCGATGGCGGCGAGGTCGTTCATTGCGAGAAGTGCGGTGGGACGCTTGTCGGGCCGCGTCTTCAGAAAACCGGCGAAGGTCTCGCAGGCGCTCTCGACCGTGTGGCCGGTGCGGAGGATGTCGATATTGCCCGCAGGGATGCCACGCGCGGCGAGCAATTCCTGGAAGAGCTGCGGGCGCTGTCCATCGGCCTGTCCCTCCGCGAGCGCGCTGACGAAGGCGAAGCGCTTGTGGCCGAGCTGGCACAGCGCATCCACCGCATCGGCGAGGCCTTGGGAAAAGTCGGACAGCACGGCATCAACCGGGATGGGCGTCTCAGGAATGCCATTGCCCAGCACCACCACCGGACGCTTGGCATGTGCCATCTCGGTGAGTTCGGGGCGGAAGACTTCATTGTCCGAGAGCCACAGGACACTGCCATCCACCTCGAGGTCCTCCAGATCCGCGAGCAGATGCTTTTCCCGGGTGAGGGACGAGCGGCAATTCTCCACGAGCAAGTCGTAGCCGCGTTCCTCGGCCGCGGCCTCCAACTCGTCGGCGAGGGTGGAGAAGAAGGGATTCGTCAGGTCCTGGATAAGCAGGCCGATGGTGTGGTAGCGGCCGGAGCGCAGGGCGCGGGCGGTCTTCGAGGGGCGATAGCCCAGCTCGCGTGCCGCCTGGAAGACGCGCTCCTCGGTCTCCTTCGATGCCCAGGAGTTCGGCCGTCGATTGAGGATCGTGGAGGCCGTATTGACCGCCACCCCCGCGCGCTCGGCGACGTCTTTGAGTCGGATCCGCTTGCTCATTAGGAAGTGTTCCTATTCGCGAAACGAAGCGGTTCTTGGCAAGACGATTCCCGGACGGTGACACAGCGGGCACCCTGGGAACGCGAGCCACTGGCTCGCTTGGACGGGCGGGCGAAGCGACCGGTAGAGCATGATGCCCAAGGGGGCTCCGCATTAGTGCAGCTCCTTCCAAAGGTTCGCCTTCCATCCAAGCGAGCCAGTGGCTCGCGCTCCTAGGGGGGCGCTAGGATCGGCGGAGCCGGGAGCGCTGGCTTTAGCCGGCTTAGCCTGGCCGGTGAGGCCGTCCGCCAAGCGGCACTGTAGGTGATCCCGCTTCTCCCGGGGGATGTGAGCGAACGGAGCCTCCTGGTGGCTTCATGACGGCACGAAAAAGGACCGGGGCGAGTGCCGCGGTCTTTTTCATTCTACCTGCTTTTTCAGGGGTGGTGGCTCAGGACGGAATCGAACCGCCGACACGCGGATTTTCAATCCGCTGCTCTACCGACTGAGCTACTGAGCCTTGGTTACCCCTGCGAGGTGGGGCGGGATTAAGGGTGGCCGACCGGGTTTTGACAATAGGAAAATTGAAAGAAAATCACGGTTTTCGACCATCAGTCCTCGGCTCGCGAAAGGCGGGGCAATCCACGCTGGAGAAGTTGCTGATCCACAGCGTCCGAGGCCGACTCGTCGAGGTAGACGCGGATCTTCTCCTCGTCGAATTCGATGGCATGGAGGCCATCGGCGGCCGGGGCCTTGAAGGCTTCGATGAGGGTTTTCATGTCCTTGATGTCCTGCCCGTTCACCTTGGTGACGATCATGCTTTGCAGCGGCTCGTAGCCGACGGTGGCAGGGGTGGGGATGACATTGGAGAGGAAGACGATGCGGCGGCCGCGGGATTCGTATTTCTCGGGGTTTTCCACCACGTCCAGCAGGTTGAGCGGGGCGCGGGTCTGCCACTCGCTGCCGAAGGACTCGAGCAGCGGACGGGTAAGCTCTTGGAAGACGAGGCCGCCCTTCACGAGGAAGGAAGGCGCGGTGCCAAAGGCATAGGCGGGCACGAGCTGGCTGACCTCGTCGCGGCGGTCCAGCACGGCACTGAGTTGCATGGGCTGGCCATCGCGGATGATGGAGAGGTCCACCTTGTCACCACTGGCCTTTGCGCCGCGGACGAGATGGCTCCAGTAGAGGCGGCCGTAGTGGGCGTCGTCGAAATAGCCGAGGCGGTCGATCTCGTTGCCGTCGATGCTGAGGATCACGTCGCCTTTCTTCAGGCCCGCCTTGTCGGCGGCACCGCCGGGGCGAACGGTGGAGACGTAGAGTCCGCCGCCGTCCTCGGCGAGCTTCAGATAGAGGCGGAAGTTCGGGTCCTCGGTGCGGCTGATGGAAATGCCGAGCGAGGGGAAGCCGGCGTAATCGCCATCGGCCCCTTCCTTCACGAAGCGGGCGACGATGTCCGTGGCGGTGACGTCGCTGAGCTGGTCCTTCGAGTCGTAGCTGGTGAGGATGCCCGCGAGCTTGCCCTCGCGGAGCACCGGCAGGGAGAAGCTGCTGGCGGCGCTCTGCATGGAGGCCTTCACCTCGTAGGTGAGGAAGAATTGGCCGGGCAGGAAATTCGACACCACGTCGATGCTCTGGATGCCGCCGCTGGTGATGAGCGGGGTGCCGTTCTCCTCGACCTGGAGGATGTCCAGTGTGTCGCCGGGCTTCGGCGTGGCGGCGATCTCTAGGGCCTTCGTGCCGTTGAAGAACTTGGCGTCGTCCTGAGATGCCAGGCCGAGGAGCGCGAGGTTTGCCTCATAGTCCACGGCGACGACCTTGGCGGTGGCGATACGCTTGCCGTCCGGCGACTCAAATTCGATGAGGGTGGCATCCGCGGCCATCTCGGCGGTGGTCAGCACGAGGCCTTCACCGACGAGGGCACCGAGCGAGCGGCGCTTGCCGGGGGAGTTCTTTTGCCATGGCTCGGCCTGACTCCAGGATTGCTGGGTCGTATTGATGCGGACGACGGAGGGCAGGATAGACTCGGGATTCACCACGGGCACCGGGCCCGGCGTAGGGGCGGGCGGTGTTGCGGTGGCTGGCACTTCCGGTGCGGCGGATGCAGTGCCGATGGCTGTGCCGGAGCGATCACACGCGGCGAGCAGCAGGAGCGGGAGCAGGAGGTGAGGGCGCATGGCGGGATTCACTCTTCGAGATTGGAAAGATGTTCGATGGCGTAGGTCTTGCTCACGCGCTCGTTGGCGGCGGCGATGGCGGCTCCGGGGAGCACGACGGGACGAGGCGAGCCGAAGAGCTCGATGACGAAGAACTCGGGCGGGGTGGCGGGATTGAGCAACTCGTGGGCGTGCTTCAGGCTTTTCACGACGGTGCCGTTGATCTTGTCCACGGCCTTGCCGGTGAAGCCGCCGAGCTGGCTATTCACCGGATCGCTCTCGACGCGGGTGAGAATGACGATGTCCTCGCGCTCAGTGAAGATGCCCTTCGGCACGTAGTCGCTGTAGAGGCGGCGGACATTGACGTCATCGAGCTTCGTGGTGGCGAGGAGATTGGTGTCCAACGGCTGGAAGACGAGGCCGGCGAAGACGGTGTAGCGCGGCTTCTTCTCATACTGGATGGCATACATGCGGGCAGGCGGCAGGGCCTTCAACTCCACGTCCTTGTCATTCCAGGTGCCGTTGCTGAGCCAGCGTAGCGCGACCTTGTCCCCGGCGAACTTCCGCTCGACGACTTCATTGAGGTCCACCTTTTCCCCGTCGAGGAGGATCTGGCCGGCGCTGTCGATGATGTGGCCGTCGATGGAGACGAGCACATCGCCGGACTTCAGGACGCCCTCGCAGGAGCCGGTGGGGGTGACGTCGGTGACGAGCACGCCATTGCCATCGTCCTGCAGCTTCAGGGCCTGCCGCATGGCGGGATTGTAGAGCGGGAAGGTGGAGGCCCCGAGATCCACATAGTGATCGTAGTGGCCGTCCTCGATGTCCTTCAGGAAACGGCGGATGACGGGCGGGGGAATGATGTAGCCGGTATTGTCAGCCTGACGCAGGCCTTGGAAGGCGACGCCGACGACCTTGCCATCCTGCACGACGGGGCCACCGGAGTTGCCCGGGTTGATCGCGGCATCGATCTGCACGATGAGGTGCTGGTCGGCGCGCGAGTGGGAGTAGGACGAGAAGTCGATGCGGGAGACGACGCCGCGCGTGACGGACAGGCGCTCGCCGCCGATGGGGTAGCCGATGACGCGGACCTGGCTCTCAAGCTGGGGCACATCGCCGACGGAGAAGACCGGGAACTTCTCGAAGTCGGTGAAATCCTCGACCTCGAGCAGCGCCAGATCGCAATCATGGGCGATGTGCTTCACGCGTGCGGGATACTTCCGCGGGCTGCCGTGAATGGTGATGAGAAGGCGGCGGGCGTTTGATACGACGTGCGCATTCGTGAGGAACTGGTTTTTCCCGATGACGAAGCCGGTGCCGATGCCGCCGCCGAAGCGACCGCTATTCCACGGCGTGCGGTAGTCCGGGACCTGGGCGGCATTCTCGATGCGGACGACCGAGCGATAGATGTCCGATGGAGCGCCTGCGGGCGTTCTCGGGATGGGGGTGGCGGTCGTTTGGGCAAGGGCTGGACCTGCCACAAGCAAGGCGAGCGGAACTACGAAACGCGCTAGCATGATCCCGCGAGGCTACGGGGCGCGCGCCGCGGCGCAAGGGGAATGGAGGCAAGACAACAGGAAGATGAAAAAACCCCGCCGGTGGCATGGCACGGCGGGGTGGGATGACCGGAGCATGGACCGCCTGGGCGGACGCGCCGCTGGCGGGGACATATCTCAAGATTGACCGATCAGGCGGCTACGGGTGTTTCAATCGTCATTCCGCCAAGAGGCCGGCGGCGGCTTCCGGGATGTCGAAGGTCGTCGATCCGACTCCGGTGAAGGAGACCTTCGTGGTGCGGTTCACGTCGCGCTCTTCACCGTTGAAGGTCATCTTTCCGGTCAAAGTGGTCTCGTAACCGGTGAGCACGCCATCGGTGATGGTGAAGGTGACGGTGCCGCCCGCGCCGGTGATTTCCGGCGGGGTGCCGCCCCCTCCACCTTGACCGCCGCCGCCACCGCGTCGGCCAAATCCTCGGAAGGACATCAGCTCCTTCGCCGCGGTCTCATCGAGCTTCCCTTGATAGGTGCTGTTCTCGATCTTCACCTCGGTGACCTTTGAAACAAGGTCCTTGGCACCGGTGACGGGCTCGCGGAGATTCTGCACCATCCGCGCGATCCAGCGGCCCGGGCCCTGCTCTTCACCCTCCGCATTCGGCACCACCCAGGTGCCTTCGCGTAGCATGGCGACCTTGTCCTTGCGGGAGAGCACTTGGATTTCCTGGTCGCGACCGGGCATGGTGATCAGCAGGTAGCCGCCGCTGCCCTTTTTCCCGGTCGTCGTGCGGTCGCCGAAATTCCCTCCGAAGGAAGTTGTCTGGCTCCACGCGTAGCTCGTTGCCGCGGCCAGCTTTTCAGCGGCTCCGGCCAGATCCGCAGTCGGATTCACGGCAGGCGGCTGCTCGGGAACCGCCGGGGGCTCGGCCGGTGCCACCGGAGTGGTCTCCTGGGCTACGGCGGCTGTAATCAGGACGAGGGAAAACGGAATGAATCGGAAGGTGTCTGGTTTCATGGCTGGTGAGAAGATCCAACGAAATGAAACCTGTGCATCCGGAAAGAAGTTGCAGGGCGCTTTTGTCATGGCCCGGCAGGGCACGACGCATTGCCCCGGACCTTTGAAATCCGCAGCCTTGCTCTTCCAAATGGGCTGGCGTCGATCGGAGAGGCCAGCCACCCGCTAGCCTCAGAATTCCGGAGCGGCCTCGTCCTTCGCGGAGCTCTTCGCGGCGGTGTCCTGGTACTTCAGGATGCCTTGCTCCATCCAGTTCCAGAGGTCGGATTGCTCGGTCTTGAAGCGCTCGTAGCCATCACGGAGGGCCTTGTCGCGCTCGGCGGCATTTGCCTCGGTGAGCTGGAAGCCGAAGTCCGCTCCGGCGGGTTCGACCGGCCAGCCCATGATGCGGGCGAGCATCACGTCGCCGAGGGCCTTCCGGGCGTGGGTGCCGTCGAGCCACCAGTGCATCTTGGACGCGTCCATCGGCACCTTCTCGGCATTGAACGGATGGAAGTCATTGAAGTCCCAGATGATCGCGGGCGGGGCGGCGGGGAACTGCGCATTCGACTCGGCGACCATCCTCGCGATGGCGATGCGGTCCTTGCTGAAGGTGGGATCCGGATCTCCCTGGTGGTAGAAGACGCCGAGGTATGTGGCGTGGCTGGGAGGGATCACCAGCACCAGGCGGCAATTGTGCTCCTTGGTTTCCTTGAGGATCTGCCTGAGCTTTTCCGCCTTCGTTTCATTCGGCTCGGCGGGCGGGTTCGCCTTGCGGCGGCGGGTCACGCGCAGCGCATGGGAGATGGCGTCACGCTGGATCACCTTGGCCACGTCCACGGTCTCTTGGTGGCGCAGGCGATGGCCCAGCGGCGTGTATTCCGGGAGCCTGTTCTTGCTCTTGTTGATGATGGTCTGGACGGCGGACTCGAAGGAGGAAATGCCCGCGTAGTAGCGCAGCGACTGCTCCAGATGGTTCCCGTCCGGATTGAACGGGCTCTCCATGAAGCCGGTGCTCTTGATGGGGGAGTTCCCTCCGAGCAGGTCACCGATGTCGATGCCGACGATGGCCATTTCCAGCGGCGCGCGCTCCAGCGTGTAGTGGAGGATCGGCGCGGTCTCGGGCAGGGTGCCCGCGCTCACGGCGAGATTCACCGCTGGCGTACCATTCCACTGGGGCAGGGCGGGGTCGAAGGCGATGTCGATGCGTGACGAGCCGAAGAAGGCGACCTTCCACGGCTGGGCCTCGGCGATGCCGGCCTTGCCAGTGCGCTGGTAACGGTAGATCGGCCGGTATTCGGCGAAGCTGTCGTCGCTCCACGGGGCCTTGCTGACCCAAAGGGGATTGACCCAGGTATTGATGCCGATGAAGACCGCGAGGATGACCGCAGCGGAGATCAGCACGGACAGGGTGAACTTGAGGAAAGATTTGCGGGGCAGGCGCATGCGGAGCTCCGGTTAGAATTGGAAGTAGATGAACTCGCTGAGCTTGTCGAACTGGTAGAGGACGCCGGCAAAGAGCAGCACGAGCCCGACGGCCCACACGGCATTTGGCCGGAATTCCCACCAGCGGCGGACTCCCGGGCGGCCCTCCATCACGCGGGACGGATCGAGCGCGGGCTGGTAGCGGCGGAGGAATTGCTGGGTATTCGGCAGGAACCAGACGACCAGCAGGATGAGGCAGGCGCGGAAAGCGTGGCTGTCTTTCACCACATACGCGCTGCGGTCCGGCCAGCCTTGGAAGCCATTCATGCCAAACATCGCACCGAGGATCTCGCGGGTGGCGGCGATCGCCTTCTGGCCGCCCTCGGGGCCACCCATGATCTCATAGGTGCCCGCGCGGAATGGCACCCAGGAAATGAGCACGGCGAGGAAGGTGAGCAGGATAGCCAGCGGCTTCGGCATCGGCTTCCAGCCCATCTTCTTGCGGAAGCCGAACCACATGTGGTTCAGGCACAGGTAGGCGCCGTGCAGCGCACCCCAGATGACGAAGGTGAGCCCCGCCCCGTGCCACAGGCCGCCGAGCAGCATGGTGAGGAAGAGATTCACATACCGGCGCTTCGGCCCCTTCCGGTTGCCGCCCAGCGGGATGTAGAGGTAGTCGCGCAGGAAGCGGGACAGCGTCATGTGCCAGCGCCGCCAGAAATCGACCACCGAGACCGCCTTGTAGGGCGAGTGGAAATTCAGCGGGAAGCGGATGCCGAAGAAGCGGGCCGCACCAAGTGCCATGTCCGAGTAGCCGGAGAAGTCGAAGTAAAGCTGCAGCGAGTAGGCGACTGCGCCGACCCATGCCTCGCCGATCGTCAGCGGGCGTTCGCCGTTGGCCGCGAGGTCGAAGATGTTCGACGCGATGGGCGAGAGGTTGTCCGCGATGACGACCTTCTTGAAGAGACCGAGGATGAGCAGGGCGAGGCCCACCGAGAAATTCACCCAATGGCGCGTATGGCCGGGGCGCCGCTTGAACTGCGGCATCATCTCCTTGTGGTGCACCAGCGGCCCCGCGATGAGGTGGGGGAAGAAGGTGACGAAGAGCAGGTAGTCCGTGAACTTGTACTCCTTCGTCTGCCCGCGCCACGCATCGACCAGGTAGGCGATCTGGAGGAAGGTGAAGAACGAGATGGCCAGCGGCAGGATGATCGGAGGGATGGCACCCGGCCAGGTGGTCAGCTTCGTGGCGATGGCGGCGAAGAAGCCCGCATACTTGTAGTAGCCGAGGAGGAGGAGATTCGTCGTGATGCCCCCGGCCAGCGCGAATTTCCCCTGCGGCGTGCCGCGGTGGGCGGTGATGTAGCGGCCGATGAGATAGTTGCCCCCGCAGGAGCCCAGGATGAGCAGGATGTACTTTGGCGACCAGCCGTGCTCCGGATCCGGATTCCATACCCCGTAGAAGGCGAGCGAGGCGACCACCAGCCAGGCGAACGACACCCGGGGGAAAAAGCGCCGCAGCAGCGAGAAGACCAGCAAGGTCAGCGGCAGGAATACCAGAAGGAAGGTGTAGGAATTGAAGATCACGGGAGCTGGTGCCGCCGGGCGACGAGGTCTGTCTAGCGGCGCGGATTTCTCCCCGCAACCCCGGAGGATGTGAGCGCCCGGAGAGGGCCGGGATTCCGGCGGGCCGGGCCGGAGTTTTTGTCGCTTGGAAGTTCCCGGCGGCCCCGCCAGCCTCCGCCGCGTGATCCGTGTCTGTCACGTCCTCGCCAGCGTTGGCGAAAAGGGCGGCCTTGAAAAAAACGTCATCGAACTCGCCAACCGGCAGGCCGCCCTCGGCCATGCCGTGAGCGCCGTGGCGGATGAAACGATGCGCCAGCACTTCGATCCGGCGGTGAATTTCCTCGCGCATCCGATGGGTGGCGGGCGGCTCAATCCTTTCAACCTGATCGCCTTGCGAGCGAAAATCCTCTCCGCTCGCCCGCAGGTGGTCCATGCGCATGCGAACAAGGCCGGGGGCATGGTCCGCTCGCTGCGCCGCTGGCTGCCGGGGATTCGCCGCGTGGCCACCGTGCAGAATATCAAGCGGAGCGCGCGAGCCTTCCGCGACTACGATGCGGTCATCACGGCATCCGCACAGGTGCGAGACTCGCTTGGCGGCATCCCGGCCACGGTCATCTGGAATTCCATCGCCCCGCCGCCGCCCGGCACCCGCGAGGCTGCGCTGGCGACGAATCCGCCCTTCCTCGGTGGGCCGGAACCGGTTTTCTCCACCGTGGGCCGCCTCGTCCCCGCGAAGGGGATGGACCTGCTGCTGGAAGCGATGGCGCAGGTGCCCGGCTTCAAGCTCTGGCTCGTCGGCGACGGCCTCCAGCGCCCCCTGCTCGAGGAGATCATTGCCCGCCTCGATCTCCGGGACCGCGTCTGGATGGCTGGCCATCGTGACGATGCCGTGGGGCTGATGGGATGCTCGGATCTCTTCGTCGTCGCTTCGCGGAATGAAGGCGGTCCCTACACCCTCGCCGAGGCGCTGCACATGAAGGTGCCCAGCATTTCCACGCGGGTCGGCTTCGCCCCGGAATTCCTCCCGGCCGAGGCCCTCATGGAAACCCACTCCGTCCCGGAGCTGGTCCGCGGCCTCCGCCAGGCCCTCGCCGATCTCCCCGGCCTGAATGCCCGCCTCGCCCCGTCCTTCGACCTCGTCGCAAACGAGGTCACGCTCGACGCCATGACCGCGAAGGTGATCGGGGTTTACGAGCGGGTTTTGGGAGCCTGAATGATTCGCTTCCCTTCGCCGGATAGATTGGCGCAGGATAGGGGATCATGACGTGGCGTTGGTTATGTTTTGTCCTTTCTTGTGGGCAACCTGTTGCCGCCGAGCCCGAACTTGATGTCTCTGCGGCTTCAGGTTCAGAAGTGAAATTACTCGAGAAGAAGTCCGCTGCCGAGACATTGCGCGACGCCGTGGCGGTGGCCCGGGAGGACCGCGACATCGATCGCTTCACGAAGCTTGTCGCGCTGGGAAAGGAGGCCGGTACGGTGAGTGAGGAACTGGTGGGCTTGCTGGATGATCCCGACCCGAATGTCAGGCTGGGTGCATGTCTGACTCTCGGGTACATGGACCGCGTTGATCTGTGGCCGCAATTGACCCGCTGTCTGAAAGATCAGGATTGGCGTGTGTCATTTTCCGCATGTCTCGGGCTATCGAGGTGGAAGGCCGAGGGGGCCCTTGACTCTTTGAAAGAACTCGAGAAATCCCACTGGTATCCCCGCGTCCGTAGCGCGGCTGAGTACGCCATGATGTCGATCCGGAATGAAAAGCCGAACGACGGTCTGGTGGCTCGAGTGGGTCCTCTGATCGATGACAATCTGTCTTCGCCCCGGAATTTCTTATTTATATATTTTGTTCTCGGCGAGGATGATTCAATGGCGGACGAGGCCGTCGAGAAGCTCGGGTTTCAGCAGAAGAAAAGGCCATTTTGGAACGCTGGGTCGGGTGGGAACGGGTCGGTCGAGCTTCTTTTCCCGCTGGAATATCAGGTCCTCTCCAAGGGCGCGGTCGCAGCAGGGAAAGCGGGATGGGATGATTCTTGCGAACTCTCGGGACATAGAAAGGTTGGTGGAGACACCCTGCTGGGATTGTGTACCGGGGATTGGGGTGGGGGGCTTTTCGTGTTTTCTGGGGAGGACAAGGTGGAGCGCCTGCTGCAAGAGAATATCCTGGGTTTCTTTGAATGGAATGGCCGTTGGGTTGCCCTGTCCGGATTGAATCACCTGGGGATTGACGTGGGCATGGTTTACGAAGTGGTAGGAGAGCCTGGCGCTTGGCAGGTGCGTCTTATGCACGCGCTTCCGGGGTGCCCGAAGCAGTTCGGTGTCATGGAGGACGGTCGCCTTTTTGTGAACACCTACGGCGGGGCGGTGATCATCGGGAAGGATGGCAAGTTCGAGTTTCTGGGCTCGGGGAAGGCCGAGCCGGGGAAATGACATCTTTCCCCGAAGACTTCATGCCTTCGCGCGCGTAGAGGGACGGACCATGAAAGCCTTTTGTCTTCTCGCCCTGATCCCTGCTCTGGCGTCTGCCCAGGAAAGCATCGAACGCCTCGATCCCGCGCTGGATGCGATCCTCGATCCCGACGCGAAGATCGAGACGCTGTGCACGGGCTTCGATTGGGCCGAGGGACCGGTGTGGGATGAGAAGGGGCAGCGGCTGATCTTCTCGGATGTGCCGCGGAACATCGCTTACCAATGGAAGGAGGGCGACACCGAGGCGTCCGTCTTCATGAAGCCCTCCGGCTACACCGGCGTGGCCCCGTACGGCTCCGAGCCGGGATCGAATGGCATCGCGATGGATGACAAGGGGCAGCTCTATTTCTGCGAGCATGGCGATCGCCGCGTCTCGTATCTCACGCCGGGCGGTGGCAAGCGCACGCTGGCGGACAATTTCGAGGGCAAGCGCTTCAACTCGCCGAACGACCTCGCCATCGCGAAGAACGGCGACGTGTATTTCACCGATCCGCCATACGGCATGCCGGGTCGGGAGAACGACAAGGAATTCCGCGAGCTGGATTTCCACGGCGTCTATCGCGTGACGCCGCAGGGAGAGGTCTCGCTCATCACGAAGGAACTCGACCGGCCGAATGGCGTGGCGCTCTCGCCGGACGGCAAGACGCTCTACGTCGCGCAGTCGCACGGACCCGCGCCGATCATCATGGCGTATCCGCTGAAGGACGACGGCTCGGCGGGTGAGGGGAAGCTTTTCTTCAATTGCAAGGACCTCAAGGGTCCCGGCGCGCCGGATGGCCTGAAGGTGGATGCGAAGGGCAATGTCTTCTCCACGGGGCCGGGGGGCTGCCTGATCCTCAGTCCGGAGGGCAAGCTGCTCGGACGCATTCTCTGCGGACGCCCGACCGCGAACGTGGCCTTTGGCGAGAAGGGCAAGCGGCTCTACCTCACTTCCGACGACCGCATCTTGCGCGTGGCCCTGAAGTAAGCGGCGGCTGTCACTTCTCGTGCGGCTTCTCCGCGGTGAAGACCACGTAGCGCATCGCGCCTGTCAGATAGGCGAGCCACACGCGCAATAGCGTGAGGGCAAAGGCTAGATTGCGCGGGTGGTCTTTCAGTAGGTAGCGACGCAGCCCGGCATCGCGGAAGAATCCTGCGATGGTCTGCCGGATGGTGGCGGGCCAGGTGCGCCGGACCTTCTTGCTGAGGTCTTCCGCACTTCGCAGCTCGAGCCCGGCGTCGGCGATCCAGCGCTGGTAATCCTCTTCGGCACCCATGCCCGAGAGGCGGCCCTCGCGGCGGACGGGGTCTAACAGATGCCGACGCTGCCACTCTCGCGGTGCCGATGAAGCCATCCACGCGCTGATGACGACGCGTCCGCCGGGCACCAGCACGCGCGCCATTTCCGCGATGCCCCGTGCGACATCCGGCAGGTGCTCGGTGCTCTCGATGGCGATCACCACGTCGAAGCTCCCGCAGGGGAAATCATTCCGCATCCAGTCCCCGAGCACGAAGTCCGTGCCATGCCCGGCGGTCGCAGCCGCCGCGGCGTGCTGCTTTGGCGAAATCGTGATGCCCGTCACCTGTGCACCGTATTCCGCCGCGATCATCCGGGCCGTCGCTCCGTAGCCGCAGCCTACGTCGCAGACCCGGTCACCGGCTTTGATCGCGGCACGGGTCGCCACGTGGCGGCTGAGCTTTGCCACCGCTTCCAGGGGGGACTCGCTGCCCGTTTCCCACAGCCCGTGATGCACGTGCTCACCCCACAGGCTGCGATACACCGGGTCCAGCTCGTCGTAGTGCGAGGCCACGTCCCCGCCGGTCTCGTCGGTGGGAGCCATGTCACTCGATGGGATCCCACTTCTTCGCGGAAATCGACCGCACGAGCAGGAAGCAGATCACCGCGGAGGCCACGGCTTCGATGAAGAGGAAGATGCCGAAGGCGTGCATGTATTTCGCGGCGAGACCGAGTCCTGGGAGGATCATCGAGCTCAGCATCAGCAGGAACATCGAGGCCCCGCGCCCGGCGGACTTCGAGGCGTCGGTGGGTTTGGAAAGCGGCACCGCCTTGTCGATGGCACCGGGAGCGAGCGCATAGACCGGCAGCGCGATCAGACCGGGCAGCAGCAGCGGCAGGTGTTCCAAGCCGCCGGGCAGCAATGCCATGATGGTGCCGAGCAGCAGCAGCGCGGGCGCGACGAGCACTGTGCCGGTGGCGGCCACCGCGCCGAGGATGAAGCGACCCGGCCCGGGGACAGGTGCAAGCCGATAGAGATCCGCCGCCTGCCAGTGCTGCGAGAATTGCAGCAGGCCCATCGCAGTGACCGGCACCAGACCGATGTAGCCACCCGCGATGGCGATGCCGAATTCCGCGGCGGCGCGGCCTTGCACCAGGAAGATGATAGGCATCACCAGCATGGGCGCGAGTCCGGGGTAGAGCCGCAGCTTCATGTCGCGATCGCGCAGCATGTAGGCCGCGGAGAGGCGAAAGGCGGCGCGTGTCACGGGATCACGCAGCAGCCACGAAAGCGGGGGCAGGTCCGCCACGCGATCCAGCAGGCGGCGTCCACCGGTGGAGCGTGGCGCGCGCGGGCGAGACTCGGCGAGCGATTGCAGGCCTTCTTCATAGACGCCCGCCATTTTGCCGAATGCCAAGGCCATCACGGCGACAGTGGCGACGATGCCCGTGGCGGCGAGGGCCCCGCCCGCCGCCGTGCCATTGCCGATGATCACTTCGTCCAGGCTTGCGAACCACGCGGGCGGTAGCAGGAAGATCCACCACTTGCCCGTGATGAAGTCGGTCTGTCCCTCCATCCCGCGCAGCAGGTAGGGCACCGTCTGGCTGCCGATGACCAGCGCCATGGCGAGCAGCACCTGGGCGGTGGTCATCAGATTGTCCAGCCGCTCCCTGCCGAACCACCGCAGGCAGAGCTGGTAGATCAGCACCACGCTGCCGGTGCAAAAGAGCGCCGAGATCGTCGTGGATAGCAGGTGAGCGGCCGCGAAGAGCGGCGTCCAAGTGAGCGCTCCGGCGACCGTGCCCACCAGATTAAAGGTGCCCGCCACCCACAGAGACACGCGCACCAGCACCGAGACCTTTGCCCACAGCAGCGTGCGCACGTCCACCGGCCGGTGCAGCAGGATCTCCGGCTCGTCCTTGTTGAAAAGAATTTCGCCCGCCGAGACCGCGACGAACATGCCGAGGAACAGCAGCGACACGCCGTGGAGATAGAAGGACAGCGCGAAGGACGGCTGGCGCAGCATCGTCAGCGCCATCATCCCGGCGAGCGTGTAAACAAAGAGCGTGCCCTTCAGCTTCGAGGCGATGGAGGCGGGCGTGCCGTCCTTGTTCAGCCCGCGCGAACTCCGGCCGCGCAGGAAGAGCGTCAGGTAGAGCTTCCGCAGCGTCTTGCCGGCGAGCGGTGATGATGGGACGGGGGCATTCACGGCCGGAAGGTCCTCGCGAAGTCTTCCGCCTTTCGCTCCAGATCCTGCCCGCCAGTCAGGCTGGTGAAGAGCTGCTCCAGCGAGCGCGCTTCGTGACGGCGCACGAGTTCGGCGGGCTCGCCATCCACTTTCACCTGACCTTGGTCGATGATGATGACGCGGTCGCAGACGCGCTCCACTACATCGAGGATGTGCGAGCTATAGACGATTGCCTTTCCCTCGCGGGCGAGCGTCTGGATCAGTGCCTTGAAGCCGACCGCGGCATTCGCATCGAGCCCGTCGAGGGGTTCGTCGAAGAAGACCACCGGCGGATTGTGCAGCAGCGCTGCGGTGATCACCACCTTCCGCCGCATGCCCTTGGAATACGCGCCGAGCAGCTTGTCCGTCAGCGTCTCGAAGCTCAGGTCGAAGAAGGCGATGAACTGCCGGATGCGCTCGCGTGCCGCCTCCGCCGGGATGCCGTAGAGTGCGGCGACCATCTCCAGATACTCCAGGCCGGTCAGCGACTCGAAGACCGCACCGGAATCCGGGACGAAGCCGACGTTCCGCTTCACCTCCATCGGCTCCTGCAGCAGGTCGTGCCCGCAGATCGTGGCGCTGCCGGATGTGGGGACCAGCAGGCCGGTCAGCATCTTGAGCGTGGTGGATTTCCCAGCGCCATTCGGCCCCAGCAGGCCGACGATCTGTCCGGCGGGAATGTCGAGCGTGAGCGAATCGACCGCGGTCTGCGTGCCGAAGCGCTTCGTGAGCTGCCGGAGCGAAATCATCCCCGCCAGTCTGCGGCGGCGCGGCTGGCAGGGCGATGAAATTTCCGGGCGTGCCGGGGTCCGTCAGCCTTCCTCGCCGCCGCCGCCGGGCTTCAGCCAGTAGAGCACGGCCATGCGCACGGCGATGCCGTTTTCCACCTGCCGGTTGATCAGGCTGCGGGAGTAATCCATCGCGGCATCGCACAGCTCCACGCCGCGGTTCACCGGGCCGGGGTGCATGAGCCAGAGGCCCTCGCCATCGATGCGCTTCAGGCGCTCCTCGGTGATGCCATAGACGCGATGGTATTCGCGCAGGCTGGGGAAGAATTGCACGTCCTGCCGCTCCATCTGCACGCGCAGCAGATAGACCACGTCCGGCTTCCACTTCATCGCTTCCTCGTAGTCGGTGAAGCGCTTGATGTTTTCCGGTCCGGACTTCGGCACCAGCGAGCCGGGGCCGAGGAAGGCGACCTCCGCGTCCAGTCGCTTCAGGATGGTGCTGGTGGAGCGCGCGACGCGGCTGTGGAGGATGTCCCCGATGATGAGCACCTTCTTGCCTGCGAGGCCTTCCGGATAGACTTCCTGGAGCGTGAAGGCATCCAGCAGCGCCTGGGTCGGGTGGGCGTGGGCACCGTCGCCGGCATTGATCACGCTGGCCTTCGTCATTCCGGCGATGATCGAGGGCAGGCTGCTATGGCCGTGGCGCACCACGATGTAGTCGGTGCGCATCGCCTGCAGGGTCTCGATGGTCTCGCGGACGGACTCGCCCTTCACGACCGAGGAGTGGGGGACGTCGAAATTCGTGACGTCAGCGGAGAGGCGCTTGGCCGCGACCTCGAAGGAAGAGTGGGTGCGCGTGCTCGGCTCGTAGAAGAGCATCAGCACGGACTTGCCCTTCAGTGCCGGGACCTTCTTCACGGAGCGGGTGAAGAGTTCCTTGAAGGGAACAGCCTGGCCGAGGAGGAGATCGATTTCTTCCCGGCTGAGCGATGAGATGTCGAGGAGGTCCTTACGGGCCATGCGTGGGGTCGAATTTGTGAATGATGCCGAAGACGGCGATGAGAACGGCGAGAATGGTGATGAAGCCGGCGTGGTGGCGCGAGAGTCGCTTCTTCTTCGCGATCCACCCGGCACCGGCGAGGCCGAGCACGCAGCAGATGGTCAGCGCGGCAAAACCGGCATCCCCCAGCCACGCCTTTCGCGAGAGATCCCCCATCCACAGGGCGGGGAAGTGCGGCTGCGGGATCTTCGGCGTCCATGCGGCGAGCCAGCCGAGGAGAGCTCCGGTGAACGGCAGCAGATAGATCAGGAAGACGAGCGGCCAAGGAGCGAGTTGGCTCTGGACGTGGGCGATGGTCTGCTCCGGCGGGGCGGATTGGGCCCGGCGGATCTCCATCAGTTCGCGGTCGTCGTGGCGGCGGACGGGGATGCCGCCCTTTGTCTCTACGCGGGGTAGCTCGACGGGCTTTTGCTCGGACTTCCGCAGCGAGCGCACCTGCCGCTGCGGGACGGTGGACTGTGGCTTTTCCTCTGCCGTAACCGGGGGCTTTGGTGCGGGGATTTCGGATTTCGCCGCTTCCTCGACAGCAGGGTCAGCCGGGGCTTGCTCTTCGGGAGACGCGTCTGCCGAGACCGGCGCGGACGTCTCGATGGCGGGCTCTTCCGGAGCGGTGGCTTCCTCCTGCGCTTCGCCGGGAATACCGAGCGATTCGCGGAGTTTCGCGATTTCCTCGGCGGATTTCCGGCGTTGGGGAAGCATGGCTCAGTCCGGTTTCTTCGTTACGATCTCGATCTTATCTTCGCCGTCGGCGGCTTCCAAGGAAACATGCACGTGGTCGTGCCGGGCAGTCTCTAACAAAATGCCGGTATAGTCCGGCTGGATCGGCATTTCACGGTGGCCGCGGTCGATCAGCGTGGCCAGCTCCACGCAGGCCGGGCGGCCGTAGTCGGAGAGGGCATCGAGCGCGGCCCGGATCGTGCGGCCGGTGAAAAGCACGTCATCCACGAGGATGATGTGCGCGCCATCGACGGTGAAGGGGATGTCGCTTTCCTGCAGCTTCGGATTCTCGTGCAGGTGCTCGTAGTCGTCGCGGTAGAGCGAGATATCGAGCGTGCCGAGTTCCAGCTCGCGATCTTCTTCGGCGAGGTGGTTGCAGACGCGCTCCGCCACTTCATCGCCGCGGCTGCGGATGCCCACCAGGGCGATCGGCTTGCCCGCGGTCTTTTCGCGAATGGCGGAGGCAAGGGCGACGATGCCCTGCTCGATGTCGTCAGGTCCGAGGGTGCGGTTCATTAGTTGGAAATGGAATGGGGCTCAGGTTCGTTTTCAATTAGCGTCCAGCCGAGGTCCCATGCAGTTCTTCTAGCCCAGACACGCTTGCCTGCGAGGTGTTCTTCGGAAATCTGATTCCAAGACCGTAGCCGGACAGGAATGTCGAAAGATCCTTCTGGCAAGACCTCGATCTCAATCTTGTCTCCGGGGACCAGGTCATACTTCGGCCAGTTGGCGGTATCGCGGTCGGCCCAGAGTCCGCCCAACTCCATCATGCATTCGTGGTCTGGTTCAGCTCCCTGAACATGGCGAACCACCGCGGCGATGATCACGGAGAGAACTCCTGGGCCTGGCACGCCGATGGTGTGGGTCTCACCCCGGACACGAACGAGGAAACGTTCCATGCCAAGGGTCGATGAACAATCGATCCCGGGTGACGGCAAGGCGGAGACGAAGGGTGGCACTGATGACGGGGGCCCTGCTGCCCCTACAGGCGGAGCTTCCTCGATCAATTTCCAGCCGAGCTCGTCGGCGATATTACGGAGCTCCTCCTCATCTGTCTCTGGCGCCCTCTTCGGGGCTGGATCCAGATCCCTCAGGCGGATCTGAGTCTTGGATTCTGGCGGGTCGAAGGAGTCTTCCGGGAGAACTTCGATACTGATCCGGTCTCCTGCTTCCAGACAAAACCCGCCCCAATCAAGGGCGTGGTGGTTTGAGGAATCCAATCCGGTCAACGTCAGATTACATTTGTGTTCGGGCAACTCGCCCTCAGGTTTGCGCACCACACTGTAGACGCTCACCGTCAGAACGCCGGGCTCGCTCACGCCGATGGTGTGAAGCACTTCATCCCCGATGCTGACCCGGAAGCGTTCCATCAATCCTCGAAATTGCAGATCCCGATGTCGCGGCGGCGTTGCATGCCGTCAAAGGAAACGAGGTCGGTGGCGGCGTGGGCATTGGTAACGGCTTCGGCACGGGTCTCGCCACGGGCGACGAGGGCGAGCACGCGGCCGCCGTTGGTTTCCCATTCGCCGCGGCCATTGAGCTTGGTGCCCGCGTGGTAGATGCGGGCGCTCTCCACGGCATCGAAGCCGGAGATCACGTCGCCGCTGCGGGAGCTTTCCGGGTAGCCCGCCGAGGCGAGCACGACGCAGACGCTCCAGCCCTCGTCGAAGGAAATCATTCCAGGCTCCAGCTCGCCCTTTGCCCCGGCGAGGCAGAAGCTGGCGAGGTCGCCCTTCACCAGCGGCATCACGGCCTGGCACTCCGGGTCGCCGAAGCGGCAGTTGTACTCGATCACCTTCGGGCCGTCCGGCGTGAGCATCAGGCCGAAGTAGAGGAAGCCGCGGTAGGGCAGGCCGTCCTTCCGCAGGCCGGAAACGGTGGGGCCGACGATGCCGCGCTCGATCTCCGCGAGCAGCTCCGCCGGGATCAGCCTGCGGCTTGCCACGGCACCCATGCCGCCGGTATTCGGCCCGGCATCGGCTTCTCCGAGGCGCTTGTAATCGCGGGCGGGGGTGAAAATCAGGTAGTGGTCGTCGACGATTGCAGCGAAAATCGACACCTCCGGGCCGGTCAGGAAATCCTCGACCAGCACGCGACCGGGTCCGAAGCGGTTTTGCACGAAGACCTCATCGAGGAATGCGGTCGCTTCCGGTTCGGCCATGCACACCGCGACGCCCTTGCCCGCGGCGAGGCCGTCGAATTTCAGCACGGTGGGGTACTTCCCGCCGATGGCCGCAACGGTCTCCTCCAGCGTCGCGCAAGCGGTGGCCTTCGCGGTGGGGATGTCGTGGCGCTCCAGGAATTTCTTCGCGAATTCCTTGCTGGCCTCGAGTTGGGCGGACTGGAGGTGAGGTCCCCAGCAGGGGATGCCGGCCCTTTCGCAGAGATTCGCGAGGCCTTCGCCCTTCACCAAGTAGCTCTCCTCACCGGCGACGCAGAGGTCGATGCCGTTTTCCTGCATCCAGCCGACCAGCGACTCCAGTCCGCTGGCCGGGACCGGCTGGGCGAGCTGGAAGATCGCATCGCTGCCGGGGAAACAGAATACCTCCGGGCGTCCCGGTGACTCCACCAGTGCCCGCACCAGCGCGTGCTCGCGCCCACCTTTTCCCACGACGACGATCTTCATTTGGCGCGGGGGGTTTTGGGGCAGGGGAGCGGCGGACTCAACCCCGGATTTGGACACACGTCATGACGTAATGTCTCCGGAGCGGCATTCGTGGAAATACTCATGTCATGATGAACGCCACCCGTCTCGTCGTCGCGCTCGCCTTGGCAGGTGCCTGCCTCGGCTGGCTGCCTGAGGAAAAGGGCAAGCGCAAGACGCGCATGGCTGCCCTCCCGGTGCCTGCCGCTGACGCGACGCGGCCCGCCTGACCCGGGGAGAATGGCGAATTCGGGCTTCGCACCGGGCCGGGCGTGGCTACAGTGCGCCCGTCCGATGAAGTTCGTCCTCCTGCTCGCCCTGCTCCTGCCGCTCCATGCCCAGGAGCCTGCTCCGGTGACCCCTTCGGCAGAGCCAGCCCCTCCCGCGGTGCCGGATGACGGGGTGCGGGTGTCCGTGCTGGGCTACCACGATTTCTCCGAGACCGCCACCGAGACGGAAATGGTTATCCGGACCTCGAAATTCCGGAAGCAGATGGAGGCGATCAAGAACGCCGGCCTGCCGGTCATCCCCATGGCGGACTTCCAGGCCTGGAAGCGCGGGGAAAAGGAGATCGCCGACAAGAGCATCGTCATCACCATTGATGACGGCTGGAAGGCCGTTTACACCGATGCCTACCCGATCCTGAAGGAGTTCGGCTATCCCTTCACCATCTTCCTCTACAAGAACTACGTGGATGGCGGCGGCAAGGCGCTGACCACCGAGATGATCAAGGAGATGCAGAAGCACGGCGCCACCGTCGGCAGCCACTCCGTCAGCCACTCCTACCCCGGGCCGCAACGACGGAAGGGCGCGGAGGCCTATGACAAGTTCCTGCGCAGCGAGTTCGGCGCGTCGAAGCTGTTCCTTGAGGAGAAATTCGGCGGCAGTGTTACTACCTACGCCTATCCCGGCGGCATTCACACCCCGGAGATGGATGCGATTTCGGAAGCACTTGGCTACGAGCACCTTTTCACCGTGCTGCCGGGGAAGATCCGGCGCTCGAATGACGACCACACGCTGCCGCGTTACATCATCCTGGGCACGCGCGACCGGGTCTTCGACCTCGCGACGGGCTTCAACGAGGTGGCGGGTGCGCCTTCCACCCACAGCCCGGAGATCGCGCCGCAGAGCACTCCTTACCCCGTGCGTCCGGAGCCCGGCGTGCCCATCGATTCGCGGTTGCCGAGGATCTCGGCGGACCTTTCCACCGTGCCGGATCTGGACCCGAAGACGCTGACGATGAAGGTCGGCGGCTTCGGCGAAGTCCCGGCCGTCTATGACGAGCAGACGAAATCCTACACGTGGCAGGTGAACCGCCGCCTGCGCGCACCCGTTTGCCAAGTCGCCGTCTCGTGGCTGGACAGCAAGGGCAAGCCCCCCGAAGTTCCGCTGCGCTGGTCCTTCCGCATCGATGCGGAAGCCGCCTACCTGCCGGTCGAGTGACCGCGGTCTCGACTTGAGGGCTTCCGGCGTTATTTTCCCCTCATCATGAGCGATTTTCGCGGACGGATCACGATCGAGGCGGGCAAGCGAGGCGGAAAGCCCTGCATCCGTGGCCTGCGCATCACCGTCTATGACATCCTCGGGTGGCTCGCTTCCGGGATGAGTTATGCCGAAATTCTGGAAGATTTCCCTGATCTCACCGTCGAAGACATTCAGGCCAGCCTCGCATTTGCGGCGGATCGCGACAGTCACCTTGTGGCTGCGTCGTCATGAGGCTGCTTTTCGATCAGAATCTCAGCCATCGCTTGGTCGCTGCTCTTGATGACCTTTTTCCCGGGTCGCAGCACGTGCGGCTTTTGGGGATGGCTGAAGCGGACGATCTGCCGATTTGGGAGTATGCGAAGGCAAATGGCTTCGTGATCGTGACCCATGACTCTGATTACGCCGACTGGAACAAGCTTCGTGGAGCGCCGCCAAAGATCGTATGGCTGCGTTGCGGGAATACCTCGACGGCTCAGATCGAAGCGAAGCTCCGGCAGGCAGCAGACCGGATCCATTTGCTGTCTGATCCCGATCTTGGAATAGAAGTGCTGGAAATCCTCTGATCAGACACCAAGCTCTCTCCGCCATGTTCTCCAATCTCGCCGACTCCCTCGACAAGACCTTCCGCAACCTCCGGGGGGTGGGGAAAATCTCGGAGTCGAACATCACCGATGCGCTCCGCGACGTCCGCCTCGCCCTGCTTGAGGCCGACGTGGAATTCGGCATCGCGAAGGAGTTCATCGCCCACGTCAAAGAAAAGGCGATGGGCGCGGACGTGCTCAAGTCGATCAAGCCGGGCGAGCAGATCGTCAAAATCTTCCACGACGAGCTGGCCGAACTCCTTGGTGGCGATCAGGTGGGGCTGGATCTCACCCCTCCGGCTCGGCTGGTGCTCTGCGGCCTGAATGGCGCGGGCAAGACGACCACGGCGGGCAAGCTCGCGCTGCGCCTGAAGAAGGAGGGCCGCAAGCCGATCCTCGTGGCGATCGACCTCTATCGTCCGGCGGCCATCGACCAGCTAGCCACGCTGGCGAAGCAGGTGGACGTGCCGGTTTACACGCCGGACGCCAGCGAGTCGGACGTGGTGAAGGTCGCCCGCGAGGCGCTCGCCTGGGCCGAGACGCAGCGGCACGACGTGATCATTTTCGACACCGCCGGTCGCCAGGAAATCGACGAGCGCCTGATCGAAGAGCTCAAGCGTCTCCACACCTTCCTGCAGCCGCAGGAGACCCTTCTCGTCGCCGATGCCGCGACCGGCCAGCAGGCCGTCTCCGTGGCGAAGCACTTCGACGAGGCCGTCGGCATCACCGGCATCATCCTCACGAAGCTCGACGGTGACGCCCGCGGCGGTGCGGCGCTTTCCATGCGCTCCATCACCGGCAAGCCGATCAAGTATGCGGGTGAGGGCGAGAAGCTGGACCAGCTTTTCGAATTCCACCCGAACCGCATGGCGGACCGCATCCTCGGGATGGGCGACATCGTCGGAATGGTCGAGCAGGTCGCCTCGAAGATCGACGAGAAGGACGCGATGAAGTCCATCGAGCGGCTTGCCGAGGGCAAGTTCGACTTCAATGACTTCCTCGACCAGATGCGGATGCTCCAGAAGCTGGGCGACATGAAGGGCCTGCTGGGCCTGATGCCCGGCTTCAACAAGATCAAGAAGCAGATCCCGGACGCGGCCTTCGACCCGAAGCGCCTGAAGCGCACCGAGGCGATCGTGCTTTCCATGACGCCCGACGAGCGCCGCCGCCCGGAAATCATCAAGGCCTCGCGCCGCGAACGCATCGCAAAGGGCTCCGGGGTGAAGGTTCTCGAGGTGAACCAGCTCCTCAAGCAATTCGGCGAGATGCGCAAGATGATGCGCTCGCCGAACAAGATGAACAAGATGATGCGCCAGATGGGCGGGGGACTCGGCGGCAAGGGTGGCCTCCCCGGAATGGGCGGCATGCCCGGCCTCGGCGGCCCCGGAGGCGGCTTCGGCGATCTCCTCAAGGGCTTCAAGGGGAAGTTCCCGTTTTGACTTCGGGATACCCCGGAAACACGGATTGATGCCACCAACTCGGGGGCGAAATACGTCTTCGATTCGAAACAAGTTCATGGGGCTGGCAAAGCGATCTTGAGGTGGCTCGAAAGACTCCGTGCTAGCTTGGGCACTTGGAACTTCTCACTTGAACCTTTCCTCCCTCTCCGATGAAGACGCTCTACTGGTACCTGATTGCCGCCGTTGGAGAGATCGCCGGTTGCTACGCCTTCTGGATGTGGCTGCGGCTCAAGAAAGGTCCCGGCCCGCTTCTCTGGGGCCTGCCGGCGCTTCTCATCTTCGCCTATGCGCTGACCCGGATCGACACCGAGCAGGCGGGCAGGGCGTACGCGGCCTACAGCGCGATCTACCTCATTTCCTCGCTCGCTTGGATGAAGGCGGTCGAGAAGACCAATCCGACCACCTGGGACATCGTTGGATCCTGCGTCTGCCTGATCGGCGCGGGCATTATCGTCTTCGCGCCGGGCAAGTAGTCCTGCTCGGCAGGCGACTTGTTTCGCACTTGGAAGTTCCCGCTTGGAACTTTTCCCTCTCCCCGTGGACAGCATCCGGATCCGGGGAGCACGGCAGCACAACCTGCGCGGCATCGACGTCGAGATCCCGCGCGGCAAGCTGGTGGTGATCACCGGGCCGAGCGGGTCGGGTAAGTCGTCGCTCGCTTTTCACACGCTCTTCGCCGAGGGGCAGCGGCGCTTCGTCGAGTCGCTGTCGGCTTATGCGAGGCAATTTCTTGACCAGCTTGAAAAGCCGGACGTGGACGCCATCGAGGGTCTCAGCCCGGCGATTGCCATCGAACAACGCAGCGGTGGCCTGAATCCCCGGTCCACGGTCGCCACGGTCACGGAGATCCATGAGCACCTGCGCGTCCTGTGGGCGGCGGCGGGTGTTCCGCATGACCCCGTCACTGGCGAGAAGCTGGAGCGCATGGGGGCGGCGGACATCGTCTCGGCAATCTCCGCGATGCCCGAGGGGACGAAGGTGGTGCTGCTGGCCCCGGTCCCGGCGGAGGAAGCCCGCGAACCGGAGCGCCTGATCGGCGATCTGCGGCGGCAAGGCTTCGTCCGCGTGCGGGTGGATGGCGAGATCCTGGAGCTTGAGGACGCGGCAAAGGCCTGGCCGGAGCAGGCGAAGAACGTCGAGGTGGTCGTGGACCGCGTCGTCGTGCGGCCCGGTGGCGAGGCCCGCCTGGCCGACTCCGTGGAGACCGCCCTGCGCATCTGCGGCACCGAGGCGCGGGCGCTTGTGTCCGAGGATGACTCGTGGAAAGAGATCTCATTCCAGACCAGCTATCGGAATGCCTCCACCGGCTTCATGATCGGCGAGCTGACGCCGCGGCATTTTTCTTTCAACTCCCACCTTGGCGCCTGTCCCTCCTGCGAAGGCCTCGGCACGGAGACCTTTTGCGATCCGGCATTGTTGGTGGGCGACGAGAGCAAGCCACTCGCGAAGGGCGGGCTGAAAGGTTGGTGGAAGCCCGGTGCGCAGCGTGAAAAAGCATTCGCCCGCGAGGCCGAAGCAATCCTGCGGATGTTCGAGTTGCCCGAGACCGCGCGTCTGGACGAACTGCCGGAGGAGGCGAAGTCGCTGCTTTTTCACGGCGGCGATTTCGACACCGGCTGGCGCATCGGCCGGGAAAAGAAGAAGCAGGTCAAAAAGTACGAAGGCCTCTGCGTCGAGGCGGAGCGGAAGCTGCGCGACGCCCACAGCGAGGCAGTGCGGAGGCGGCTCGCCCGCGTGATGGCGGAGCGCCCTTGCCGGGCGTGCCACGGGCGGCGCTTGCGGCCGGAGATCCTGGCCGTGCGGATCGAGGGCGATGGCGGGCGTTGGCTTGGCATTCAGGATTTCTGCGAGTTGCCGGTGGAGGAGGCCGCGGGCTGGCTCGCCGGCCTGTGCCTGCCGGAAGATCGCGCGGAGGTTTGCGGACAGCTTGCCGGTGGAGTGGCGGAGCGGCTGGGATTCCTCGAGGAAGTCGGTCTTGGCTACCTCGGTCTGGATCGCTCCAGCGCGACGCTTTCCGGCGGGGAGGCCCAGCGCATCCGCCTGGCCACCCAGCTCGGCAGCGGCCTCACCGGTGTGCTCTATGTGCTGGATGAGCCGAGCATAGGCCTGCATGCCGAGGATACCGGGAAGCTGATCGCGGCCCTAAAACGCCTGCGCGACCGCGGCAATACCGTGGTGGTGGTGGAGCACGATGAGGAGATGATCCGCGCCGCCGACTGGATGATCGAGCTCGGGCCCGGAGCGGGGAAGGAAGGCGGCGCGCTGCTTGCCGCCGGGAGGCCGGAGGATTTCCCCGAGACCTCGCCGACGAAGCGCTGGCTGGAGTCCCCGCTGCCGGAGTCGGAGCAGGGCGGGGGAATGGGCCTGCTACCCGATGCCCTCGTTATCCGTGGCGCAAGCGAGCACAACCTCCGCGACCTCGACGTCCGCATCCCGCTCGGCGGCATCGTCTGCCTCAGCGGCCCCAGCGGCAGCGGGAAATCGACACTCGCCGATGACGTGCTGCTGCGCGCGCTGAAGCGGCATTTCAATGGCGGGGGCGATCCTCCGGGGCGCCATCGGGCGATCGAAGGCATGGCCGCCCTCGGCAAGGTGGTGGCGGTGGATCAGTCGCCGATCGGCCGCAGCCCGAGATCGAATCCCGCGACCTTCACGGGGATGTTCGATGCCATCCGCGACCTGTATTCGAAGCTACCTCTTTCGCGCCAGCGCGGCTACGGGGCGGGGCGCTTCAGCTTCAATACCCACGGCGGACGCTGCGAGAATTGCGAGGGCGCGGGCCGGCTGAAGATCGAGATGAATTTCCTGCCGGATGCGTGGATCACCTGCCGCTCGTGCGGCGGGAAGCGCTTCAACCGCGAGACGCTGGAGGTGCGATTCAAGGGCATGAGCATCGCCGACGCGCTGGATCTCACCGCGGGCGAGGCTTTGACGGCATTCGCTGCGGTGCCAAAGCTGCGCCGCACGCTGGAGGTGCTCGGCGAGTTGGGCCTGGGCTACCTGCGTCTCGGCCAAGCGGCGAACACGCTCTCGGGCGGGGAAGCGCAGCGGCTGAAGCTGGCCGTGGAGCTGTCAAAGCCCGCCGCGCCGCACACGCTCTACTTCTTCGACGAGCCGACCACGGGCCTGCATTTCGGCGATGTGGAGCGGCTGCTGGCTGCCTTCCGCGGCCTGCGGGCGGCGGGGCACAGCGTGCTGGTGGTGGAGCATCATCTGGATGTCATCGCCGCGGCAGATTGGGTCATCGACCTCGGTCCCGGCGGTGGCCGGGAGGGCGGGCAACTCGTCGCCGAGGGGCCCCCGCGGGCCATCGAGAAAATCGCGGCCTCGCCCACCGGGCGAGCATTGGCGCAGCGCTCCGCTCGCCATTTCCAGACAAAAGGTTAGATTAACGGCGCTTCCACCATGGATACCCAAGACAAAGTGAGCAGCGCCTCTGCCGAAAAACTCTCCCCGTCCACTGCCGCCTGGCAAGAGTGGCTGGGAGAACACGCACCTCGCCTCATCCTCTTCGCACGGCAGCAAACGCGCTCGTCCGAGGATGCCGAGGATATCGTGCAGGATGCGCTGGTGAAGCTCGTCGAGAAGCTCGACTCCGGTGAGTTCTTCGGCGGGCAAGAAGCGTGGATGCCTTACCTCTTCACCGCGATCCGCCGCCTCGCGATCGACCTCGGACGCCGTGACGACCGCCGCAAGCGCCGCGAGGACTTCGTCGGCGGCGAGGCCGAGACGGACCAGAAGGAAGCCTTTCACCCGTGGTTCGAGAGCGAGTCTTCCGATGACGAAACCCGCCAGCTTCTTGAGGCGGGCCTGAAGGAATTGCCACCGAAATTCGCTGAGGTGGTGATCATGAAAATCTGGGGTGAACGCACCTTCGCGGAAATCGGCGAGGCGCTTGAAATTTCCCAAAACACCGCGGCTTCCCGGTATCGCTATGGTCTTGAAGCCCTGAAGAAAAAACTCTCCTCCGCCCGCCGCAAGGGTGACTTCTCGATTTGATCCCGATCTGACTGACACACGATGGACGAAGACTTCCAGGAACTTGAAGCCAGCCTGAAGGGCATGCGCCCGGTGAGGCCGGATGCCGCGTGCATGGACCGCCTGCTGGCGGCCGTGGAGCGTCGCACGCCTGCCGCGGACTTGTCGATTGAGCGGGAACTCGGCAAGCTTTCCCCGGTCGCACTCGATGGTGGACTGCAGGCAAGGCTGCTGGAGACCGTGTCCCACGTGCCTTTCCCGGTGGACGAGAAGGTGGTGCTTTTCCCGGGCAATACGACCCATTCGAAGGCCGCTCCCAAGGCTCCGGCCCGCCGCCCGTGGATCGCTGCCGCCGCCGCGGTCGCCGTGCTCGGTGCCTTCAGCGCCGTGATGATGGGGCCGCAACAGGGTTCCGCCCCGGTCGCCGATGGAGGCAAGAAGACCGAGGCCCCCCTGCGCTCCGTGAAGGATCTGGTGCCAGCCTCGGTGGGCAGCACGGTGAGCGAAACGCAGGACCAAGGAATCGTCTGGACTCGTGACGGAAAGCCGCTGCGCCAGGTGAAGGTCATCTATATGGACAAGGTCAAGTATGCAGGTGAGGACGGCAAGATCGTGGAGATGGAACGTCCTCGCGTGGAGTGGCTTCTGGTTCCTGAAAAGATCGATTGATGTTGTTTTCGAGAGACAAGCGGAGCGAGCTACTACGCTTCTAGTATGTTAACACGATACAAGATGAAATCTCACATCGCATACGGATTTGCAACGATGCTCGGAGTGGCTTCTTCCGCCCTCGCCATCGAGCCGACGCACACGCCCGCGCCGATCCCGCCGCAGGCCACGCCCGAGGAGGCTGTGGCACCGCAGCCACAGGCGCAGGCTGGCGCTGAAGTGATGCCGCTGGAAGAACAGCACGCAGGCGAGGTGGCACCCGCCCCTGCCGCAGCAGCAGAGCGGGGCTATCTCGGAGTTGGTGGATCGCAGGTCCCGGAGTTGCTTGCAGATCATCTCAAGCTCGAGCCGGGCAATGGCGTTGTCGTCCGCTCGCTCGATCCCGCGGGCCCGGCTGCCAAGGCCGGCCTCGTTCAGAACGACGTCATCACGAAAGTGGCCGGCAAGCCGGTCGGTTCCCAGGACGGTCTTCGTGCCGCGGTCTCTGCGATGAAGCCGGGTGACGAGATCGAGCTCGACTACATCCATCAGGGTGATGCGAAGACTTCGAAGATCACGCTGGGCAGCGCACCCGCAGATGCCGGGATCATCGCCGGTGCCGAGATGATGCCCATGGAGCGCCTGATGCTCGACGGCATGCCACAGGAGCAGGCGCGTCGCATCCAGGATGCCATCCAGCAAAATCTGAGGGCCTTCGAGAATCTGGAGCACGAGCGCGATGGCGCGCTGCCTCCGCAGATGCTCGGCGATGCCATGCGTAAGCGCATGGAGATGATGATGCAGGGCATGGACCTCCAGGCGGAGCAGCAGGGTGGCGGGATCAATATCAAGAGCTCGGGCACCATCCGGATGCTAAATGCCGACGGCAGCGGAGTCGAAGTAATGTCCGAGAACGGCGGCAAGCAGGTCCGAGTGATCGGCAAGGGCGGCAAGGTCGAGTGGGAAGGTCCCTATGACACCCCGCAAGACAAGGAAGCCGTGCCGAAGGAATATCGCGATCGCATCGACAACCTGAACCTCGACATGAACTTCAAGGGTCAGGGCCTGCGCCTGCGCGTTGCCCCGCGCTTCGGTCAGCCGGAGAAGTAAACAGTCAGATCGGCACCATTTTTCAGGGAGGCAAGAACACCCGTCGCGGCCTTTGGACCGGGACGGGTGTTCGATTTTGCAGTCTAGGGGAGAGGCGTTCTTTTCCCGGATGACCGTTTGCATCTTCCGGCATCTGGCGGAGCTACTTGGCCCTGACCCTCGTCATGCACACGCTCATCGTCACCTCCCACCCGGACACTTCATCCTACACCCATGCGGTTGTTGCCAAGGTCATCGAAGGCATCGGTTCCTCGCCCGGTTACACCTACGAGGTCGCGGACCTCATGGAGGAAGGCTTTGATCCGCGCTTCACAAAGCAGGACATAGCGGACTTCCGCGCAGGTATTCGTCCTACTGACGAGCGGGTCCTCGCCGAGCAGGCTCGCCTCGATCGCGCCGATCATCTCGTGCTCGTCTTCCCGGTCTATTGGTGGACCATGCCCGGCCTCATGAAGGGCTGGATCGACCGCGTCTTCACCCAACAGTGGGCCTACATCGACAACCCTGACGGCGGCCTCACCAAGCTGCTCACCCGCCTTCACGTCCATGTCATCGGCATCGGCGGAGCCACCCGGCGCACCTACGAAAAGCGCGGCTACGGCACCGCATTCCACACCGAGATCGACGAAGGCATTTTCGGCTTCTGCGGTGCCCCCGTGCTTGGCTCCGAGATCCTCCTCCCCCTCGACGAGGATTCCGCCCAGCAAGGCCTGCAGCGTGCATTCGAGATCGGACAGGGTCTTGCGACGCGCTGATCGACAACGCCAGGAATGGGCAGAAGAAGCGCACCCGACTGGATTCGAACCAGTGACCGTCCGCTTAGAAGGCGGATGCTCTATCCAACTGAGCTACGGGTGCCTGCGGCTTGTGTAGCGGGATTTTCGAGGGAAGTCAAAACGCGAAAGGATGGGAAAATCAGCTCCTGCTTTCCAGTGGCGTGCGGGAGGGATTTCGGGTTGGCTGGCGGGCATGCAGACATACGGGCCCCCTCCACACCCGCAAGCGATTCAAGATGCGGAGCATCTGAAGCTGCTTGTGATCTTTCACTATGTGGTGGGCGGGATGACCGCGCTATTCGGCTCGTTCCCGATCATTCATGTCGTGATGGGGTTCATGATGGTGGACGGCAGGGCTTTCGGTCCACCCGGTAGCGGTCCTCCGCCGGAGTTTGGCTGGTTCTTCATCGTCGTGGGTTGTTGTTTCATCCTCTTGGCGTGGACCTTAGCCATCCTGATGATCTATTCCGGGCGATGCCTCTCCGCCCGGCGGAAGCGGACATTCTGCTTCGTGATCGGGTGCATCTCCTGTGCTGGCTTCCCGCTGGGCACGGCTCTGGGGATCTTCACGATCATCGTGCTGCAGCGTCCGTCGGTGCGGGCACTCTTCGACCGTCCTGAGACGGGCGGCTATTTGAATTCGTAGCGCCCCCCGGTGACCTCGGCCTGCGGAGGCACGTGGGTGCTTTCGAAGTGATCGTAGCCTTCCTTGAGGTTCGTCCAGAAATCGAACCACTCGCTTCCTTCCTCCCGGGCCAGTCGTTCCGACGTCATGCGGAAGGGGAAGAGATTCACGCGGAAATACGGCTGTCCTTTTTTCAAGGCTGCGTCGCAGAGCGTGTAGATCTCCTCGATCTTGGGATCCGTCATCGCCAGGCAGCCGATCGAGACGCAGTTCCCGTGGATCATGATGAAGGAGCCGGTGCGCCCGTGGTGCTGGTCGTAGGCATTCGGGTAGCCGATGTTGAAGGCGAGGTGAAAGGTGCTGTCCGGCTTCATCGCGGCGGGCGGCACGAAGTAGAAGCCCTCCGGCACCTGCCCGTCGCCCTCGGCCATTTTCGGGCCTGGCTTGCCGGATTGCGCGGCCACATCCCAAGTACGGAAGTGCTCGTACTTTCCGGTGTCGCGTCTTCTCATCCACGCCTCCACCTGCCCCTCTTCCTTGAAGGCGCGGATGAAGACGGGATCACCGAAATGCAGGCCTTTCACGGCCAGCGACCGTTCCAACTCGGGCCGCACCCTCGCGGCGGCTGCCTTCGCGCGCTCCGGTCCGGGGATGTCCGAGCTCACGGCGCGCTCTTCCGGCAGGATGACTCCCTGTGGAATCACCGTCGGCTTCACGAGAATGGCATCGGCGGCACCGGGCATGGGTAGCGCCGTGGCCGGGTCTTCAGGGAGCGTCAGATCTTCCGGTCGGGTCGGGGCCTTGGGCGCGGGCTTCTGCATCGTCTGCGGCTGGGGAGCCGGAGTGTCCGGCGTGGCACTGTTTTCCTCCCGGGGCGCGGCGGTATCCTGCGCCGTGCGTGCCTTTTCCCGGCACGCGCAGAGGCATGCCAGCGGCAGCAGGGAGATCATCAGGAAGCGACGCATGCGGGGGGCGCGGGTTGGAGCACCGCGCGCAGGACCATACGCATGGCTGCGGGATCGGGCGAGGAAAGCGTGTGCAAATGCGGATGCTCCGGCAGACCGCATGCCTCGGTGGCGATGACCGGGATGCCGCTGGCCAGTGCCTGCAGCGCGAGACGCGGTTGGTGCTCGATCCATGCGGGCAGGATCAGCACCCGCGCTGCCGCGAGATCCGCCGCCGTGCCGGGCGAGCAGGCAATTTCCTTGAAGGGATCCGCCGCGCCCTCCGTCGCCCGGCCAAAGCACTTCACCTCCACCAGCGGCTCATCGAGCAGCGCTGCGGCCAGCTCGAAAGCTCCCTTGCGACCCAGACGCGAGGCGGGGAAGAAAACGGTGTCCTTTTCCGCGGGCTGCAACTCCAGTGGCTGGGGCATGTCCCAATCGATCAGCCAGGCTCGTGCGCCGAAGTGCCGGGCGATGGCGCGATGCGGCGTGACCAGTCGTGCGGCAGCCGCCAGTGCCTCGCGCTCCGCTCGCACCAATTCCGGATCTGCGCGGAAGTCGCCGAGAGTGGTGGAGTGCGGGTGCTTTTCCTTCGCCACATCCAGCCGCCGCTGGAGCTCATCCATCGGCCAGCGCTGCATGAGCACGTCAAAGCTGCGTCCACCCAGTACCCCGGCCTGCCACAGGTGCGGCAGCAGGTTTTGGGCGACGACGAGGTGGCGGCATTCCGGCGAGAGCATCTTCGCGTAGCGTCGTGCGAGTGCGGCATCGCCCTCCAGCAGGGCGAGCTGCCGCTTTGCCCCTTGGCCCGGCAGGCGGCGTTGCTGCCACGAGCGCAGCAGTGCCTGCAGCGTCGCGCGCTCGGTGGTCACGCCGGGTGGCGGGGACCACTTGTAGTTTGCTTTCTTCCATCGACGCCCGTCCAGTGGGACCAGCCAGCGGTCGCCCTCGCGCGAGTGGCTGCGGCACCAGCGGTCGAACTCCGGCCAGCGCGCGTCTAACAAAAATGCGGAGTGCCCCATCGAAGGCGCATGCGCAGCCGTCGCTGCCGGATGGCGGAAGCACGAGAGCATGCCGCAAGTGAGGCAGTCTCCGGATGGCGCGGGGCGGGGGATGGCCTCCGCAGGTGGTGCCGCCGTCTTCGTCATCGCCGCGCCAGCCGACCGGATGCGAACCACCAGATCCGCCGCGGTCAGCTCCACCTCCACGCGCCACGCCGAGGTGCCGCGGAAGCGCAGGTCCACGTAGTTCCAGAAAACGGTGGCATCCAGATTTTGCTCCGCCCACGACCCCGGGACCACCCGCGAGTGGCCATGACGCTCCACGATTTCCAGCCCCGCTTCCAGTGCCGCCTGATAGAGCAATCCGCTGAGCTGGCAGAGCCCGCCGCCGATCGCCGGGACGAGGCATCCCTCACGCAACTCGCGGCCTGCGGTGAAGCCCTTGCCCTTGGTCGTACGTCCAAGCTGCCGCCAGAAGCTGAAGACCTTCCCGGCCGGAATCTCCACGCCATGGAAGGCGCGCGCGGCGCAGCGGAGGTTCTCCACCTTGCCCGCAGTCAGTGGGAATTCCGCGGGCGTGATCTCCCGCCAAAGCGGCGCGCTTTTCTCGGCGATGACCGGCGAGTCCGCGAGCGCCGAGGCCCGCCCGTGTCTCGGTGGTCGTGACGAAATTTCCCCCACGCCACGCTTCAACTGGAAGACGCGCGACTTGAACTGGAAGGCCAGCGCTTGAAGCGGACCGGGAACGTGACGCTCTGGAGCAGGATGATGACTCATGGTAGCGCGGCGAAGCGCCTGAGTATACAACGCGCGGACCGTGGAGATCTCTTCAGGGGAATCGTGAATTCTTCGTGAAGATAATCCGGCCTATCTCACCGCTGCCGGGCCGCGCGCAGAGCGGGGAGCAGGAATCGGGTTGCCAGTATGGCCAAGCATGTCGCGATGAGACCATAGCGCAGCCACGTTGCCACCGGCAGCGAGATGCCGATGCCAGTGAAAACGGCGACGTAACCGGCGAGGCATACCGGGCACTTCGGCACCAGCAGTAGTAAGCCACCGGGCACCAGCCACCCGGCGAGGCGGCGCGCCCTCGCGGGTGGCTTGCTTGCCCGGGCTACCGGAACATCGGGCCCGGAGTTCTGACAGCATGCCTTCATCACGCGTCCTTTCCGCAGCCGCAGCAGGAGCCCTTTGCCTGCTCGTATTGGTCGTGGAGACGCACCCAGCTCATGGTGTCCTCCTCATTGCGACCCAGCGGAACGAGGTCGAGGAACATCAGCGCGCCGACGGTCTGCTCGCAACCGCGCGCGTAGCAGGAGTAGGTGTGGAAGATCTCCCCGGCTTCGTTCTTGTAAAAGACACTGGTGCCGTGCGCCTCCTCGCCCCACGGCTCGATCTCGCCGTAGTTGTATTCCACCTTCCCTGAGGCGACCTGCTCGGGCGTGTAGGAAACCTTGTAGTCAAAGTTGAAGTCGTTCCCCGCGGAGGACACCCAGTTGAATTTCCAGCCCATGCGCTTTTTGAAGTGGGCGAACTCGGCGAGCGGTGCCCGCGAGACGGCGACGTAGGATACGCCCGCGTTCTCGAAATGCTGGCGCGCGCCATCCACGTGGTCGCACAGGAAGGAGCAGCCCGAGCAGCCCTCCTTCCACCCGGGGCCGAACATGAAGTGATACACGACGAGCTGGCTGCGACCGTCGAAGAGCTCCGCCAGCGTGACCGGGCCATCGGGGCCCTCGAAGACGTAGTTTTCCTCCACCTTCACCCACGGCAGGTCGCGGCGTGCGGCGCTGAGGGCATCGCGGGCGCGGGTATCTTCCTTTTCCTTTTCCAGCAGTTCCTTCCGCGCGGCGAGCCATGCTTCGCGGGAGACGACGGGATGATTCGTGAGATCGGGAATGGCAGGGATGCTCATGGTGACAAGATAAGGTTCACCCAAACAACGAACACAGGAACGATCCCGGGACAAGCAACGGAAGTTTTTCCGAAGATGTCTCATTTTCCGGCGCGGGAGGGGGAGCGCGGGAAAAATCCATTTGCGGTGTCCTGAATTCGACAGCTCGTTCGTCGGTCATGGTAGAGGCCCTGTTGTCGGGGTCGGGCAAACCTTGAAACCAACCACCATCATGAGCACGTCCACCATTGATAATCCCGCCGCCGCGAAGTCTTCCGTGAAGCCCGTGCCGGAAGGCATGCACACCATCACCCCGCACCTCGTCTGTGCCGGTGCGGTGGCGGCGATGGAGTTTTACAAAAAGGCCTTCGGAGCCATCGAGATCGCCCGCCTGCAAGGCCCCGATGGCCGCCTGATGCACGGCATGATCCGTATCGGCGATTCCGCGCTGATGCTCGTCGACGAAATGCCGGAGTGCGGTGCGATGGCACCCGTCACGCTGAAGGGTTCGCCGGTGTCGATCCACCTGCAGGTGGAGGATGCGGATGCCACCTTCGAGCAAGCCGTCGCCGCCGGAGCCGAGGTGAAGATGCCGTTGTCGAACATGTTCTGGGGCGACCGCTACGGCTGCCTGCAAGACCCCTTCGGCCACCAGTGGTCAGTCGCCACGCACATCGAGGACCTCACTCCGGAGCAGATCCAAGAAGCGGCGAAGAACGCCTGCTGCGGTGGCTGAGAAGACACCGGCTTTTGAAAGGCAGCCCGCCTTGCCGTGATCTCGTGCGCGGTAAGGCGGCTTGTGTTTTCAGGAGAAGAATTTCCTCAAGTTCGCGAGGCTATCCGTGGCGATGACCTCGGGCGTGGGAGAGTAGTCGAAGACTTCGACGGACACCCACCCATCATACGACGTCTCCCGCAGCGCATCGACGATGGGCGAATACTCAACCGCTCCCATGCCGGGGCCGCGGAGGTTCGGGTCATTGGCGTGGAAGTGGGCGGTCCAGTCCTTGCTCTCGCGAATCACCTGGCCGATGGGCTTGTCTTCGTAGCTCATGGCTTTCACGTCGAGGTGCAGCTTGCAGGAGGGATGCGCGACGGCTTCGCAGAGGCGGATTGTCTCGGCGGCACTGGTGAGGAAGTTCGTCTCCACATGTCCCAGTGGCTCCATCGCGATGGTCACGCCGAGAGGCCCGCAGTGTTCCGCGGCGGCACGCAGCACCTCCACTGCCCGGGCGAAGGCGTCATCGTAATTCCATCCCGGCTCCAGCGATCGCTGCACCGGACTGCCCCACACCATGATCGTGCCACCCATGGCGTGGCAGAGATCGGCGAGGTGTCGCGCGTAGTCGGTGGTTGCCTTTCTCACCGCATCGTCCGGAGTGGTCAGGTGATAGCCGGTGGTTTTTGCCAGCAGCCAATGGAGGCCTACCACCTCCATGCCGGTGTCGCGCACCTGATCTCCCAGCGTCTTCGCATCCGTAGGAGTGAGCGTCCGCACGTCATCCGCGAGAGTGAAGGGAGCGATCTCCAGGCCCGTATAGCCGATCCGCGATGCGATGGCTGCCGCCTCGGCGAGGGGGATGGCTCCGAAGGTCTCATTGCAGATGGCATAGCGCATGGACATGAGAAAAGGCGGCTTTCCCGCATGACGCAATGCCATGGATGGGTGAGCGGGAATTGCTTGCGTCAGTAAATTTGCATGCAAATAGTGAGGCGTCATGTCGCTCGAAACCCGCCACGCCGCCAAGCGCTTCCGCCGCAAGATCACCGGATATGCCGCATGCCTTTTGCCCTTCGAAGCCGACGGGTCGATTGCGCGCGAGGCATTCCAGGCGGCCGTCGCCCGCACCACCGATGCCGGTCTCGGCTGCGCGGTGAACATGGATACCGGCTACGCGAACTACCTGACCGCAGCGGAGCGCACCGAAATCCTGGGGCTAACAAGGGAAGTGATCGCAGGTCGCCGCGACTTCGTGGCCGGAGTTTTCGTGGAGGGACTGGAAGGAGAACTCGTCGATCTCTATCGCCGCCAGATGGACGAGATCGTCTCCTTCGGTGGCACGCCGATTCTCTTCCAGACGACCCGCTTTCACGACTGGACGCCCGCGCAGATCGTGGAGCTGTATGCGAGGGTTTGCGAAGGGCACGAGTCCGTCTTCGGCTTCGAACTCGGCAAGATGTTCGCGCCGAATGGCATGATCTACGATGAGGAAACCATTCGCGGGCTGATGACGATCCCGGCACTGAAGGGCATCAAACACTCCTCTCTGGATCGCGGGAAGGAACTCCGCCGCCTGGAGATCCGCGATGAGGTGCGGCCGGACTTCATGATCTTCACCGGCAATGACCTCGGCATCGACATGACCGAGTATGGCTCCGACTACCTGCTCGGGCTCGCCGCCTTTTGCCCGGAGAAATTCGCGCTGCGCGACCAGTATTGGCTGGAGGGCGACGAACGCTACGCGGAGCTGACCGATGCTCTGCAGTATCTCGGGAATGTGGGCTTCCGTGCGCCCGTGCCTGCCTACAAGCACAGTTGCGCCGTCTTCCAGCATCTCATCGGCCGCATCCCCACGTCCGAGCCGCATCCGCTCTGCCCGCGCCGTCCGGACTGGGAGGCTGGCATCATCGGGGATTGCGCGAAGCGCCTCGGATACGATCTCTGAAGGTATGCCAACGATCGACGACATCGCCCGCGAACTGGGCATCTCCTCCGCCACCGTCTCGCGTGCCCTCAATGGATCGCGGCTGGTGACGGCAGACATGCGGGCGAAAGTCGCCGAGGTGGCGGACCGGATCGGCTACGAGAAACGTAGTATCCGCCGCCATCGTGGGCGCGCGATCCTGAGCGTGAAGCTCGTGCTGCCGCGCCACGCGGAGCCGGAGCGGGCGCTATTCTACGACTTCGCCGCACTCATCGAGGGGCTGCGTCGTGGCTTCACCCAGTGCGGGCTGAATCTCCTGTGCGAGATCAATTCACCCGAGTTCGAGCCCTATCCGCACAAGAAGGGAGGCGACATCGATGCCTTCGTCTTCGCCTTCCAACGCCCGTCGCAGCAGACGCTGAAAAGCCTGCGTGAGCACGGCACGCCTTTCGTGGTGCTGAACCGCTCGATCCCCGGGCTGCCCTGTGTCGCCTCGGATCACTCCGCGGGAATGCTGGACCTGCTCGATCACCTGCGCTCGACGATGGGGGAGATCCGCCCGCGTTTCGTTTCGATCGAAGGCCTCGGGCAGATCCATGAGGAGCGGCTCGATGGCTTCGAGCAAGCTTGCCGACGACGCGGGATTTCCTTCGACCGGGAGAAAGACACGACGGTGATCCGTGACATCGCATCGATCCAATCCTCCAAGGTCGCCACAGCGGCAAAGGGAGCGAACGTGCTGGTCTGCGTGAATGATATCGTCGGCACGGTCGTGCTGACGGAGCTGGATCGCCTCGGCATTTCGGTTCCGGCTCAGATGGTCGTGACCGGCTTTGACGATTCGCCGGTGCGCCGGCTTTCCCGCCCGCTGCTCACCACGGTCAGTCTGCCGGTGGAGGAGCTTGCCCGCTATGCCGCCACGCGCCTGCAAGCGGAGATCATCGAGAATGAAGCGCCCGCAGCCCTTCTTCGGGTGAGCGGCCAACTTGTGCCGGGGGATTCCACCCCGGCCGCTCCTTCCATCCAGCCATGACGCCCGACCGCCTCGCCATCCACACCTTCACGAACAAGCCGTGGTCGATCCACGAGTGCTTGGAGAACTACGCGCGTCGCGGCATCGGCGGCGTCTCGATCTGGCGTGAGACCGTGGCGGGGCAGGATCTCGCGAAGGTGAAGAAGCACCTCGATGACAGCGGCCTTCAGCCTGTCAGTCTGGTCCGCGGCGGCTTCTTCACAGGTAAGGATGCGGAGACCCGCGAGGCCGCCATCGATTCTAACAGATCCGCCTTGATCGAGGCCGAAGCTCTTGGCCTGCCGATGATCGTCCTTGTCTGTGGCGCGACGATCGGACAGACGCCGGAGGAGAATCTCGATCAGATCCGCGACGGTATCTCGGCGCTTTTACCACAGGCCGAGAGTGCCGGGATCAAGCTCGCCATCGAGCCGCTGCACCCGGTGTATGCGGGTGATCGCTCCGCCGTCGCCTCGATGCGCGATGCGAACGAACTCGCCGAGTCGATCAATCATCCGCTGGTCGGTGTGGCGCTCGATGTCTTCCACGTCTGGTGGGAGAGCGGGCTGGAAGTGCAGATCCAGCGATGTGCAGATGCGAAGCGGTTGTTCGCCTTCCACGTCTGTGAATTCAAGCCGGACTTCGACCACGTCCTCCTTGACCGCGGCCTACCCGGCGAAGGCGTGAATGCCGCGGCACGCATCGCGAAGATGGTTCGGGCTGCGGGTTTTGACGGACTCAGCGAAGTCGAAATTTTCTCACGCAAGTATTGGTCCGAGAACCAACACGACTTTCTCGGGAAGATCATCGAAAGCTGCGAACCGCTCTGATGAGCGATTGGCCGAGTGGCCGGTGAGAAACCAAGAGCCGCCTTCTACCATCCGGCCTCGTTGCGACAAATTTCCACCGATCACTGATCACCGATCACCCGGCACACTGCCTTTTAAAGAATATGAAATCCAAGAAGCTCGGCATCATTCTCAACGGCGTCACCGGACGCATGGGCACCAACCAGCACCTCGTGCGCTCCATCCTCGCCATCCGCGACCAGGGCGGGGTTGTGTGTGGTGACACGCTCGTCATTCCCGATCCCATCCTCACGGGCCGGAATGAAGACAAGATCCGTGCGCTCGCTGCAAAGCATGGCGTGGAGCGCTTCACCACGGACCTCGATACGGCGCTGGCCGATCCTCACAACGAGATCTTCTTCGATGCCTCGGGCACACCGTATCGCATCGGCTTCCTCGAGAAGGCGATTGCCGCGGGCAAGCACGTGTATTGTGAAAAGCCGACCGCGGTGAGTTTCGATGAAGCGCTGCGCATCGCCGAAGTCGCGGAGAAAGCGGGCGTGAAGAACGGCGCGGTGCAGGACAAGCTGTGGCTGCCGGGCCTGCGGAAATTCCAGCTTCTCAAGGAGCAGGGATTCTTCGGCAAGATCCTCAGCGTGCGTGGAGAATTCGGCTACTGGGTCTTCACCGGTGAACATCAGGGCCAGCCGATCCAGCGTCCGAGCTGGAACTACCGCAGCGAGGATGGCGGCGGCATGATCGTGGACATGCACTGCCACTGGCGCTACGTGATCGACAATCTTTTCGGCAATGTGACGCGCGTCTTCTGCAAGGCCGCGACCCACATCGAGCATCGCGTCGATGAAAGCGGTCAGCCCTTCAAGTGCACCGCCGATGACTCGGCCTATGCCTTGTTTGAGACGGACAGCGGCATCATCTGCCAGTTCAATTCCTCATGGAATGTCCGCGTCCGCCGCGACGACTTGCTCACCATGCAGGTCGACGGCACCGAAGGCTCGGCCGTCGTCGGCCTGCGGAAATGCTGGGCTCAACACCAGAGCACCACGCCGCGCCCGGTGTGGAATCCGGACATCGACAGCCCGATCAACTACTACGACCGCTGGGTGGAGGTGCCGGATCAACTCGCCTTCGACAATGCTTTCAAGATCCAGTGGGAGCTCTTCCTGAAGCACGTCGTCAATGACGAGCCCTTCCGCTGGACGCTGCGTGAAGGGGCAAAGGGAGTCCAACTCGCCGAGCTAAGCTGGAAGTCCCACGAGACCGGCGGGTGGGTCGATGTCCCCGTGCTCGATTGATCAGACATGCCCTGTCTCCGGTCGGCGATGGCGCGGACCGGAGAACGCCGGACCTCACTGCTGGCGTGGGCGGTTGAAGCGCTCGATGAGCTGTGGCGGGAGTTGCTGTGAATTCGTATTCATCCACTGGCGCGCTGCGGCTTCATCGCGGCGCATCCAGTCGCCGAGGTAGCGCCAGTAGTAGCCTTGCTGACGGCGTTGGTCGCTGACGTTTGATACGAAATCGAGCGATGCTTCGGGAGAGTTGCGGAAGCTCTCCTCGATATAAACCTGCCGCGCGCCGTCGAGGTCGGGATTGTTGCCGAGACCGGCGAGCCACTGCGCAGCCCCCGCGGGATCTTGGCGGGCCACGCCTTCGGCGGCTTCCGACTTGGTGTCTTCTGGAAGGCCCTCCACCCAGGTCCGTGCCGCGTTGAGATCCTGACGCGCCCAGCGGTCGGCCACGGTCTCTGAGACGTCGCGGCGCGTGTTCACGTCGGTGATGGCCGCATTCCACTGACCGGCCTGCGCCGGGTCGAGCCGTGCCATGTCGCTGGCGAGTTCGCGCGATGCCTGATTGCGCAGGCCCTCGTCGCTCAAGCCCGCGACCCAGGATGCGGAGTATTCAAAGCCGAATTGCGTGACATACGGCTGCATGGCATCGATGGCCTGATCGCGGGTGCGGCCTTCGAGTTGGGAAAGATAATCGCGCGCAAGCAGGGGATCGGCCGCAGCGATACCGCGGGCCGCGCCGAGCAGCCAGTTGTTCACCTGACCCTCGTCTGGTGCGGTCGACGCCCAGGCAAAGGCCGCCTGCGGGTCCTTCGCGGCCCAGGAGGAGAGGGCTGTCTCGCGCTCCCAGTCATCGGCGGTGCCCTGCTGGAGGAAAGTCACGGCACCCATCGGATCACGCTCCGCCCATGCCTGGAGGATCAGCGAGCGTTCCGATCCGCGCAGGTTCGCGGACGGGGAGTTGCGGAGTTCATCGTAAACTCCGGCGAATTGATCGGCGGGCAGTCGGTCCAGATAAGCGAGCAGGCGCTGTGTGCGATCGAGGCGGCTGGTCGCGCTGAGGATCGACTGGAGATCGCGGTCCACGGGCTTGGCGGAGTCGCGATCTTCTCCCGCGCGCTTCTTTTGCTGGAGGCGTTCAGTCAGGCTCACGGGCCCGCCGCTCTTCCCGTCACGTCCCGCAGCGGAGTCACCGGCAGCAGTGGCTGCGTCGCCGCCATCGGGCGCGCTGACTCGACCGATCATCACGCCGGCACCGAGCGCTAGGGCGAGACCACCGGCGCTCCAGATCCACTGGGGTTTCTTCGCATTCATGATAGGGAGAGTTTAAGCACCGGAGGTGCCGGATGTTTCAAGCGATGTGCAAATCCAAGCAAATTTCCGGCGAGTGGGAGGCATGACGGCGGGAAATCTTCCCGGAAAGCACATCACGGCAACACCACGCGGAAGGTCGTGCCGCGGTTGCTCTCCACCTCGATGCGACCGCCGTGGTTCTCCACGATGGTCTTCGCAATCGCCAGTCCGAGGCCTGTGTGGCCATTGATCTGCCCGCGAGCGGAGTCGGCGCGATAGAAGCGGTCGAAGAGCCGCGGCAAGTGTTCCGCCGCGATGCCGGGGCCGTCGTCGGAGACTTCCAGTATCGTGCCATCCGTGCTCACGAAGGTTTTCAAGACCACGGTGCTGCCAGACGGCGGATGGACGAGGGCATTAGAGAGCAGGTTTTGCACGACCATCGCCAGCGAGTGCGGATCGCCCTTCAGCGGGGTGGGGGAAAGCTCGCGGCGCACGGTTATCGAGTGCTCATCGGCGAGCGGCTGCAGCAGGTCCGCGACGCCGGTCGTGATGTCCGCCAGATCGCAGGGCACCGGCTCGGTCCCTGAGGTCGGCAGGTCCTGCCGCGCCAGGACGAGCAGCGACTCGACCAAGGCACGCATGCGCTCGGCGGCGGTGCGGCAATTCGCCAGGATCTCGCGATACTGCTCCGGCTCACGCTCGCGTTTCAGGGCGCGCTGGGTTTCGGAAAGGATGATCGTCACCGGAGTGCGCAGCTCGTGCGAGGCATCAGCGGTGAAGCGCTTCTGTCGCTCGACCGCTGCGGACAGTCGCTCGAAGGTGTCATTCAGCACGTGGCCCAGGCGGTCGAGCTCGTTGTCCGTGTTCGCGATCTGGATGCGCTCGTCGAGATTGCCGGCGGCGATGCGCGAGGCCGTGCGGCCAATGGTGTCGATGGGCTTGAGCGCGCGTCCCGCCAGCCACCAGCCGCCGCCGAGGCCGGCGAGCCACACGGCGCTGCCACCCAGTGCAAGCAGCAAGCAAAAGTTCCGCAGCTCCGTTTGCTCGGCGCGGATATCCCGACCGGTGATCGAACGGATGCCGTCGGGGTTCGCGCGGTGATGCTCGCGGAAGTTTCCCTTCTCGATGTATTTCGTCGGATTCTCAGTTGTCGGGGTTGTCGGCGGGCAGAGGTTCGCCGGTGCGTTCGCGGAGATGAAAAGCGGTGAGCCGTCGCTGTCCCAGAAGGCGATGTAGGATCCGCCCTCGCCGCCTTCGAAAAGCGCGTGGAGTTCCGGCGGGAAAGACGAGACCTCCGCGGGATTGCGCAGCCGCTCGAGGATCTTGTCGAAGCTCTCGGAGTCCTTCTTGTCCGATGGTGGCCGTGACGCGAAGAGGCTGCGGAAGAAGGTGCCCTGGAAGCTGCGGATCTCGCGGTCGATCTGGTCCGTGCGGTAGTTCGAGGCCAGCCGGTAGGAAAGCAGGCAGAGCCCGGTGATCAGCACGAGCAGGATGAGCGAATACCACAGGAGCAGCCGCCAGCGCACCGATTGGAAGAGCAGCTTCATTCGATGCAGTAGCCGTGGCCGCGGCGGGTGGAGATGAAGGAGGCACCGAGCTTCTTGCGGACGTTCGAGACGTGCACGTCGAGCAGGTTGGAAAGCGTGTCGTCGCTCTCGTCAAAGAGGTGCTCGTAGAGTTCCGTCCTGCTGACGACGCTGCCGCGATGGAGCGCGAGGTATTCCACCAGGCCATACTCGCGGGGCGTGAGAGAGACCGCTTCACCGCCATGGCGGACAATGCGCGCGGCGGTATCCACCTCGATGCCGTCGATTTCGAGAACGCTGGTCCCGAGGCCTGAACTGCGGCGGATGAGCGCGCGCAGGCGGGCGAGGAGTTCTTCGAAATCGAAGGGCTTCGTCAGGTAGTCGTCCGCACCGGCATCGAGGCCGCGGATGCGGTCCGGCACGGCATCGCGCGCGGTGAGCATCAGCACGGGAGTCTTTTTCTCGCGGCGCAGGCGAGCGAGCAATTCCCAGCCATCGATGCCGGGAAGCATGCCATCCAGCACGATGCTGTCGTAGTCGGTCTCGCGGGCCTTCCTCAGTCCCTCCTCGCCATCCGCCGCGGTATCGACCGCATACAACTCCTCCCGCAGCCCTTCGCTCAGGCTGTGGAGGAGCAGCGGATCGTCCTCGATGACGAGTAGGCGCATGTGGAGATCGTGGATGGTAGATGCAAGGATCGTAGATGAAGAGGGAAGAAAGACGGTTGGCATTTTTCACTGCCATCCACCATCTGCCATCTTCCACCCGCTATTCATGCCTGAGTGCTTCGATGGGATCCAGGCTCGCCGCACGGCGCGCTGGCATGAAGCCGAAGAGGATGCCGATGGCAGCGGAGAAGATGAAGGCGATGCCGTTGATCTTCGGATCGAAGGTGAAGGGCGCACCCACCAGTTCCGCGAGTCCCACGCAGAGGCCGTAGGCGAGGGCGATGCCGCACAAGCCGCCGACGCAGGAGAGGGTCACCGCCTCCACCAGGAACTGGAGAAGGACTTCCCGCGCTCGCGCACCGATGGCCATGCGGATGCCGATCTCGCGGGTCCGCTCGGTCACGGAGACCAGCATGATATTCATGATGCCGATGCCTCCGACCAGCAGGCTGACCCCGGCCACCGCACCGAGCAGCGAGGTGAGCACCTGCGTGCTGGAGCTGACGGCGTCCGCGATCTGGCGGCTGTCGAAGACCGAGAAATTGTTCTGCTGGTTCCGGCTGAGGTAGCGGCGCTCGCGCATCAACGAGGTCAGGTCCGCCACCACGGCTTCGCTGGGGTAGTTGTCCTCGGTGGAGATCATGATCTGCCCGAGGTTTTGCTTCGAAAGCTGGCCGTTCAACCGCCGCTGCAGCGTGGTGATGGGGATGATGATGTTGTCATCGAGGTCATCACCCCAGCCGGCCTGTCCCTTCACCGCGGTGATGCCGATCACGGTGACGGCGGTGCTTTGCAGGCGGATCTTTTGACCGATGGCATCGCCGTGGGGGAAAAGCTCCTTGCGGATCGTCTCGCCGATGACGGCGACCGTCGCTCCATCGACCACCTCCTCGTCCGTGAAGAAGCGTCCGTCGGAGAGATCCCAGTTTCCGATCGGGAAGTAGGCCGGAGTGGTTCCCTGGATGTCGGTCTGCCGGGCCTCTTCGTCGGAGATCGCCTGGACACTGGTGTTCGACATCGGGGCGATCGACCGGATGCCCGGGATCTGATCCCGGATGGAATCCAGATCGTCCTGGCTGAAAAGCGGCGCGGATTGCGGCCCCCAGCCCTGACCCGGGCGGAGGGTGAGAAGATTGCTGCCCACCTTTTCGATCTGGGCTTTTACGGTCTCCGTGGCACCACGGCCGAGCGTGACGAGAGTGACCACGGCGGCCACACCGATCACCACACCGATCACGGTGAGGAAAGCGCGCGTGAGGTTTCGCCGGATCTCTCGCAGGGCGATGATGAAGGCATTCCAAAACATGCTCATCGTCTTCTAGGGGTGCGGTTGGTATTGATCTCGTCCGAACCGATCAAGCCGTCGCGGACGTGAACGATGCGCTTGGCGTAGTGGGCGACGTCGTCCTCGTGGGTCACCATGATGACGGTGATGCCGAGGTCTTCATTGAGGCGGCAGAGCAGCTCCATCACCTCGAGCGTGGTCTTCGAGTCCAGGTTGCCGGTCGGCTCGTCGGCGAAGAGGGTGCCGGGATTGGTGACGATCGCGCGGGCGATGGCGACGCGCTGCTGCTGGCCGCCGGAGAGTTCGGAGGGCGTGTTGCGCTCCTTGTCCGGCAGGCCCACGCTGGCGAGGGCCTTGCGCGCCATCTCGTGGCGCTGCTTGCGCGAATAGCCGCGGTAGAGCAGGGGAAGCTCCACATTTTCCAGCGCGGAGGTCCGTGCGAGCAGGTTGAAGCCTTGGAAGATGAAGCCGAGCGCAGTGCGGCGGAGCAGCGAGCGCTGGTCCTTGTTCAGGGATTCGACGGCCACGCCGCCGAAGCTGTAGCTGCCCGTGCTGGGAGTATCGAGGCAGCCGAGCAGGTTCATCAGCGTCGATTTGCCCGAGCCGCTGGGACCCATCACGGCGAGGAATTCTCCCTCCGCGATGTCCATGTTCACCCCGCGCAACGCTTGGAATGCGGCATCGCCACGACCGTACGTCTTCGTCAGGCCGCGCAGTTCGATGAGGTTCTTCATGACTTCATCGGAGGCTTCGCGCTGACGATAATCTCCGCGCCTTCGGTCAGGCCTTCGCCGGAGATCTCGGTCTGGTTTCCGTCGGTGAGGCCTGTGGTCACCTTCACTTCGACCGGCGTACCATCCTTCATCACCCAGACACTGGTGCCCTTCTTTTCCGGGCCGGCGGGAATGCCGCTGCCACCGCGTCCCCAGCGGCGACCGCCGCCGGAGAGCTGCTGCACGAAGGTGCGGTCGGAGTCCTTGTCGCCCTGGCCGAGCTTTGCCGCCGCGACTGGATCGAAGCGCAGCGCGGAATTCGACACCACGAAGACGTCTTGTTTCCGCTCAATGAAGATGTCCGCCGTGGCGGTCATGCCGGGCCGCAGGCTGAGGTCGTCATTGTTTACCTCCAGCTCGGTGCTGTAGGTCACCACGTTGTTGGTGATGGTGGATCCGTAGAAGACCTTCTTCACCGAGGCGTTGTAGGTGCGCTTCGGCCATGCGGACACCTCGAACTCCACGGCCTGGCCCTTGTCCACGCGACCGATGTCCGACTCTGCCACGGCGACCACGAGCTCCATCTTCCGCAGGTCTTCCGCGATGGTGAAAAGCTCGGGAGCGGTGAAGGACGCTGCCACCGTCTGGCCGACCTCCAGCTTGCGCAGCAGGATGGTGCCATTGACGGGGGAGCGGATGATGGCTTTTTCCAAGTCGCGCTCGTTAGCCTTCACGTTCGCATCGGCCTCGGCCACGGAAGCCTCGGCGCTTTCGAGATCGGCCTGGGCACGCTCGACGGTGGCCTGCGAGGTATCCATGTCGGCCTTCGATGGCGTCTGGCCGCCGCTCAGCTTGTGCAGCTCGAGTTGACGTTCGTGGGAGGCCGTGCTTTCGCGGAGGGTCGCCTTTGCCTGGCTCACTCGTGCTTCCGCGGAGCGCAGGGTGGCGCGGGTGCGCTCGGTCTGCTGGACCAGCTTGATGGTGTCCAGCTTCGCCAGCTCCTGGCCTTTTTTCACCGTGTCGTTCGTATCGACATAAACTTCGGCGATGGTGCCGGAAAGCTCGCTGCCGACGATGACCTGGTTGGTCGGGGCCAGCGTGCCGGTTGCGGTGATCTCGATCGAGATTTCGCCGCGCTCCAGCGAGCGGGTCACGTATTCCGGGCCGGTATCGCCATTCTTGTTTTTCTTGTAGTAGGAATAGCCGGATGCACCCACTGCGGCGACCAGTGCGGTGATGATGACCCACTTGAGGACGGGCCGCGACTTGCCGCCTTCGAGCACGGCGGCGAGGTCTTTCGATGAATCGGATGAGCTCATTTGGGAAAAGTGATCGGGTGTTCAGGAACCGGCGGACCATCCTCCGCCGAGGGCCTTGTAGAGTTGGATATGGGCGGCGGCGCGGTCGGCTTTCACCGCGGCCACGGTTTCTTCAAGCGAGAGGTCGTTGCGCTGGGTATCCAGCACGGTGGTGATGTCGATGACGCCGGAGCGATACTTCTGGCTGGCCAGCGTGGAGGCTTCACGTGCGGCTGCCGCGGCTTTTTCCAGCGAGGCGAGGCGCTCCTCCGTGCGACGGCAGGCGATCAGCGCGTCCTCCACTTCGGACAGTGCGGTGAGCACGGTGGACTGGTAGGAATACAGCGCCTGTTCCTCGGCGGCACCCTGCACCACGATGTTCGCGCGGATGCGACCGGCGTCGAAGATCGGCCCGGAGAGCCCGGCGACCAGGCTGGCGGCGGTGGACTCCGGATTGAAGAGCTTGCTGCTGGTGAGCGAGTCGATGCCGAGCGAGCCGGACAGGCGCAGGCTGGGCAGGCGGTCCGCCTCCGCGGACTTCGTGCGGGCGACGGCGGCCACCCACTGGTAGCCTGCGCCGCGGACATCCGGCCGCTGGCGGATCGTGTCGGCGGGGATGCCGATCGCGAGACGGCGAGCAGGCGAGGGGACACGGCCGGAGCCGGTGGAAATGCCGCCGGGCGCTCGTCCGCAAAGCAGCGAGAGGCGGTTCTTCGTCTGCGCGATGTTTTGCTCCTGAGAGGAAATCTGTGAACGGGCGCTCTCCAGGCTCGACTCGGCCTGCTTCAGCTCGAGCTGGTCGATCTGACCGGCCTGCGCGCGCCACGAGGCGAGCTGCGTGGTTTCCTCGCGGGTGGTCAGGCTGCGCTTCACGATGGCGAGACGTTCCTCCGCCGAGCGCAGGTCGAGGTAGGCGAGTGCCACCTCCGATGCGAGAGAGGCCTGTGCGGAGTAGAGATTTTCCTTCGCCGCCTCGGCATCGGCTGACGAGGCGAGGATTGCCTGACGGTTGCTGCCAAAGAAATCCGCCTCCCAAGATGCACTAAGGCCGGCCGAGTAGGCGGTGCTGGAGCGATCCGTGCCGCCGTCCACCCAGGTCTTGCCCGAGCTGCGACCACCGTCAAAATCCAGCGTGGGGAAGAGCGAGGAGCGCTGGGCATCCCGCTGCGCCTGGGCCTGGCGGACCCGGGCGATGGCCGAGGCCACGTCGCGATTCCCGTCCAGCGCCTCACGGATCAGCCGGGTCATCTGCGGGTCGCCGAAGGATGACCACCAGGTCGAGAGGTCGCGCTGGGGAGAAGCCGTGGGAAAGCCAGCAGCATTCCTCCAAGAGACCGGCAGCACCACATCCGGGCCGGCGGCGGGAGTCACGCGGCATCCCGGCAGCGCGACGAGCAGGGTCGCAGTGCAGGCGGCGAGGCGAACGGGGAAGTTCATGCCCGCACCGTGGCAGACGCAACCTTTAGGGAACGTGAAGGGATGAAACCGGGCAGAAAAATCCTGTGAAAAACGAAAAGCCCCCGCCACCGGAGATGGCGAGGGCTGTGAATATCAGGCGTCTGTTCGGTGGAGATCAGTTGCCGCGGGCGTCCCGGCGCTCCTGTTGCTTCTGCTTCCAAGCTCCGCCGCCACCACCGCCGCCTGCGTTGCCCTGCTGCTTCTCAGCCTGGCGGGCCTGACGCTCTTGGGCGCGTGCCTGCTGGTTGGCCTGTTGCTGGGCGCGGGCCTCGGCCAGGCGTCCTTGCTGGTTGAGGCGCGTGGCACCACCGGCCTGCGGGTTGCCCTGTGGCCGGGTCTGCGGTTGGTAGGAGGTGGCGAGATTTCCGGCGGCGCCCTGGCGCTGGGCGCGCACCTTGTCAGCCCAGTCTTGCTGGCGGTCGCGGTAGTTCTGGTTGCGCTGGGCTTGGTTCTCCTTGAACTGCTGATTGCGCTGGGCCTGGTTTTCGCGGAATTGCTGGTTCCGTGCGGCTTGGTTGTCGCGAGCCATCTGGTAGTTCGCGGCGGCTTTCGCCCGCTGGTTGCGCCAGGCCTCCGTCGTCGCGTCGTTCCGCTCACGCACCTTCTGGGCCCACGCGTAATTCGCGGCCTTCAGGTTATCGATGCGGTTTTGGTAATTCGACAGCGAGCGATTCCGGAAATGGGACGGTGGCGGACAATTGCCGCGTCCGCTCCAGCCATGCGGGTGATGCGCGCCGTAGATCGGACGCGGGCAGTAGCCTACGGGGTAGTAACCGTGAAGGTAGGGGTCGTAATAGCGGCGCTGGTAGCGGTCGTAGTAGCAATAGACCGTGGGGTCATACAGCCATTGGTCGCTGCTGGTGTAGACAAAGGTGGTGCTGAGGCCGCCCCCGCCTCCGCCGCCGTAGTATCCGCCTCCACCACTGTAACCACCACCGGCGTAGGGGTCATAGTAGCAGGAGGAGAGGAAAAGGGTTGCTGCCGTGGCGGCAGCGGCTTTCAGCCAACGGGATGTCGTGCTCATGTTGCAGTGGAACGTCAGTAACGGCGAATTATTCACTGGATTCCTGCCAAGTCCAGCGGGCGCATTGACACGAAGCTCCGGAATCCGTTTCTTCGCCTCGTCAAGCTCCCAAAATCTCTAGAATGTCTGCCCCAGTCCTCGTCACCGGAGGAGCCGGATACATCGGCTCTCACACCGTCCGCTTGCTCGCATCGCAGGGCCGCAAGGTCGTGGTCCTCGACAATATGGTCTATGGTCACCCCGAGGCGATCGTTGACGAGAGCGTGGAGCTGGTCGTGGGCGATGTGGGGGACCGCGCGCTGCTGACGGAGCTTTTCGCGAAGCATGGCTTCGGTGCCGTGGTCCACTTCGCCGCCTACGCTTACGTCGGCGAGTCGGTCACGGATCCGCTGAAATACTACCGGAACAACACCGCCGAGCCGCTCACGCTGCTGGAGGTGATGCAGGCCCACGGTTGCAAGAGCTTCGTATTCTCCTCCACCTGCGCCACCTATGGTGTGCCGGAGACCATCCCGATCTCCGAATCCAATCCGCAGAACCCCATCAACCCCTACGGCCGCAGCAAGCTGATGCTGGAGTGGGTGCTGGCCGACTGTGATCGTGGCTGGGGCCTGAAAAGCGTCTGCCTCCGCTACTTCAATGCCAGCGGCTGCGCCGAGGACGGCGTGATCGGTGAGGACCACAATCCCGAAACCCACCTCATCCCGCGCGTCCTGATGGCCGTGACCGGGGAAATCCCGCACGTCGATGTCTTCGGCACAGACTACCCGACGCCCGATGGCACCGGCGTCCGCGACTACATCCACGTGGCCGACCTCGCCTCAGCCCACTCGAAGGCGATCGACCACCTCGCTGCCGGGGGAGACTCCGTCCGCTGCAATCTCGGCACGGGCGTCGGGGTCTCCGTGAAGGAGATCATCTCCGCCGTGGAAGAGATCACCGGCAAGACGGTCCCGGTCCAGTATGGTCCGCGCCGTGCTGGCGATCCGCCGCAATTGCTGGCCGATCCTTCCCTCGCCAAGGAAGTCCTCGGCTGGGAAGCGAAGCACCATGACGTCCGCGACATGGTCCGCTCGGCCTGGGCCTGGATGGATGGACCGCGGAAAGGTCGCTACGCATCTTGAATGACCGTTTTCTACGTAATCGCGATGTAAACACATTCCGACTTGCAATCCGGGTCGTCCCGGAGCACAGATTCAAAAAAACCACACCTGTCATGCACCAAAAAACCGCTCGTCCAGCCCGGGGCTTCAGCCTCATTGAGCTGCTCGTCGTCATCCTCATCATTTCCGTTCTCCTGACCATGGGGGCCGTCGGCCTGAAAAGCATGGGCGGGAAGGGGACCACCACCGGCATCGCGACCGCGGAAGCAGTCTTCGATGAAGCCCGCGCCATCGCCGTGGGCAAGGGCACGCGATCCAGGGTCCTCGTGGATGTCAACAACCCGCGTGACGCTGACAATTACAAGCGCCGCATGGTCGTGGTGTATGAGGAACTCAACCCCCAAGGCGAACCTCAGAAGGACAAGTGGGTGGTTTCGAGCCGGGCTATCATGCTGCCCGAGGGTGTCTATTTCAGCGAGACCTACAGCAAGAAGAACCACAAATCCGGCGACGGCAATCTCGACACCGAAAACATCGACACCGACAAGCAGGCATTCAATGGCAACTACATCGCCTACGAATTCAACTCCGAAGGCATCTGCCAGACCGCCGGAGCCAGCTTCATCCTCGGCACCGGCACCCGCCCGCTTGGCGAGCAGCCTCACGTGACCGGCTCGGCCAAGCGCGACTTCTCCGGTTTCGTCGTGTGGCGAAATGGTCGCACTTCTCTTTTCCGTGGTCCGGAAGAAATGAATATCCCCACCACAGTCACCACTTTCTGAATTCATGGTCATGAAATTCCACAAATCCCGGATTGCTCGCGGCTTCACCCTGATGGAGACCGTGATCGCGATCGGCGTGTTGGCGCTACTGCTCACCGCCTTCCTCGCCGTCTTCGGCCCCGCCACCAGCAACCTGCGCCGCGCGATCAGCGTGCAGGAAGCGGACCGGCTGGCCTCCGCCCTCGAGCGTGAGCTCGTGACGGTCCGTCCTGGCTCCGGCTCGACTTCCTACTCCACCGGCTTCGACAAGGCTTACGAGTGGATCAAGGCCGCCCCGGACAAGGGCAAGGAGATCCTCCTATACCAATACCGCGGTGATCCGACCCAGCTCCGCTCGGACGGCACCATGGAGCCCTTCACCCGCAATGGTGGCGTCGCAGGCAAGGACTTCATCGTCCAGCCTGCCGTCCGCCAGCGCAACGATGGCGAACTGCTGGAAGACCTGAAGGCCCTGGATGGCCGCATCTTCAGCGTGAAGCTCACCCAGCTCGTCTTCAGCGGCGGCCAACTGACCCGTGGCACCGCCGGCGAGATCAATGATCCCACCCCGGATGACGGCGACTCCGCCGGCACCGGTTCCGGATCGAGCTCCTACCCGGAGGCTGTCATCGCCTTCGCTGCCGAGTTCTTCATCGTTCCAAACAGCTCCGTCGAGTTTGTCGGCCCGAATGGTAAGTTTGATGCTTCCACCATGACCAAGCCGGTCTTCACCCGCAATCTTGCCGTCCGCCGCTGAGCGGATCACTCACCATGAAAAACCCGCTTTCCTCCGCGCGCCGCCGCGGTTTCACCCTGATCGAGCTGCTGGTGGCCATGGCCATCACCACCGTCATCGTCGCGGTGCTGGTGTCCATCACCGGTGTCGCCGTGGATACCTGGCAGCGCGGTCGCTCCGAGATCCGCGCGTCCCGTCAGGCGAAGTCGATGCTCGACACCATGGCCAAGGACTTCGAGTCGCTGGTCTCCCGTCGTGGCAACAATTTCGAGTGGCTCTACACGCAGGTCGAGTCCCAGCTCCCGGGTCCGAGCGCCAATCAGAGCACGAATGCCGCGGAACTGATCTTCTTCACCGCAGCCACCGACCGCTACGAGGGCAACATCGGCGGCACCAAGGACCTCGGCGGCGACGTTTCCGCCGTGGGCTACCAGCTCAAGTGGCAGGATCCGGTGCAAGGTGACGAGGATGACAAGTCCGCCACCTTCGTCCTCTACCGCTTGCTGGTGAATCCGGATCAGACCTTCCAAGATCTGCTCGGAAAGGAAGACCTCGAGCAGGCATTCTCCAGCAAGTATTCCTCCAAGGTTGCGGACGTGGAGAACTTCGTTTGCGAGAACGTCTATCAGTTCACCCTGACCTATCAGGTCGAGGTGACCAAGCCTGCGAGCGGTGGCGGTGCCCCTCAGACCTTCCCGGTCCGCGTGACCCTCGGTGACTCCGGCGCGGGCAATGAGATCCGCCTCCGTGGCAATGGCATCGATGCCCAGAAGATTTCGACTGGCAGCCTTTCCCCGCAGGTCACGAGCGAGGAGCTGAAGGCCGGCCGCCTGACCGGCGTGGAGATCGGCATCACCGTCCTCTCCGACTCGGCCGTCATCCGCCTGAACAACGCCGCCCTCGACCAGAAGGTCCGCGAGAAGATCCTCGCCCAGGAGTCCTTCCAATACTCCCGCACCGTCGAGCTGCCGGGCATGTAAACAGGGTCAGGAAACTCCAGTTCATTTCCCAAGAGGGGAGTCCGCAGGGCCTCCCCTTTTTCGTGCTCCGGCTCAAGACGATGTCAGTTTGAGTTCACTGGGCTGGCCAGCAATAGGGCTACGGATCCGCTGCATCTCAAGTGAGCTGGTCCTGCTCTTGAATTGACAATCCAGGGGGCTTCTGTTTGAGGATTTCCCGGAAGCTCAGCTCTGTCAGAATCGTTGGATACCCGGATTCAAACTGGCTGATTGATGCTGTTCTGCGAAGGAAAAGTGAATCGCTCCCAAGCCAAGAATCTACTGCTCACCATGGGTCTCCTCTCATCACTTCTCGGCAGCTTCGGGTGCAGCAAAGATGCCGGCGAAGCGGTCGCTCCGGATTCCCAAGTTTCTGTCACGGCACAGTTCAATCACAAGATCGGGCCGATGGATCGAGGTGAGCGTTACGAAGAACCTCTCGACGAAGTCCTCAGGGCAAGGGGTTACGGTAGCACCGACGGTGGCGGAACGATGCAGAGCAAGGAAGGTGAGATCGAGTTTATCGATGTGCACATGGTCTTATCCTCGCCCGAGGAGAGCATTCCTTTCGTTGCCGAATTCCTTGAAGGGCGTGGCGCGCCAAAAGGATCAAAGATCAGGGTGTTCGATGGGGATAAGATGATAAGAGAGATTCCCTTCGGGGTCCGCGAAGGATTTGCGATCTACCTCGACGGAGTGAATCTTCCCGACGACGTCTACGAGGAGTCGGACATCAATGTAGTCATCGCCGAGATCGATGCGCGACTCAAAGGACATGGAGAGATTGAGTCCCACTGGCAGGGGCCAACCGAAACTGCGCTCTATATCTATGGCGACTCAATCAATGTGATGAAGCCGCTCATCAAGGATTTCATGGATCAGTATCCCCTTTGCAAAGGGGCTCGCGTGGCCGATATGGCCCCCAAGTGAAGTGAGATGGATCTCCTGAATCTTAGCTGGGCGATCCGATGTTATTTTGCTACTGAGGTGTTCCGGAGGCTAGAAAGGCATTCCCGATCTTTTCTGACCTAACAGTGGTTTCCGGGCCGTGGCCGGGGAGGAGGATTGTGTTATCCGGGAGGGATAGCACATGAGCATGGAGCGATTTGAGTGCCGCTTGATAGGGGACACCGGGGGCACAGCCGCCCATGGAGCCAGCGAAGAGTGCGTCTCCGGTCACACAGACGGGATGCGCCAAGCCTTCGATGACATATCCGACCGCATCCTGACAGTGTCCGGGAAGGTCGATGACCGTGACAGTGAGATCGCCGAAAGTCAGGACATCGCCGGGCTTGGCGTTGTTTGGGGGGATCGTGACGGACAGCGTGCGGCCTTCGAGTGTTTGGAGGCCGTCGATATGGTCGCCGTGCTGATGGGTGATCAGGACGTGAACCTTCTGGATACCGCGGTCATCGAGCGCCTGTCGGACGTGTGGGGCGCGGGTGCCAGTGTCGAAAAGCAGATATTCATCAGGACCCGCCTGAACCAACCAAGCATTCACCGTCTCATCATCAAACGGAAGTTCCAAGCGGATGATCTCCGGCAAGTCGGAGGCTGGGGGAACGTATTCCGGCAGCCCGGCTAGGGAGGGGCCATCCAGTCCGAGCGATGGCGCGAGCAGCAGCAGCGTCTCGCGGAAAGCAGGCCCGCGACTCGCGGAAATCACCTCGCGTTCGGACAGGTCTGAGCGCGCGGCGGCCTCCGATGGGGCGAGGTCGAGCCCGCGCAGGGCTTTCCGGATCACATCGGAGGTGGTGTCGTAGAGCATCGTTTCAAGCGAGTTCGCAGGCGAGTTTGATCGCGTGGATCATCGAGTCGGGCCGGGCGATCCCTTTGCCCGCGATTCCGAAGGCGGTTCCATGGTCTGGGCTGGTCCGGGGCTTCGGCAGACCGAGGGTGACATTCACCCCCGTGTCGAAATCCAGCAGCTTGAGAGGGATCAGCCCTTGGTCATGATACATGGCCAGCACCGCATCGAACTCGCCCTCGGCGGCCTGACGGAAAATGGCATCGGGGACATGAGGTCCGCTGAATACGCCTGGAAACGTTTGATTCAATCGATCAATCGCCGGACTGATGATCCTGTCCTCCTCATCACCGAAACGACCGTTTTCTCCAGCATGTGGATTCAATCCAGCAACAGCGATCCGGGGAGTACGACGCGCCCGACGGCGAGCAAAGTCTTCCAAAAGTCCGCCGACTGAAACAATTGATTCAACGGACAGGGAGCTTGAAACGGATGCGAGGGGAATATGAATGGTGGCTAATCCCACGCTCAGCCGCTGGCCGCTCAAGCACATCGCATATTCATTAATATCAAAGCGATGTGCGAAAAATTCCGTCTGCCCCGGAAATGGAAAGCCACCTGCCTGAAGGGTAGCCTTTGAAACAGGAGCTGTTACGACAGCCAATGCATCAGAATCTGACTTTAGAATTCGAACGGACGCTTCAAGCGCATCCAGCGCTCGTCTTGCTGATTCCTCATCCGGCTTCCCGGGATTGATCCCGCTGGCGTCCCCCAGCACCTCGAAATCAAAGCCCTTGGGCAGTTGGCCGGACGCCAATGCCTTCTCGACGACCTCAGGGCCGATGCCGGCGGGGTCGCCCAGGGTGATCAGGATGCGAGGCATGGAGCCCAGCGGGGCAGAGGCTCAGAGCTTCTTTTCGATCATCGCCGTCTTCCGCTTGTTCGCGATCCACTTCTCGTAGGTGACGGAGTTCTTCTTCGTCCGGACACGGTCCTCGATCAGGTCGCGCACCTCGCTCAGCGGTGGATGGGGGCCAGGAGTGATCTTGGTGATCTTCACGATGGTAAAGCCCGCAGGGTCCACCAGCGGACCGACCACGTCACCGGTCTTGCCGTTGAAGATGATCGAGGCGAACTCAGGCTGAAGGTCGGTCCGCGGGACGTTTTCCTGGAATCCACCCTCGGCAGCATAGGCGTCACGGGAATGCTTCTTCGCCAGTTCAGCGATGTCCGCGCCGCCCTTGATATCGGCGGTCAGCTTTTCGGCGAGCTCAAGCTGGCTCTCAGGGGTCGCGAGAGCATTGTCGATGTCCGCCATCGGGATGAAGATCTTGTTGAAGGTGATGAGGTCCTTCGAGGTGTCGCGCATCTTGTCCTTCACCTCGTTGTATTCCTTCTGGATCTCGCCGGGCAGCGGAGGAGGGGCGTCGGAGAAGTGCTCGGCGCGCATCGCCTGCACGATGAGCTGCTCGCGGGTCATGCGGCGGTAGCCGTCACGGGTCATGCGGGCGCGCTTCAGTTCCTCGTCGAATTTCGCCTCGCTGCCGTTGAAGGTGGACTGGATGTTCCGCTTGATCTCCTTGTCCACGACGTGATCGGGGAGTTTCGCGCCTTTCGCTTCCAACTGCTTGAATTCAAACAGGATGATCTCGCGGTCGATCATCTCCTGAAGGAGCTTCTCACGGGCTTCTCCGACCTGACGGTCAAATTCAGCGCCGCGGCGCGGGAATTGCGCGGCGAGTTGCGCGTAGATCGGGGCGAGACGGAAATTCAGTTCGCTCTTAGTGATCACGGTGCTGTTGACGCGGGCCGCGATGCCATTGACCTCGAAAGGGCCGCTCGGGAGCGCCAACGGAGCAGCGGGCTGCTGGGCCGGGCACAGGCCGGCGGCGGAGAATAGTGCGAGCCAAGCGATGCGGGAATTCATGACGGGTCTCGGTGGACGCATGACTGTTTCCCGTGGCCGGTGGATTGGCAAGGCGCGAAACCGCGTGTCGGCGTCCGTTTGACGGTTGAAACAAGAAGGCCGGACGATCGCTCGGATCGCCCGGTCACAGGTGAAGGCGGAATACGGTCTTATTCCTCGCGGAGCTTGTCGGCAGCTTCCTGCAGCTTCTCGGCAGTGGCAGCCTTGGCCTTTTCGGCGCTTTCCTTCAGCTTGTCTCCGGCTTCCGACGTGGCGGACTCTGCCTTTTTCGTCACTTCGTCGGCGACGTCGCCAAGCTTCTCAGTGGCTTCCTTGGTCTTCGTTTCGACATTGGCGGCGGCGTCCTTCAGTTTCGCCTCAAGGTCCGAAGTATTGGCTTTCACCTCGGCCTTCGCTTTTTCGACGTCGCTTTCGCTGCAGGCTGCGAATGCGACCGGCATGGCTGCGGCTAGAATGAAATGGTGGAGTTTCATGGTGGTATAGATCGGTTTTTGTCGTGCTGCGTTTGTGAAAGGAGACTTCACGACGGGTACTTCATAGCACTGGATTTTCTACGGGTCAAACTGGCGAATTTTCACAGAGTCATTTACGCTCCGCGACATGGAAACCGCACTCGTCCAGTGTCCGACCTGCTTTGAGACCTTTGAGGTGGTGGTGCCTCCGCCGGAGGAGTTGCCTGCGGAAATGGACTACGATTGCGAGATCTGCTGCCGACCGATGGTCTTGGTCATCGATGAATCAGGTGCCTATGCACGCGGGCTCGGGGAATGAGTGGGTCAGAGATGTCACCCGCGATTTCCATCGTCCTGCCTTTCCGGAATGCCGCTCCTACCATCGAGGAGGCGGTGGAGAGCTTGCGTAACCAAACGTTTGAAAACTGGGAATTGATCGCTGTGGATGATCATTCAAGCGATTGTTCTGCCGAAATTGTCGCCGGGCTGAGTCGTTTGGATGGAAGGATTAAACTGATTTCAAACAAACGATCATCCGGTGTTGTTGGTGCATTCCAATCGGGGTTTTCAATCGCCTCCTCTGTTTGGATCGCACGTATGGATGCTGATGATCGTAGTCACCCGAAACGTCTCCAGCTTCAGTGGGGAAGGGCGATGGTGGGTGATGTGGATGTGATTACAACAAACGTTTCGATCGTTGGATCACTGGGAAATGGCATGGCTCGGTATGTGGATTGGGCAAATCGACTGCTTGATCACGATGCTGTTTCAATCAATCGATTCGTTGAAAATCCCGTCATTAATCCGACCGTGCTCGTTAGGCGAAACTCGTTTGAAGCGGTCGGCGGGTATCAGGATGTTCCTTGGGCGGAAGACCACGATGTCTGGCTTCGTATGCTTCACCGCGGCGCCCGATTCGCGAAAGTCCCGGAAGTGCTTCTGGATTGGCGGGACTCTACCAGCAGGCTCACCCGAAGTGATTCCCGCTACGGTGAGAAAGCACGCCAGCAGATGCGCGCCTTTCATCTGGCGGCCTTGGATGAGGTGCGGGAAAGAGGAGTGGTCATTGCCGGGGCGGGACCCATTGGGAAGTCACTCGCCCGGGAGTTGCTCGCACTCGGGGTCCGCCTCCACGGGTTCATCGATGTTCACCCGCGCCGGATCGGCGAGGTGATTCATGGTGCGGAGGTGGCGGGTCTGGAGGATCTGGGGCGGCGCTGGCGGGACGCGGTGTTGCTTTCAGCGGTGGGTCTCGCTGGCGTGCGGGAGGAAATCCGCGGGCTGGCCATCGGGGCTGGGTATGTGGAAAGTCTGGATTTCTGGTGCGTTTGTTAGGCGTAGGCACCTATCCGCTGGTGGGATAGCCGCCTTCGGTTAGATTCCACGCCATGCCCACGGAGAAAGAGAAGATGATCGCCGGTGAACTTTATCAGTCTTTCGGCGAACAGCTTTTCAATGAGCGCCAACAGGCCAAGCAACTCTGCCGCCGCTACAATGCGACCACAGAGGAGCAGATGGCAGAGCGGGGCGATATTCTCGGGCAGTTGCTCGGCAGTACAGGAGAGAATGTCTTCATCGAGCCACCCTTCCGCTGCGACTATGGATACAATTTCCATGTCGGCCGGAATTTCTATGCGAATTACGATCTTATAGTGCTGGATTGCTGTGAGGTCCGGATAGGTGACAATTGCATGATCGCGCCGCGCGTGTCTATTTTCACAGCAGCACATCCTCTCGATGCCGCTACTCGCATTAGCGGCCTGGAATATGCGAAGCCGATCACGATCGGCGACAATGTCTGGATCGGCGGACATGCGGTGATCAATCCCGGTGTCACCATCGGAGACAATGCTGTCATCGCAGCCGGAGCAGTGGTGACGAAAGATGTCCCTGCCAATGTCGTGGTGGCCGGTGTCCCGGCGCGGATCATCCGACACTTGGATGTCGCCTGAGCCGCTACAATCAGGTGTCCACCCAGACGCTTTTCAGATACTGCTCGCCGGTGAAGTCGGCAGGCATGTCGTTATGGCGAATCTTAACCGGCCTGCGGGACGCGCCGCGGAGCTGCGCCTCAAAGTCTCGCGGAGACAGCGTGCGGCAATTCGTGGATGCCAAAAGGAACCCGCCGGGCGTGAGGCATTTCATGGCCAACTCGGCGAGGCGGCCATAGTCCTTTTCTACACGGAAGACCTTCCCGTCCTTATCCCGGGAAAATGTGGGAGGATCGAGCACTATGCCATCAAATGTCCGGCCCTGTTTTGCAAAGCGGGCCAGCCAGTGAAAGGTATCGCCCTTGCAATAATAGTGTGCGGAAGGATCGAAGCCGTTGAGCTCGAAGTTCCGTTTCGCCCAGTCGAGATACGGCTGGGCCAGGTCCAGCGTGGTCGTGGTGGCTCCCGCCGCTGCCGCGAAGACGGAGAATGCTCCGGTGTAGGCAAAGGTATTCAGCAGGGTCTGCCCGGCAGATAGCCGCGATCTCAGCTCGGCGCGGCGGTCGCGCTGATCGAGGAAGATTCCTTGTGAATAACCGGACTGGAACGAGATCTCAAAGTTCAGCCCGCTCTCCTGAATGGGAAACGGCTCATCCTGCTCCGGTCCACAGAGGTGCGCGGGCGATTCCTTCTGCTGCTGGTCGAGTTGCTTCCAGTAGGTCGCGTGTCCCTTCGATCTCAGCCACTCCACCAGCGGCGCGGGTGGGTGGCGATCCCGGGTGGAGAGGAGCCATTTTCCCGCGAAATCCTCCAGTTCCAAACCCGGCAGGTCGTCGCCATCCCCGTCGATCAGCCGCAAGGCATTGGTCCCGGGCTGCCGCAGCGGGGCGCGGCGGGCGAGGGCGGCTTCGAGCAGATGTCGCATGGGAGGCATTGCCATGGGGCATCAGGGCGCTAGCATCCAGCGCGAAATGAGCGTCCTCGCCTCCCTTCTCGACCAAGCCCTCGCCTCCGGCCAGATCCTCGAAAGCTCTCGGAAGAACATCGACCTGCTGCTCCGCGGCTCGGCCTCGCCTCTGGCGGAGGCCGCCATCACCGAGCTTGCGGAAGCGGGCCAGTGGGAGGAAATCAACGACCGCTTCTTCAAGACCCTCGCCTTCGGCACCGGCGGCCTGCGCGGTCGCACCATCGGCAAGGTGGTCACCACCGCGGAGCAGGGGAAGGGCGGCCCGAACGATCGCCCGGAGCACCCGTGCTTCGGCACCGCGACGATGAACTTCTTCAACGTCTCCCGCGCCGTCCGCGGCCTCATCGCCTACACGAAGAAGCACGTCGGCCCGTCGCGGAAGCCGAAGCTCGTCTTCGCCCACGACAGCCGCCACTTCTCCCGGGACTTCGCGGAATTCTGCGCGAAGGTCAGCACCGAGCTTGGTTGCGATGCCTATCTCTATGAGTCGGGCCGTGCGACACCCCAGCTTTCTTTCACCATCCGCGAGCTGCGGGCGGATGCCGGCGTGGTGCTCACCGCCAGCCACAATCCCGCACATGACAATGGCTTCAAGGCCTACTTCACCGATGGCGCGCAGATCGTGGAGCCGGACGCCTCCGGCATCATCGCCGAGGTGAATGCCCTCGAGAGCGAGATCTATGAGGCGCTGCCTGCAGCCGAGCATGGCACCGTGACCACGCTGGGTGCGGAAATGGACCGCCGCTACATGGATCGCCTGAAGTCCCTGCTGATGCAGCCGCAACTGCTCGAAGGCGCGAAGACGCGCGTCGTTTACACGAATCTCCACGGGGTCGGTGGCGTGATCATCGTGCCGATGCTCCGCGAGCTGGGCTTCGACGTCATCACCGTGCCAGAGCAGGACGTGCAGGATGGACGCTTCCCGACGGTCGATTCGCCGAATCCCGAAAACGCCCCGGCACTCAAGATGGGTGTGGATCTCGCGATCAAGGAAGGTGCGGAGATCGTGATCGGCACCGACCCGGACAATGACCGCATGGGCGTGGTGGTCCGCGACTCCGCCGGCCAGATGCGCCTGCTGACGGGGAACCAGATCGGCTCGCTGATGGCATGGTATCGTGCGAAGACCGCATTTGAGATCGGCTGGCTGAATGACACCACCCGTGCCCGCGCTCTCTTCGTGAAGACCTACGTCACCACCGAGCTGCAGAGCGCCATCGCGCACCGCTATGGCATCGGCGTGGTCGATACGCTCACCGGCTTCAAGTACATCGCCGAGAAGCTCCGCAAGTATGAGGAAGCCATCCCCGCCGACAAGAAGGGCGACTACCGCTCGCTCGACGAGACGACCACCCGCAACCTGCGGCTGGAGTATTCGCGCTTCTTCCTCTTCGGCGGTGAGGAGAGCTACGGCTACCTCGGCTGTGACTTCGTCCGCGACAAGGACGGCAATGGCGCGGCGGTGATGTTCGCGGAAGTGGCCGCCTATGCAAAGTCCGTGGGCAAGACTCTGGCCGAATTGCTCGATGAGATCTTCACCGAATACGGCTACCACGAGGAGCGCGGCAAGTCGCTCGTGATGGAGGGTGCCGACGGTGCCGCGAAGATCGCCGCTCTGGCTGCTTCCTATTCGAAGAACCCGCCGACCGAAGTGGACGGCTCCGCGGTCGCGAAGATCCGCGACTTCGCCACGCAGGATCTCTTCGATGCCGAGGGTGATGCCCTGCCGAAGGAAAAGATGCTCTTCGTCGATCTCGCCGACGGTCGCTCCTTTGCGGTGCGCCCGTCCGGCACCGAGCCGAAGATCAAGTTCTACCTCTTTGGCAAGGCCGCTCCTGCAGCCGACCTCGCTGCCTCAAAGGCACAGGTGGCCGCATCGCTCGATAGCCTGTGGTCGTCCATCGAGGCGGACGCCAAGAGCCGCATGGCCTGACGCTGCATCTGCATGAAGGTCACGCATCTCTTCCTCCGACCGCTGGCCGCCGTGGCCAGCGGACTTGGCATGGCCGCGCTGTTTCCGCCCCACGGATACAGCCAGCTCGTCTGGATTGTTTTCCTGCCGCTGCTGTTCGCGCTGTGGTCGCTGGGGGAGGGGAAGCGGAAGCGCAAGGCCTTCGGCTTCGGTCTTCTAACAGGTCTCGCATTCTTCCTGCCGAATCTGGCGTGGCTCCGCACCGTCAGTGATGCGGGGTGGGCGGCGCTCTCCATCTACCTCGCGCTTTTTCCGGCGATCTGGGCTCTCTTCGCGGCGACGTGGGGGAATCCATGGCGCGGGGAGGAGAAGGGGTTCTTCCATGTGCCGCGTCACGCTCTGGCCTGTGCTTTGGTGTGGACGGGGCTGGAGCTGCTCCGCGGATGGCTTTTCACGGGCTTCGGGTGGAATACTTATGGCACCGCGTTTTCCGAGTCGCTCGTCTTCGCGCAGGCGGCGGATCTGTTGGGCGCGACCGGCTTGTCCATCCTGCCGATCTTCGTGCAGGCGGTCTTGTTGCAAGTGTTCGTCCGTCGAGTCTCGCAGTTTCACTCCAGCGGCCTGCGGAAGCGTTTGGCCTTCACGTGCGTCATCGCCGCGATGTTCGCCACCTACGGCTACGGCATGTGGCGGATCTTTTCCGCGCGGAAGGTGGAGTCGATCCGGCTGAATGCGCTGCTGGTGCAGCTCAACATTCCACAGGAGGCCTCGCGTCAGCTTGTGGAAGGTTTTGAGATTCATCTGCGCTATGAGGACGAAACGCTTGAGGGGCTCGGCGTCGTGGATGGCGAGGTGATTCATTCACTCAACTCCCCCGGAAGCTCAGCACCGAAACCGGACTGGGTGATCTGGCCGGAGACGGCATTGACCGGCCGCATCCTGCGCATGGATGACGGCGACTGGGCCACAGCGCAGGAGAACTGGACCACCCTCGAGCGCATCCGCCAGGGCGGAGGTGACTTCACGCTGATGCTGGGGCTGACCGAGCTGGAAGCGGAATGGCAAGGGGACGAGCCCATCATGAAGAAGGATGCGCGCGCGTGGAACTCGCTCGCGGTGATGCCGGCCGATGGCTCGCTCCAGACTTTCCGGAAGCATCACTTGGTCATCTTCGGTGAATACATCCCGCTCGTGGAAAAGCTGCCTTTCCTCGCGAAGATCTACGAGCAGCAGTCCGGTGCGAAGTATTCCGGCGCTTTCAGTCAGGGCGAAAGCCTGGAGCCGCTGCCGGTGGCAATCGGCGATGAAAAGGTGGGCGTGATCCCGTCCGTTTGCTTTGAAGACACCGTGCCGCGCCTGCTGCGGAAGTTCGTCCGCGAGGGCCCGCAGATCATCGTGAACATCACGAATGACGGCTGGTTCAAGGAGAGCCCGGGTGCGGCCCAGCATTTCGCGAATGCCCGCTTTCGCGCGATCGAGCTGCGCCGACCGATGATCCGCTGCGCGAATACCGGCGTCAGCGCCGCGATCAGCTCCACCGGAAGTACGATGCATCCCGAAGGTGGCCGCCTCCAGGAACTCCGCGATGAGAATGGCAGCCACTTCACCCGCGGGCACCTCCTCACTCAACTCGACATTCCTGTCGATCCACCGACCACGCTTTATGCGAGGATCGGCGACTTGGGCGTCATCGTGTTGACGTTGATCGGATTCCTGATGGGCGCGATTCCCGCCCTGCGCGAGCGTCGGCAGGAGGTGAAGGAAGCCTGAATGGCTATCCCAAGGTGATGCGGATGTCGTGCTCCGCTCCGTCCCGGGGCAGGCGGATTTTGGCGATGCCTTCCGAGATCTTTTGCTCGACGCCATCCAAGGTCACGGCCTGCACGGATCTCGCGAAGCCTTCCGGGTTCAGGACGGTGATCCGGTAGCCCGCCGATCCATTCGGCAGCCTGCCCTCGATCAAGTATTCCGGCCATTCGTCCGGAATGCAGGGCTTCATCACCAACGTCGCGCCGTCCTCGATGCGAAGGCCGAGGATGGATTCCATGGCGACGCGATACATCCATCCGGAAGAGCCGGTGTACCACGTCCAGCCGCCGCGGCCGATGTGCGGAGGCGCTCCGTAAACATCTGCAGCCACCACGTAGGGCTCCACCTTGTAGAGATTCGCCGCCTCGGGTGTGAGCGAGTGGGATACCGGTGCGAGCATTTCCCACAGGCGCAGCGCGCGGTTGTTCTCCCCGTGCTCGGCGATGGACTGCACGGCCCAGCACGCAGCGTGAGTGTATTGGCCTCCATTCTCGCGGACTCCGGCGACGTAGCCCTTGATGTAGCCCGGGTCGTTCGGGGTATTGATGAAAGGCGGGGTGAGCAGGCGGATGATGCCTTCCTGCTCCGACACCAGTTCCCGCTCCATCGCCTCCATGGCCAGCGCGGCGCGATCCGGTGATGCAGCCTTGGAAAGGATGGCCCAAGATTGCGCCAGCGTGTCGATCTTGCATTCGTCGCTCTCCTTCGAGCCGAGCGGCGCGCCATTGTCGTAGTAGGCGCGGCGATACCACTCGCGATCCCAGCCGCCATCGTTCAGCGCGGCGAGCAGTTTGGTACGATGCTCCTCGTAGATAGCGACGCGGTCCGAATCGCCACGGCTCTCGCATACCGGGATGAAGGAGCCGAGGATGCGATAGAGAAAGAATCCTACCCAAATGCTCTCACCCTTTCCCTCTCGGCCTACCCGGCTCATGCCGTCATTCCAATCGCCCGTGCCCATCAGAGGAAGACCGTGCGCGCCGGTGGCCAGCGAGCGGTCGATGGTGCGGCAGCAGTGGTCATAGAGCGACCCCGATTCGCCCGCGGGCTCGGGCGTCAGGTAGTTCTCATCGTGTCCATCGGCCAGAATCGCGGCTTTTAGATAGGGTATCTCCTCATCGAGGATCGTGGCATCCCCGGTAGCGCGGAGGTAGTCGCAGGTGATGAATGGAAGCCACAGCAGATCATCGGAAAATCGCGTCCGTAGCCCCCGGTCTATGGGTGCCGGATGCCACCAGTGGAGCACATCGCCCTCCGCGAATTGCTGCTCCGCATGCAGCAGGATCTGCCGCCGGGCGATGGCTGGGTCGAGTTGCAGGAGCGAGCCTGAATCCTGAAGCTGGTCACGATAGCCGAAGGCCCCGCTGGATTGGTAGAAGGCGGAGCGAGCCCACATTCGGCAGCACAGCGTTTGATAGGGCAGCCAGCCATTCACCATCAGATCCAGCACCGGCGAGGGCGTGGTGACCTTGATGGTGCCTGTCAGCGCTTTCCAAAATTCCTGGACCTCGGTCAATGCGGCCCGGGCAGTCGCAAAATCGCCATATCGTGCGACGAGTTGGTCGGCACCCTGGTCCGACATCGACTCGCCTAACAGAATCACGCACTCCGCCGTAGCCCCTGCGGGCAAGGTGAAAGCGGACTGCTGGACGAAGCATGGATCAAGGCCGGCTCCGCAGGCCCCGTCGAGTTCACCTCCGGGACACAGTGCGGCGGGATTGGCAGGCGTGCCGTGCCGACCAAGGAAGCCAAGCCGGTCGCAACCGATGGATGATCCATTCGCCGTGACTCCGTTGAGGGACAGCGCGGCGAAGGCGATGCCTCCCGTGAAATCACCCGCTGCAGGATTCTTCGCCCGGAGGCTGCCATCATCCGGTTGTCTGGTGACGATGAGGCTGCGTGCCTCGGGTAGCGAGCCCATGACGAGTCGCTGGTAGCTGGTGATGGAGAGCTTGCGATCTTCGCCGCTCCGGTTCGCCAGTCGCACGATCACGATTTTCACCGCGTCATGCCGCGGGACGAACATCACGGTGTCCTGATCGATGCCGCTTTGAGACGAGAGGAAGCGGGTGGCTCCCAAGCCGTGGCGGACCTCGTGGTCGCCTTGCTGGCAAACCGGCCCGGGCAGCGGCGACCAAACCTCGCCGCTCGCTTCGTCGCGCAGGTAAAGGGCCTCGCCATGAGGATCGCTCGCCGGTTCGTTCGACCAAGGTGTCAGCCGGTTCGCCTGGCTGTTCCGTGCCCAGGTGCAGCCTGCTCCACTCTCGCTGACGAGGAATCCGGCGTGCTCGTTCGCCACCACGTTGATCCACGGCATCGGCGGCCTCTTTCCTTCGCGTGGCAGGCGGATCACATATTCGCTGCCGTCCTCACTGAAGCCACCGTAGCCATTGAAAAACCGCAGGCTCTCGCTTTCGGGGATCTTGCCGCCTTTAGTTGCTTCCTTGATCCGGGGCGGTGGTCCGGGTGCGTGGTTGCCCGCGGCTTCCGGCAGGGAGCCTTCCACCACCAAGGCGGCGATGGCCAACAAGGAAGATTTACCAGACTCTCCGAGTGTAGATGGAGCGAGGGTGAAGACGCGGTCGTCGTGGCCCTGTGGATTCGTGCCTGCCTCGTCGAGCACCACGAAGTTCGTGAAGAAGCCTTTAATAGCCCAGTAGCTCCGCGCTTTCAGGGCATCCTGCGTGGATGCGCCCGACCATCCGTCGCAAGCAACCACGGTGGGCCGATCGCGCGGCACCGGTGGCATCGCCGATGCGGATGCTTCTCTGTGAGATGGATTCAAACTACGATGTTCATAGTGCATCGCGGCGGCGAGTGCTTGGAACTTCGCTGCCATCGCATCGTCGATCCCGTGTTCGCGTCTCAAACTCTCCTCGGCCTTCCTGGCTTCGACAAGGATGCGGTCGATGGCTCCGAGTCCCGAGTATTTTCCGACGAGAGACGAAGCGCTTTCCTTGTTCTCCGCGATCCCGGTGATGAAGCAAACGACCGATTCTTCATTTGGTCCGAGCGTCACAATCGTCCGAAGGCTCAGGCACGGATCAAGGACATTGCCAACCGATCCCGACAATGCCTCATTCTCGAAAGCCTGAGGATTGGCCACGGTTCGCCCGCGTCCGAGAAATCGAATCCGGTCCGTTTCCCACGAGTCCGCGGTAGCACCCGTGATCGAGTGGAAAAGGCACGGCCAGGTTTCGTCGGCACCCCGCGGCCTTCTCTCCGCGAACAAGGCGTTCTCTTCGCGCGACGTCTGGACAAAGAGCTTCGAGAAGGCCGGATGGCCCACGTCCGCACCTTGCGATGTGAGGACGGTCTCTATGAAACTCGTCACCTCGATCCTCCGGATTTTTCCTGTTAGGTTGGTCAGCTTCAGGCACCTCACTTCGAGGTCGTCATGGGGGGACACGGCGATGATCAGGTCCGCGCGGACGTCATTCGCCTCATTGGAAATCCAGAAGGTTCCACAAGGGCTGGCAGACCGGTAGCTGGTGCTTTCGCATTTCATCGGCTGCATGGCCGCGGACCAGAGCGCGCCGCTTTCGAGATCCCTCAGGTAGATGAATTGCCCCTGCGCATCTTCCACCGGGTCCCCGTGCCAGCGGTTCACCACATGGCCATGACGGCGCGACTGCCCGGTCCCGGCGGACGTGATGAAGGTGAAGTAGCTGCCGTTCGATAGCAGGCAGGCGTGCGGCGCGGGGAGCAGGGGGTCGGGTTTCATGGCAACGGGTTTCAGGCTTCCTTGGCAGCTTGGCGGCGGGTTTTCTGGCGGGTCTCGTTGAAGCTGATCGAGATCTTCGCGGGGAAATCGTGGATCACGATCTCATCCGGGGAGATCGACGGAATCGCCTTGCCATTCACGGTCGCCGACCTGATCGGTCCGGGGCAGGGAGGGCGCAGAACGAAGCCACCGGGAGGTATCCGCAAATCTCCGGACAGTTCGATGAGCAAAGCATTATCCTGCTTGATCGTGAGATCAAGGGTGCCGTGCCAAGTGTGCAAGCCCTTCACTTCCACGCCGCGAGGTCCATCCAGCCACGCGGCAGGAATGCCGGATGCGATCATCAGTGACTCGTCGCTCTCGCGCTCCCACGCGAAGAGGCTGGCGAATGCCAGCATGTACTCCGCCGCAATCCACGTGTGAGGCACATCGCCGAGGTGGCCGGGACTGCGCGGATCCTTCCAGGAGATCTCCGGCCACTGGTTCCAGCGCAACGGTCGTCGGTCCGCGAGGAAAGTTTCTAACAGCTCTGCAGCTTCGTCCCGTTTGCCGAGGCGGACGAGGGCTCCGACAATACGGATCTCATACGCCGTATAGTTCTTCCACTCCATCTCCCCCCGATGCTTCCGGCGGAAATCGTGGACGAAGAGATCGAACATCGCGTCGAGTTGCTCGCGCGGCATCAGGTCGTCGAATTGCAGCAGCGAGATCGCATTCGACGTGGCGGTGGGGTCGAAGTCCGCCCATTCCACGGAGCCGGGGATGTAGTCGAGCTTCCGCTCCGCGATCACCAGGCGCAGGGAGTCGTTGATGGACTGGCGGAGCGATGCGGCGATCTTCTCAAAGGCATCCGCATCCTTGTTCTTCTTCAGTTCGCGAGCGATGGCGGCGGCGTCGATCAATCCGCGCAGTGCCCAGAAGTCATCCCAGTAAGAGTGCACCGGATGAGCGAGGTAGCCCTCGTGGCTCGCGGACTCGGGCAGCAGGCCGTGGCGATCCTTCTTCTCCTTCGCCTGATACTCCGGCGTGAGTCGGCGCGCCCGCAGCCTCTCGATGAAGCATGCGGCCTTTCTCACATGGGGCCACATCTCCCGGAGGAAGGCGAGATCACCCGTGAAGCGGAAGCACTCCCGTGCGCCGTAGATGAGCTGCCCGTGGCTGTCGTGCTCCACCAGCCAGTCCGGCCCGCTGCGATCCACGCAGCAGGGGACGAATCCAGTGGAGCGCTGATGGGGCGCATACCAGCGCATGAAGTCCTTCAGCGCGTCCGTCTCGCCAGCGCGCAGCAGTGCCGCGCCCATGATGACGCCGTCACGGATCCAGGAGCGTGTGTAACGTCGCGGTCCTGGTTGGAGCGCGGGGCCGTCGCGATTGATGAGGATCTGCCCTGCAGCGGTTTTGAAGGTCTCCGCTGCATCGCGGGGAGGGCCGGAGGGCATGCGGAACCTCACTTCATCGAGGCGCGATCTCAGGTCGTGGACGGCTTGCGAAAACTGGACCGCTCCATTCATCGAGGCGATCTTCCGGATCTTCGCGAGGCTCGTGGTCCGGCAAAACGGCACGGCAACGAAGACCTCATGCGATGTGCCCGCAGCCAGCGTCATCGCAAAGCCCAGTGCGCCCGATGCAAAGCCGAAGTCGTCCTTTACCTTGTCCTGCCCGGGCATGGTATCCGTTGCGATGTGATCGACGATGGACCCTTGCTCGTAGGTCGCGCAGTCGAAGCCCGTCGGCGTGGTGAGCGGGATCACCGCCTTCTCTCCGTTCACGCAGACAGCGTCGCCGGATCGCCGGAGGGTGCAGATCTTGCTGACGCCGCCGAGGTGATGCCACTCCTGCCAGGGCGGGTTCACTTGAAATGGCCGGATCGTCACGAACAGGTTCAGCGCGATCTCCTTTGCCGACGAGTTGGTGATCCGGTAGCGGACGAAGAGCACGCTCTCGTGTCCCGTGCCCGTGGCGAATGCCGTGGTCTGGAGCTTCAGCCCGGGCAATGCCCAATAGGCGGATGGGATGGGCAAGCCATCGGGTTCCATGTCCACGGAGCGCCGCGCATCGGCCCAGGTGATGAGCTTGTCATCCATCTGCAAGAAGGGCTCCAGCGAGAAGCTTCCCTTGTCCGGTTCGACCATGCCTTCCTCATTGATGAGGGCACAGGTGTGTCCCTCGGGGCTGCCGGCGCAGGTCCAGTAGCTTTGTTCGCGGCGCAGGTAGCGCGGATAGTAGCCTCGCTTGCTGGCTGCCGCGATCGAGTGGAAGGTATCGATCAGCGTCTTCGAAAAGGTATAGGACTGCACCGCGACGCGCTTCAAGCCGGGTGCCGGTATCGAGAAGCACAGCCGCAGGAATCGAGTCCGCGTCACTGGCAGGTGGATGAAGCTGCGATTTCCTCGTGCGTCGCCCACGCGGTGGATCTGCTTCCACTCCTGTCCATCGTCCGAGGCCTCGATGGCAAAGGCGCGCTTCGCGGGGCGGGGGAGCCAGTCGATGATGAGGCCGCCGATTTCACGCGGCAGGTGAAAGTCGAGGTTGAGCCAGGGACGCTTGTCCGCAGGATCGGGACGCCATTCGCACATCGGCTTTTCGGCGAGGAGGCATGAGGCGTTCGAGCCCGCTGCTGAGCTTGATGTCGCGATGTGCGGCTTGCGCCGGTTCGTGCGATCCTCGAAGCGGAATTGATCGATCCACACCGTGCCCTTGCCGCCCGGGCCGGCGCTTAGGACGAATTCGATCGCGCCCAGTTTTTCAATCGCACCACCCCCGGCAGGTCCCCATGCGAAGTCGATGCTGCTGCCGTGGAGGTGGAGTTCCCGCGGCTTGTCGCGGAAGTCGAAGGCGTCCTCCTGCCATCGCCACGCATTCTGGTTGGACGGGTCCGCGAGCTTGAACTCAAATTTGTTCTTCGGCGCATTCCCGCGGACGCGGAAGGCGAAGGCATAGTCCACGGGCATCGTCATGGGGAATTCCTTCCGGGCGACGACGAAGCCGCCGCCGCCATGGAAATCGAAGTCGAGCCGCAATGCGCCATCTTCCACCGTCACCTTCATCTCCGCCTCTCCCGAAGCATAGGCCTGCCAGCCATCCGCACGGGTGAAGTCGTCGAGAATGAGCTCTTTCATGGTGGGTTTGTTAGAAACATGCCAGCCGTCCGGAGTGGCGTCAATGGACGCCTAGACGGGGCCCGATGCCACCACTCTCAATACCGCCAACGAGCGACCCTGCAACGGATAGCTTTCCTCGCCGTAGAATTGCCTGCTTTCCGCACCGGCGTCCGCGGTGTCAAATTCCACCGCCCACGTCACCCGGTGATCACGCGAAGCCAGCCGGAAAGAAACGGCCTCATCGTGGGCATTGAAGAGGATGGCAAAGCTGTCACCCGTGATACGCTCGCCGCGTTCACCGGTCTCTTCTATCTGGTTGCCGGGCAATCCCATGCAGAGACATTGGACATGTCCCGCATACCAGTCCTCGTCGGTCATTTCGTGACCGTCCGGCTTGAGCCAATAGAGATCCTTGATCGTCTCTCCATGGATGGCGCGGCCTTGGAAAAACCGGCGCCTGCGGAAGACGGGCTGGGTGCGGCGCAGGGTCAGGACATTCCTCGTGAATTCCAGCAGCGCCTTCTGCGCCGGGCAGTGATTCCAATCCAGCCAGACGAGGGGCGAGTCCTGGCAGTAGGCGTTGTTGTTGCCGAGCTGGGTGTGTCCGAATTCGTCACCGGAGGTCAGCATCGGCACCCCTTGTGAGAGGACCAGCGTGGCGAGAAAATTCCGCTGCTGTTTCAATCGCAGGGCATTGATCGCGTGATCATCGGTCGGGCCTTCGACGCCGCAGTTCCAGCTTTCGTTATGATCGCTGCCGTCGCGGTTTCCTTCACCGTTGGCCTCGTTGTGCTTGTGATCGTAGCTGACCAGATCTCGCAGGGTGAAGCCATCGTGCGCGGTGATGAAGTTCAGGCTCGCGCTCGGTCGCCGGCCATTGTGCGCATAGAGGTCGCTGCTGCCGGCGAGGCGCGTGGCGAATTCTCCGGCCGCCCCGCCGCGTCCGGTCCAGAAGCGCCGCACGCAGTCGCGATACTTGCCATTCCACTCCGTCCACAGCACGGGGAAATTCCCCACCTGATAGCCATTCGGGCCTAGATCCCACGGCTCGGCGATGAGCTTCACCTGCGAGAGCACGGGATCCTGGTGGATGATGTCGAAGAAGGCACCCAGCTTGTCCACTTCCCACAGCTCACGGGCGAGTGCGCTGGCGAGGTCGAAGCGGAAGCCATCCACATGCATCTCCTGCACCCAGTGGCGCAGCGAGTCCATGATGAGCTGGAGCGTTCGCGGGTGGGCGACATTGAGCGAGTTCCCGCAGCCGGTGAAATCGAGGTAGCGGGTGCGGTCGTCCTTCAGCCGGTAGTAGGCGGCATTGTCGATGCCGCGGAAGGAAAGCATCGGTCCGGTGTGATCGCCCTCCGCCGTGTGATTGTAAACCACGTCGAGGATCACCTCGATGCCCGCCGCATGGAGCGTGCGGACCATTTCCTGGAACTCAGACACGGCAGCATCGGGGCCGCCCGATGAGAATCTCGGGTCCGGGGCGAAGTAGCCGAGCGTGTTATACCCCCAGTAGTTTGTCCGTCCGGACATCGCCAGATGATGTTCGTCCACGTGATAGTGGACGGGCAGGAGCTCGACCGCGGTGATGCCTAGGTTTTTCAGGTGAGCGATGGCCGTGGGCGAAGCAAGGCCCGCGTAGGTGCCGCGCAGGCGCTCTGGCACGCCGGGGTGCTGCATGGTGAAGCCCTTCACATGCAGCTCATAGACGACCGTCTCATGCCACGGGGTGAGGGGCGGTCGGTCGCCTTGCCAATCGAAGGAAGTATCCGCCACACGCGCCAGCGGAGCGCATGCGGAAGTGTCGTAGTCGTCTCCCATGATCTCCGATGTCCATCGTACATCGCGCGCGATCGATTTGGCGTAGGGATCTAACAACACCTTGGCAGGCTGGAAGAGGTGGCCTTGCTCCGGATCGTGAGGGCCGTGAACGCGATAGCCGTAGATCTGTCCCGGCTGCACTCCCGGGACGTAGCCGTGCCACACCTGGTCGGTCTTTTCGGGCAAGACGATGCGCCGCGATTCCTCGGTCGAGTCCGCGGAATCGAAGAGGCATAGCTCCACCATCGTCGCGTGGTCGGAGAAGATCGCGAAATTCACTCCCTCGGCATCGTGGGTGGCACCCAGCGGCGAAGGCCTGCCTGGCCATACCGTTGCTGCTGCTTCTGGCGATGACTGGTGCTCGTCCATCACGGGGAGTTCGCATCGACCAGGGCGGTCTCGGGCAGGAAGGGCAGTCCCTCCGCTCCTTGGGTCAGGTTCGCCACGGTCACTCGGGAAATCTCTGCCAGCGCTTCCTTCGTGAGGAAGGCCTGGTGCGAGGTGATCAGGACATTCGGGAAAGTAAGCAGGCGCGCGAGGTCGTCGTCCTGCAGGATCTTCCCTGACAGGTCCTCGAAGAAAACGCCTTCCTCTTCCTCATAGACATCGAGCGCGACGCCGCCGAGACGTCCTGTCTTCAGCGCATCGATCAGGGCTCGGGTATCGATCAGCGCGCCGCGGCTCACGTTGATGAGCACCGCGCCGGGCTTCATGCGTGCCAACATCTCGCGGCAGATGATGTGGTGCGTCTCCGGAGTCAGCGGGGTGTGGAGCGAGAGCACCTCCGACTCGGCCACCAGCGTGTCACGGTCAGCGTATTCCACGCCATGCTGCGTCGCCCATTCCTCGGAGGGGTAGGGGTCGTAGGCCAGCACCCGCATGCCAAATCCGCGGAGGATCTGTGCGGTGATGCGCCCGATCTTGCCCGTGCCGATGATGCCCGCGGTCTTGCCGTGCAGATCGAAGCCGACGAGTCCGGTCAGCGAGAAATTGAGATCGTGCACGCGGTTGTTCGCGCGAGGGATCTTACGGTTCAGCGCCAGCAACAGCGCGACCGCATGCTCCGCCACGGCATAGGGCGAGTAGGCGGGCACGCGGGTCACGGAGAGTCCCAGCTCCTTGGCCGCGACCAGGTCCACGCCATTGAATCCGGCACAGCGCAGCGCGATGTGTTTCACGCCGTACTCCTTCAGTCGCTCCAAGCACGCCCGGTCGGCGTGGTCATTCACGAAAATGCAGACCGCCTGCGCATCCGAGGCCGCCGCCGCCGTGTCTGCCGAGAGTCGGCAATCCATGAAGCGCCACTCGATGTCCGAGCCCGCCGAGGCTTGTTGCAGGTGCTCGCGGTCATAGGGTTTGGCGTCGAAGGCTACGGTGCGGATCATGGATGAAGGCGTGATTCAGGGTGCGGGAGTAGCATGAAGGATGCGCATCGAGGGATAACATCACATCATGCATCTTGCCCGTGCAAACCTCGCCGACTGTTAGAATGTCGCAAGCTCCGAGCGTGGCCGGTCACCACCTATGACGGCCACGCCATTGCCGCCGGTTTCCTCACCCGGCCACGCGTTCCATCAGCCCTCCCTGATTCCAGAAATCGCGGCCTTCCACGATCTGGCCGTCTTTCACGGTGAGCCAGGTGATGCCTTCGAATTCGATCTGCTTGCCGCTGGGCGCGCATCCGAGGCCGACACCGGAGTGGAGGCCGGATCCGCGCCAGTGGACGCAGATCTCGTCGCCTTCGGTAATGGTTCGCAACAGCTCGACCTTGAGGTCGGGGACGGCATCCAGAAAGTCCTTCTGGAATGCCATGAAATCCTCCGGACCGGTCATGGTCCGGCCGCCTTCGAATATGCCTTTGGCCGCGGGGGCCATCAGCTCGTGAATCATGCCGGTATCCCGGCTATTCCACATCTCTCCGAACCAGAGATGCGCAACTTCTGAGGGGGTTCTCGTGCTCATCAACCCCGTAACCTAATGAGGCTGTGGGAAAAAGCACGATCAATCTTCAGCGGTGCTCCACCAGTTCCTCGTGCGGGAAGCGGGTCTTCGGCGTTTCGGCATACTTGTCTTCCGGCGAGCGGTAGCCCACGGCGCAGACCACGGAGGTCGCGTAGCCGCTGTCCGCCAGTTCCAGTTCCGCATCGTAGCCAGCGGGATCGAAGCCCTCGATCGGGCAGGTATCGATGCCAAGCACGGCGGCCGAAGTCATGAACTGGCCCAGCGCGATGTAGGTCTGGCGGGCATTCCAGGCATGGCGCGCCTCGCGGCTCATGGTGGAGGCGAAGGAGACGATGATGTTCCGGTAGCCTTCCAGGCTGGAGGCGTCGCGGCCCTGCACCGCGGCGAGGCGGCTCATGAAGCGGTCAACATCCGGCTCCGTGGTATCGGTGCGGGTGGTGAAAACGACGAGTCGCGATGCGTCCGTGATCTGGGACTGGTTCCACGAGTGCTTCTGCAGGCGCAGGCGGAGATCCGGGCTATCGACCACGAGGAACTTCCACGGCTGGAGTCCGAAGGACGATGGCGTCAGCACCAGCGACTTCTCCAAGGTGTCCCACTCCTCCGCGGGGATCTGGCGGGTCGCGTCGAATTTCTTCGTGGCGTAGCGGAAATTGAGCGAGTCGAGGAGCTGGGACGGGGTCATGTTGGAAAAGGGAAAGCTGCGGGGATCGGGTGAGGCCGGCGGATTACTGTGCGTCCAGCTTGAAGGGCACGGAGGCGGACGGGAAGTCCTTCAGGGTGAAGCTGAAGATCACGCCGAATTCGTCTTCCAGGCGGTTGTCGCGGTGGGTGATGCCGACGGAGCCGACCCACGAGTTGAAGTCGCGATGGAGCGTGTATTGCTGCACTTCCAGCGTGCCGTCATCCAGCTCCCAGAGCTGGAAAGCCCCGACGCCCCACTTGTCATTCAGGCGGGCGTAGGTGCGCAGGTCGAGGCGCTGCGAGTCTCTGAGCACCGGGTGATTGTCCAGCAGGCGGTGGCCGACGGAGAACTCGAGGTTCTCATTCGGCATGAAATTGGCGCGTGCCGCGACTTCCGAGAAGCCGGAGCCGTCATCGATGAACGGGAACTGCGTCTCCAGGCTCATTCCGAACCATGGCAGCGGATTCCACTTCAGGTCGTTGTAGAGGTTGGAGAAGTTCCGGTTGTAGTCCGGGTCGGTGATGAAGGTGTCGAAGTAGGTGTCCATCGCCAGCCAGTCGAAGCTCTGGCCGTCGCGCTGGGTGATCAGCTTGTTCCGCATGCCGAAGCGGACGATGCTCCAGTCGCGCAAGCTGTCGATGGCTGTGAAATTCGGCACGGCCAGCGGCTGCGGGCGGGTGCTGAAGGTCTCGCGGTCCACGGACGGGAAGAGCGGATCGAGATCGTCCGTCGAGATGTAGGAGAAGCGCGCGTAGGGCTGGACGACGTGCAGCAGGCGATCCAGGCCGAGCTTGCGATTCTGGACGTCGCCGAGGTCCTTCGAGAATTTCATCGAGGCCTCCATGCCTGCGTGCAGGTGGGTGCGGTCCGCGGACTTCGCCGCGCCATCGACATCCGAGTAGCGGCTGTAGCCGATGCCCATCTCCGGCGTGAGGGAAAGCCAGCCGCCCACGTTCATGGGCATGGAGACTTCCTGATAGGTGTGGAAGCGATTGTAGCCGGGGCTGAAAAGCTGGTTCACCAGTCCGGGGATCGCGGCGCTGCCGGGAGGCAGCGAGCGGATCGTCTGGAGGATGCGTCGCTCGTACGCCGGGAGCTGGGCCATCAGCAAGGGCACCCTCGGGTCGCCCGGCGGCAGTGTCAGCAGCGGGCGGACCGCCGACATGGAGGCATGGCCGATTTCCTCCTGGACGATGCCGAACGACACCGAGCCCTCGTGCAGGATGGGCAGGTCGAAGAGTGGGCGACGGGCGAAGTCCATCGCGATCTCCGGCAGGCGCGTGTCCGAGCGGTAGAATTCGTTTGGCCGGACGCGGCCGAAGAGGCTGAAGAGCGTCCCGTCGTCGCGGCGGAAAAGGCCGATCGTGTTGTCCGGGCTGGGATCGTTCCGGAAGAGGTCCGGATTGAAGTCCTCCAGGTAGTAATTGTCGCTGAGGATGTTCAGGTTCGCATCCAGCCGCCACTCGGCGTCCTTCTCGAATTCCAGCGGCACGCGGTGCTGCAGGGCGAAGCGGTAGCGGTCCTCATTCACGAAGCCGCGGCTGACGCCCGTGCGGCTGACATTGGGATCGAGGTCGTTCGTGTAGTAGAGCGAGAGGCCGGTGAGGTTCGGGTTGTCCTCCTGGCGGCGGTCGATCAGGTCCACGCCCGTGCCCACGCCACGGCGGGTGCGGAGGTCGAAGTGCCAGCGCGAAAGCAGCCAGGCGTCCTCATTTTCGCCGGTCTCCGGGTTTGGCCGACCGCCGAGCATGATGCCGTAGCTATTGAGAAGGAAGGCCCCCCAATTCGACCGCGCACCGGGTACGAAGTGGTAGCCGAGGTCGCTGTCGAGCGGCTGGGAAAGGTAGGGCAGCCAGAAGATCGGCGTCTCACCCGCGTAGAGGCGCAGGTTCTTGAAGGTGACCTTGTCATCCGGGTAGATGGTCGTCTCCTTCGCCCGCAGCCAGAAGCCCGGCTGCTCCACATCGTGGGTGGTCACGCCGGCGTCGCGGCCCACATAGACCTGCTTGCCGTCGCGTTCCTCGATGGTGAATTGCCCGGCTTCAAGCAGCAGTGGATCGACACCCGCGCGCAGGCCGGTCGCGTCAAATTTGCCCTCGCCCCACGAGTAGGTCACCTGATCGCCCCGCTGGAGCAGGCTGCCTCGATAGACGCTCACGTTTCCAATCAGGACGACCGTTTCCGTCTTCGTATCGGCCACCGCGCGATCCGCGAAGATCTCGGTGCCGTCTTCCGTGGTCATCTTGACCGCGCCATCGACGTAGAATTTCGCCTCCTTGCCCTCCCAGCGCGCCTTGTCGGAGCGCAGCTTCATGCCGTTGTCGGTGCTGACGTGGAAGGGGCCGGAGAAGAGGGCGACGCCGGTGATCGCGTCGTATTCGACCGAGGGGCCCTCGTCGCGGATGGTGATGTCCTCCGGGATGCCGAAATTGGCGGCCACGGGATTGTCCGGCAGGGCGGCGATCCCTTCGGGCACGGGCACCGGGGCGATGGGCAGGGGCGCTTCCTCGATCACCGGGGCGGGGTTGGCCTCGGGCTGGATTTCAGGCTCTTGCCCGGCGAGCCGGAGCGTGGTGAGAAAAATGGCCGGGACAACTGCAACCCTCATCGTGGGAGGATGAGACGGGGTCGCCGGATTCAAGTAAAGGTCAAAGCCCGAAAGCGGTTGCAGGACCTTGGGAACGGCAGGAACATGACGGAAATGGCAGAATCCTTGGGCATCGTCGGTGCGTCTGGCTTCATCGGCCGGGAATTGGCGCGCCAAGCAACCGCGGCGGGCTGGAAAGTCTGCGGATTCAGCCGTCAGGCGAGAGGGCCGGAGTCGGGAATACCCGCGTGGCGGCAGTGGTCGGACGATCCGGATTTCCGGGGCCTCACCGCTCTGGTCAATCTGGCAGGCGAGCCGATCAACAAGCGCTGGACCGAAAAGAACCGCCGCCTCTTCCACGAAAGCCGCATCGGCGTCACCGAGACTATCCGGCGAGGGCTGGAAAAGCTGGCCGATGGCGAGGGGCCGCGCGTGCTGGTGAATGGCTCTGCCGTGGGAATCTACGGCGACCGCGGCGACGAGATCCTGGAGGACGACGCAAGCCCGGGCAGTGGATTGGCCGTGGACCTGTGCCGGGACTGGGAAGCCGCCGCCGATGAGGTGGCCGCTCTTGGCCTGCGCGTCATGAAATGGCGGACAGGGGTGGTGCTCGGTCGCGATGGTGCCGCCTTCAAGCGAATGGTGCTGCCGTTCCGGCTTGGTGTCGGCGGACGTCTCGGGTCGGGCAGGCAGTGGATGCCGTGGATCCACGTCGAGGATCTGGCGGGCTCCATCCTCCATGGCATCGGCCATCCGTCGCTCGTCGGCCCCGTGAATGGCAGCGCGCCGGAGCCCGAGCGGAATGCCGACTTCACCCGCAAGCTGGCGAAGGCACTCAAGCGGCCCGCTTTCATGGCCGTGCCGCCCTTTGCCCTGAAGCTCGCGCTCGGCGACTTCGCCTCCGTGATCCTGTCAAGCCAGCGGGCGGTGCCTCGGGCGCTTTTGGAAAGCGGCTACCGCTTCCGCTATCCCACGCTGGATCTGGCGCTCGAGGAGCTGGTGGGAAGGCGTTGAAGATAAGGCGCGACCATTCGTGGGGACGGGCGTTTCATGGAGTTGAAACACCTGTCTCCCATGAAGTCTTCTCCCTATCTGATGCTCCTTGCCGTCGTCGCCTGCGGATCTCTTACCAGTTGCGCCCAGATGGCCGAGGGGTTCGCCTCAGCCGCGGTCGATAGCGTCATCGACGGCATTTTTGACCGCGACGACGATGACTTTGAGAGCGAGGCCCTTCGCTCGCATCTCCGCCACGGCGACTCGTGGAGTGACGCCCGCCGGGCCGCGAAGGACGATGTCCTTTTCAATGAGCTTTCGCGGCCGATGGCCTACGATTGAGCTGACGGGACAGCTTGGCGCGGCAGAGGACCGCGGATGTCGCGGTGATGGATCGGATTGACGCATTTGCAGCGGCTTTCCTTGATGTGTGGGCGCTGTAAATCAATGGTTTGCGGGTTTCGTGCCGATGGCATCCCGCTTGCGATTAGGGATTCGCACTTGGAACTCACCGCCAGCGTAAAGCGGGGGTCCCGAGTGCCGGAAGCAAGAGGGGCGGACGGTCCCGGTGCTTCCGTGAATGACTCAAGCATCCGTCCCCCAAACGCACTACGACATCATGAAAGTTCTGACCCATTGGAATCCCTTCCGCGAAATCCACGAACTCCAACACCGCGTGCTCAACGCGCTGGGAACCTCTGCGAATGCCACCGGCGAGCGTGAGTCCACGGCCGTCGCCGAGTGGGTGCCCGTCGTCGATATCATCGAGGATGAGAAGGAATATCTCGTCAAAGCCGAGCTTCCCGAGGTCTCCCGCGAGAATGTCCATGTGACGGTCGAAAACGGCCGCCTCACGATCAAGGGCGAGCGGCGCTTCGAGAAGGAGGAGCCCGGCAAGAAATATCACCGCGTCGAGCGCTCCTACGGGAACTTCGTGCGGAGCTTCAACCTCCCGGAAAACGTCGATGCCGAGCAGGTCGGCGCCGAGTTCAAGGACGGCGTGCTCTTCGTCCACCTGCCGAAGCAGGCGAAGGCGAAGCCGCGCGAGATCGAGGTGAAGATCAACTAACTTTTTCAGTAGTATCGGTGGATTGATTCAAGGGGTGGGTGGCAGGGCTTTTCATGGGGCCCTGCTGCCGACCCCGACTCGTTTTCCACGGGACGCAACCGCGGGCCACGATGGCAGGTTTACCTTGATCCCGGGATCATCCGGGCAAAGGTCGAGCTTCCTCCATGGCCACGATTTCCCGACTCCACATCAATGGCCGCGACGTCCCGCTGGATGCGGACGGTGAGCGGCCACTGCTCGGCATCCTGCGGGATGAGCTTGGCCTCACGGGCTGCAAGCCGGGGTGTGGAGAAGGCCAATGCGGCGCCTGTACCGTGCTGGTGGATGGCAAGCCGGTCCGCTCCTGCCTGACGCCGGTCGGCAGCGTGGGCAAGGGGAAGGTCCGCACGATCGAGGGCCTCGCCGAGGGCGACACGTTGCACCCGGTACAGCAGGCATTTCTCGATGCCGACGCGCTGCAGTGCGGCTATTGCACCTGCGGGATGATACTTTCGGCGGTCGCGCTTTTGGAAAAACATCCCGAGCCCACGGAGGCGCAGTTCCTGGAAGCCATGGACGGGAATATCTGCCGCTGCGGCGTCTATAACAACATCCGCGCGGCCGTGAAGAAGGCCTCGGAAACCCTGGCGAGCCGATGAACGAGACCGCGGCCATCGGCTTTGATCGCAGGCGTTTCTTCAAGGTGCTTGGCGGCGGCGTGCTCGCCGTTTGCTTCGCCGGTCCGCTGGCCGCACAGGGCAGGCGTGGCGGCGGTGCCCGACCGATGGAGCTGTCCGCATGGATCCACATCGGCGAGGACGGCATCATCCAAGTTTACACGGGCAAGACGGAGGTCGGGCAGAATATCCGCACCTCCCTCGCGCAGGCAGTGGCGGAGGAGCTGGAGACGCCGATTTCCTCGATCCGCATGGTGATGGCAGACACGGACCTGGTGCCCTACGATGCAGGGACTTTCGGCAGTCGCAGCACACCGGACATGGCGCTGCATCTGAGGAAAGCGGCTGCTGCGATGAAGGGAGAGCTACGGAAGCTCGCTGCGAAACGGTGGGGCATCACGACCCACCACGTTTTCGCTGAGGATGGACGGATCGTTTATTACATGCCCAGACCCGGTAATCCTCCTCCCCGCCGTGCTCCTCTGAGCTACGCAGAGTTGGTGAAGGGCAAGGAAATCGTCGCCATTATCAGGGAAGAATCATTTCTGAGTTCCGCCGAGAATTGGAAGGTGCTCGGCACATCCGTTCCGAAGGTGGATGGTCCGGACTTCGTCACCGGAAAGCATCACTACACCAGCGATCTCAAGCTTCCGGGAATGGTCCATGGCAAGGTGCTGCGCTCGCCACGCTACGGTGCGAAATTGAAGTCCCTTGACGATTCCGCCGCGAAGGCGATGCAGGGCGTCGAGGTCATCCGGGACGGTGATTTCATCGGCGTGGTCGCTCCCTCGCCGTGGCTCGCGCAGAAGGCGCTCGATGCCCTCAAGCCGGAATGGGAAGGCGGCGGCGGTCCGTCTAACAGCGATCTCTTTGCCCTGCTGAAGAACAACACGGGTGAGGGAAATGCGGCAGTGAATGAAGCGCTTGCCACCGCGGCCCATCGCGTGGAGCAGACCTACACCGTCGAATACATCGCCCATGCCCCGCTTGAATGCCGCTCCGGCGTGGCGGAGTGGAAGGACGGCAAGGTCACGGCATGGACCGGCACGCAGCGGCCCTTTGGCGTGAAGGACGAGCTGGCTCAGGCATTTTCACTGCCTCCGGAGAAGGTGCGGGTCATCGTCCCGGACACCGGCTCGGGCTACGGCGGGAAGCACAGCGGCGAGGCCGCCGTGGAGGCTGCACGGCTCGCGAAGGCTGCCGGCAAGCCGGTGAAGATCGTGTGGACCCGCGAGGAGGAGTTTGTCTGGGCGTATTTCCGCCCGGCGGGCGTGCTGGAGGTGAAGGCGGGGATCGATGCGGAGGGCAAGCTGGTCGCGTGGGATTTCCACAATCACAATTCCGGCGGCGCGGCCATCGATACGCCCTATGAGGTGACGGCGAAGAACGTCCGCAGTCACGGCAGCAGGTCACCCCTGCGGCAGGGTTCCTACCGCGGCCTCGCCTCGGCGGCGAATTGCTTCGCCCGCGAGTCCGTGATGGATGAACTCGCCGCGGCTGCAAGGATGGATCCCCTGGATTTCCGGCTGAAGAACCTGACGGACGAGCGCCTGCGGGCGGTGCTTGAGGCTGCCGCTGCCCGATTCGGCTGGAAGGACCGCAAGGGCCACTGCGGGATCGCCTGCGGCATCGACAAGGGCGGCTATCTCGCCAATTGCGTCGAAGTCGATGTGAAGGGGAAGAACGTGAAGGTCGTCCGCATCGTCGCCGCCTTCGAGTGCGGCGCGGTGGTCAATCCCGCGCATCTGAAAAGCCAGATCGAGGGCAGCATCGTGATGGGGCTCGGCGGGGCCTTGTTCGAGTCGATCCAGTTCGCCGAGGGGAAGATCCTCAACCCGGCCTTCTCGAAATATCGCGTGCCACGGTTTTCCGATGTCCCGCCGATCGATATCGTGCTGGTGAACCGGAAGGATTTGCCGTCCGCAGGAGCGGGGGAGGCGCCGATCCTCGGGATTGCCCCGGCGATCGGCAGCGCTATCTTCGCCGCCACCGGCAGGCGATTGAGAGCCCTGCCGATGAAGCTCTGATTTTCCCGTGGACCTCCCCGTCCGGTCTCCGCTCCACCGCTCCCTTATCCTTTGGGTCGGTCTCTGTGTCATCGCCTTCCTGGTCTGGTTGTGGCGCGATGCCACCGGTTTCACCACGATCTTGGGCGTGCGTGACTTCCCTCATGCGACCTTCGTGGTCCATCCGGACGGGGTGTCGTTCTACGCCAGTGCGCTTTTCCTCGTAGGTCCGGGCGTGTTTGAGACCCTGGACACGTGGGATCCTTTTGGCTCCGGGCATCAGGACTTCCTGGTCCACTTTCGCGATCCCTCGGATCTCAAATACGATCCTTGGAGCGAAAGATCCACGGTCACGCTGAGCCATCCAGTTCTGATCTTGACGGCCGCGGTCGCCGTGATCGCGGCGCTTTGGCTGCGCCGGTTCCTGTGGCGGCGGTCACTGCGCACTTGCCCGTAACCGTCGATCCGCTTCAATTCCCGCCAGCCAAGAAATTCTCCACGTATTATGGGACGCGCCTTCGAATGCCGACGCCGAGCCAAGGAAGCCCGCTGGGACACCATGTCCCGCGTTTTCCCGAAGCTCGCCAAATCCATCACCATGGCTGCGAAGAACGGCGGCCCGGACCCGGCGGCCAATGCGCCGCTGCGCCTCGCCATCGCCAATGCGAAGGGCCAGAACCTGCCAAAGGACAAGATCGACGCTGCCATCAAGCGCGCCGCCGGCAAGGACGCGGCGGACATCGTGGAAGTGGCCTACGAGGGCAAGGGCCCGCACGGCTCGCTCTTCTACATCGAGTGCGCCACCGACAATACGAACCGCTCGGTGGTGAACATGAAGACCATCTTCAACAAGAACGGCGGCCAGATCGTGAACAGCGGACAGCTCGACTTCATGTTCACCCGCAAGGCGGTGGTGGAATTCGAAGTGACGCCGGAGATGAACCTCGAGGAAATCGAGATGGAACTCATCGACGGTGGCTTGGAAGAGCTGGAGGTGGAAGACGGCATCGCCCGCGCCATCGGTGAATACGCCAGCTTCTCCGATCTAACGACCGCGGTGGAAAAGCTCGGCATCACCACGAAGAAAGCCGGTTTGGAGCGCATCCCGACCCAGCCGATCGAGCTCACCGAAGAGCAGATGGCGGAGGTGGAAGTGATCCTCGAGAAGATCGAGGAGGATGACGACGTGCAGGTCGTCTTCACGAATCTCTCCTGACCCTTGTCAGTTTCCCGCGATGCGCGTCCTGCTGGCCTGCGACAAATTCAAGGGCTCGCTGGGCGCGGCGGAGGCCTGCGAGGCGATTCGTGCCGGCCTGCCCGATGACTGGAGCATCGACATCTGCCCGATTGCCGACGGCGGCGAGGGATTTGTCGATGCGATGCTGGCAGGCAGTGGTGGCGATGCGGTCAACGCCCCCTGTGCCGATGCGCTGGGCCGCCCCATCGGCGCGAGCTACGGTGTCTATCGTAGCAATGACGAAGTCGTGGCGGTGCTGGAGATGTCCGCCGCCAGCGGCATCTGGAGAATCCCCGCGGGGGAACGACAGCCGCGGCTGGCCAGCACCCATGGGACAGGGTTGCTCATGCGCCACGCGATCAAAGTCTCCGGGGCGACCAAGCTGCTGATCGGCATCGGCGGCAGCGTCACGAATGACGGCGGCGCGGGCATGGCCGCGGCGCTCGGCGTGAAGTTTCTGGACGAGCAGGGCAGGGAGCTTCAGCCGATACCCGCCGATCTCGCGAATCTCCATGCAATCGATTTTTCCGGGCGGATCCCGTTGCCGGAAATCATCGTCGCGTGCGACGTGGACAATCCTCTTGCCGGTCCGCGCGGTGCCTCGGCGGTATTTGGCCCTCAGAAGGGCGCGACGCCGGAAGACGTGGAATTCCTGGATGCCGTGCTGTCAAAACTGGCCACGATTTCAGAGGGGGAAGCCGAAGCCACAACTCCGGGTGCCGGTGCAGCCGGGGGTCTCGGATTCGGACTGCTCCGTTTCGCCGGTGCGAAGCTGGTGCCGGGTTTCGACCTTGTCGCGGATGCCCTCGGACTGGCGGATCGCCTGAGGTCCGCCGATCTGGTCATCACCGGCGAAGGCTCGCTGGACGTGCAGACGCTGGGCGGAAAGGGGCCTGCGGGTGTCGCTGCGATGGCGAAAGCGGCGGGCATTCCCGTGGCCGCAGTGGCCGGTCGCATCGAGGATGCGGTGCGGCCTCTTTTCGATGCCTGCCTTTCCCTGGAGAGCTTCGGCCTGCCGGTTGCCGAGTCGATCGCGCGGGCGCCGGAGCTTGTCACCGCCCTCGTTGCCCAGCATGCGGACTTGCTCCGCGGGTTGGCCGCCCGCTAGGACAGGCGGCGACATGAGCGACGTCGTTCTTCTTTTCTCCGGACAGGGCGCCCAGAAAGTGGGCATGGGCAAGGACTTCCACGAGGCGTCGGAGACGGCGCGCGGGTTGTTCAAGAAAGCCGACGAGGCACTGGGCTTCGCGCTTTCCGAGGTGATGTTCGAGGGGCCGGATGACGAGCTGACCCGCACTTCGCGCTGCCAGCCTGCACTGTATCTCCACGGGCTCGTCGCCTATGCGCTGCTGAAGGAGCGGGTGGGTGGCCTGAATCCCGTGGCTGCCGCGGGTCTCTCGCTGGGTGAATTCACCGCGCACGCCGCGGCGGGCACATTCTCTTTCGAGGACGGCCTGAAGATTGTCGCGCGCCGCGGTCTTTTCATGGAAGAGGCATGCCAGGCAACGCAGGGTTCGATGGCCGCGCTGATCGGTGGCGAGGAAGCCGCGGTGAAAGCCCTCGCTGCTGAGTGCGATGTGGATGTGGCGAACTTCAATGCACCCGGCCAGATCGTCCTCTCCGGCACCGTGGCGGGCATCGACGCCGCAGTGGAAAAGGCCCGCGACCACGGCATCCGCCGCGCCATCAAGCTGAATGTCGCCGGTGCCTATCACAGCCGCCTCATGCAGTCCGCGCAGGACAAGCTCGCCACCGAGCTGGCGGGTGTTTCCGTGCAGTCCCCGGTGCTTCCGGTGGTGTGCAATTTCGGTGCGTCCGTCGTTTCGGAGCCTGCCGAGATCCGCAGCATGTTAGAGAAGCAGGTGACGGGCTCCGTTCGTTGGACGGAATCCATTGAATTGCTCGTCGAAAAGGGCCATCGCACCTTCATCGAGCTTGGTCCCGGCAAGGTTTTGGCGGGTCTCGTCGCAAAAATTTCGAAGGACGCAACGGTGTATTCCGTTGAGGATCTGTCGTCTTTGGAAGCGGTCGCCGAAGCGCTCGGTTAAATGTGATGAAAAAGCCAAATTAGGTGTTGCGCTGAGGCGGGCTGCTGAGTAGCCTCTGCGCACGCCGCAAGGCGCACCAAGCAAGACAAACTACCAGTGGAGCGGTAGTTCAGTTGGTTAGAATGCCGCCCTGTCACGGCGGAGGTCGCGGGTTCGAGTCCCGTCCGCTCCGCCACTCTTTTAGAGTGGTTTAGGTTAAAGAGCCGCCCTTCGGGGCGGCTTTCTTTTTGCCCATGAGTCGGCTTCTGCGCGATGACGACGGCGTGATCTCAACGACGACGAAACCGGCGAAAGGCAGAAGCTTCGCAAAGGTCTTCAAGTTCTAACAGACGGCTTCCTGGGAGCGCCGGTCATTAGACCGGCCCGAGTGGTCCTCCTTGCTCTCTCGTTCACGAGCGTTCCTCTGCTCGCGATGCCTCCTTTTCTCATTCTTCGGAGGGCGATGGCGAACGAACGAGCGAGTCCGGCAACACTGGTGAGCCGCATCACGGGCCTTCCTCTTCTTTCGTCAATTTCGACCGTTTCGTTGTCTCCCTCTGCCCGTCCCAAAATCCCGGCAGCCCCATTTCAAGCAGGTGGAGCATTTTAACCTCTCTCCACTTGGAAGTCTGCGATTTCCGCTCGTAGTATCCCGCACATGAGTTCTGGAGACCCGAATCACATCGAAGGCCTGCGACGGCACTCTCCCAAGGGCGGCTTCCCGTGGTTGCGAGCATCCGCATTCATCATCGTCCTTGCCGGCGTCATCCTGCCCTTCACGAAGCCCGGTCAGAAAATCCTCCGCGGGGTGAAGAACCTGCTCCAACCACCATCGGCACCGGCCGTGGTGGTGAAGAATGACGACTCAGGAGACCAGCTCCAGGATCTGGAAGCCCGGCACCGCCAGCAGATGGAGGAGCTGGAAGAGAACTACCAGCGCGACCTCGCCGCGCTGAAAAAGCAGGCGGACGATGCCGAGCGGCGAGCCACCGCGCCCGAGCCCCCGCTGTCCTCGCACACCGCCCAGAGCGGCGGCGATGTGCGTACGCTGCGCTCCGGCATTCCTTTCAAGACGGAGGTGAAGGTGGAGAAGGGCGGTATTGCCTCGATCGAGCGAAAGGACGCGAATTCCTACACCGCCGAATACACGCTGAAGATCCGCGTGCCCGAGCCATCGAAGACGCTCGATGAACTCCACACCGTGAATCCGCGGCTGGCCAAGCTGCTGCCCGGCCTCCCGGTGATGATGGAAAAGGCGGAGGTCTCCCGTTGGTTCTACGAGCTCTACGACCGGAAGACGAGAAGCCTCCGCGCCGAGTCCACGAAGCTCAACGAGCTCCTGACGAAGCACAACTACTACGACTGCGAGACGATGTTGAACCTGACGCATCCGGAGACGAATCGTAAGGTCTTCCTGCTTCAGGCGGAGATGGACGTGGTCTCGGATGGTTCAGATGGCGACCGCTTGCCGACGATGCCCGATGCCATCGTGAACTCCACGCACTACCAGCCCTACACGAGCTACGGCTGGCCGAAGCAGACAGCCACACCGAACCCGATGATCGCGGGCTTTGAGAAGCGCATCGGCAATGCCAACCGCGAGATCGCGGAATCATCGACCACCGCCGAGCGCAAGACCTGGCTGCGCAACCGCATCAAGGAACTCCAGCGCGGCATCGCGGACATGAAGTCGCGCAGCTTCCTGATCGCGGAGTATGATCCCTTCATCGTCATCCCCGTGAACCTGCTCACGGCCCGCGAATCCTTCGCGCCAAAGGCGGGCGACTACGCGGTGGTCGTGCACGGCGACAAGCTCTACCCGGCAATCGTCGGCGATGGCGGTCCATCCTTTAAAGTGGGCGAGGCCTCGCTGCGCATGGCGAAGCAGATCAATTCGCGGGCATCACCCTACAGTCGGCCGGAGTCCGATCTGGTCGTGACCTACCTCGTCTTCCCCGGTTCGCGCGAGGAGAAGAAGGGGCCGCCGGATTACGAGAAGTGGCGCGAGCGCTGCGGTGAACTGCTGAAGGAATGCGGCGGTCTCGGCGAGGGCGTGGAGCTGCATCGCTGGGAAAACCTGCTGCCGGATCTGACGCCACCGGCACCAACTCCGACGCCGGAAGCAACCCCGGCTCCGGGGCAATGAATTCACGCGAGCTCGGCCGCGATGGGATCGACCAGTGGTGACCCCTCGCGGGTGAGCACCAGCGCGTCGCCGCGGATCTCGGCAAAGCCTTGCTCTAACAGGCGGGAAACCGCGCCGCCGTCCACGAGCGAAAGCGGGACGCCTTCCTCAGTGCGCAGCATCAGCGCGATGCGCTCGAGCCGGCGTTGCTCCAGATCGAGCGATTCGCTTTCCACGATCGCATTGCCGAGCGTGCCGATCATGCGGACGTAGCCTGCGGTGTCGGCCAGGTTCTGCGTCCTCACGCCACCGAGCGTCGAGACCGCGGACGGGCCGAGGCCGAGGTAGTCCTCGCCGCGCCAGTAGCCGCGATTGTGCGAGGAGCGGAAGCCGGGCTGCGAGTAATTCGAGGTCTCGTAGTGCTCGTAGCCCGCGGCACCGAGCAGGTCATTCGCGAGGAAGAATTGCGTGGCGTCACGGTCTTCATCCGCATCCATGTCGCCGCGCTGCAGGCCCTCGAAGAATGCGGTGTCTTCCTCGTAGGTCAGATTGTAGGCGGAGATGTGATCCGGCTTCAGCGAGATCGCGGTTTCCAGCGTCTGCCGCCAGTCGTCATTCGAGAGGCCGGGAATGGAGAACATCAGGTCGATGTTCACCACGGGCATCCCGGCTTCGCGGAGCACCTTCACGGCTTCCGCCGCCTGGGCGGGATCATGCTCGCGGCCGAGGGTCTGGAGCACGTGCGGGGTGAAGGACTGGATGCCGAGCGAGACGCGGGTGACGCCGAGATCGCGGAAGAGTCGGGCCTTCGCCACGTCGAAGGTAGCGGGATTTGCTTCCAGCGTGACCTCGTCGAGCGAGTGGAGATCGAGGATTTCACCCAGCCCGCCGAAGAGCTTCCGTAGGTGGGTGGGCGAGAGCATGGAGGGTGTGCCGCCGCCCAGGTAGAGCGTGCGCGGCTTTTCCCCGAGCGCGGCAATCCTGCCGCGTGCCTCCTCCAGCAGCGCATCCGTGAACGCGCCGATGGAGGTGTCGCCCGGCGTGTGCTTGTAAAAGGAGCAGTAGGGGCAGACCCGGTGGCAAAACGGGATGTGGAGGTAGAGGAGCATCGGACCCGGACCGGCGGGCCGGGCAGGAGAGCACGGCGGCGGCGAGATGACCAGTGTCCGGGCGCGAAATGCCCTTTGCAAGTCCGGCGGGGAGGGGGAACATGGGGCGGGTTCCTCACAGCCCGCCACGCACGATGCACATCCGTCCCCGTCGCAACCGCCGCACGCCGGCGATCCGCTCGCTGGTCCGCGAAAACACCCTCAGCCCTGCGGATTTCATCCTGCCGCTCTTCCTCCACGAGGATGCGGAGGACACGCCGATCGCCTCGATGCCCGGGGTCACGCGTTGGTCGCTGGAGGGACTGGTGAAGGAGGCGGGCGAGGCGCACGCGTTGGGCGTCCCTGCGGTGGTGCTTTTCCCGAAGATCGAGGAAGACCTGAAGACCCCGCACGCCGAGGAGGCATACAATGCCGAAGGACTCGTGCCGCGGACGATCCGCGCGCTGAAGGCGGCCTACCCGACGCTGTGTGTGATCACCGACGTGGCGCTCGATCCCTACAATTCCGACGGCCACGACGGCGTGGTGAAGCGGGACGAACGGGGAGAACTGCAGATCTTGAATGACGAGACGGTTGAGATCCTTTGCCTGCAGGCGCTCTGCCACGCGCACGCGGGGGCGGACATCGTCTCTCCCAGCGACATGATGGACGGCCGGGTGGCAGCGATGCGCGCGGCTCTCGATGGCGCGGGCTTCGATCAGGTGTCCATCCTCAGCTACTCCGCGAAGTATGCGTCGGCCTACTATGGACCTTTCCGCGGGGCGCTCGACTCCGCGCCGAAGGAGGGCGACAAGAAGACCTACCAGATGGACCCGGGGAATGCCCGCGAGGCGATCCGCGAGGTGCTGCTGGACGAGGCGGAAGGTGCGGACATGGTGATGGTGAAGCCCGCCGGCCCCTACCTCGACATCATCACCCGGGTAAGGGAAAGTACGACGCTTCCCGTAGCTGCCTACCAGGTGAGCGGCGAGTATCTCATGATCGAGAGTGCCGCCGCCGCCGGATGGGTGGATGGCAAGGCCATCGCGCTCGAAAGCCTCATGGGCATCAAGCGCGCCGGGGCCGACATGATCCTGACCTACTACGCGAAACGGGCGTCGCAGTGGTTGAAGGCTTGATGGCGCTCACCGATTCCTCAAGAGGGATCGCCACTTCTTGGGGTCGGAATGTTGGTGGAAGAACGCCACCACAACGACCTCATCTGGATCCACCCGGAAAAAGAGGATGTAGGGGAACTTCGAGAGTAAAACCCTGCGATAGGGCGGGCTCAACAGATGAAAAGCTTCGGGAAACGGGCTGAGTTTCTCAACCGCGTCCGCGATCTCGCTGAGTATCCTTTCCGGTAGTTCCGGACTTTGATCCTCATACCGGGTCAAGGCCTCTTCGATTTCCGCGAGGCAAACCGTGAGGAATCGAACGTTCATCGACCGAACCTCGCTTGAAGCGTCTTGATCGCTTCGGCGGCATCCACCGCCGCGATCTCCCCACGCTTGTAGGCCTCCCATCGGGAGTCGCACTCATCCTGAGCCTTCCGCTTCCAGTCGCGATCCGCTTCGACCTCCAGGCTCGTGTAGAGCAGGTCGGCCAAGCGGATGCGCGCGAGGGGCGGCAGCTTGAGTGCTTCTTCCTCAAGGGTGAGGGCGTCCATGGGCGGAAACTATCATTCCTCCCGAGGGGAGGAAAGTTGAAGTTTCCACCTCACGCGTAGCTGCGGATCGACAGGTGGACCGCCTCGAAGGAAAGCGGTTCCTTGTGAAGTTCCGGCTCGGAGTTCGCGCCCTTGTATTCCCAGGCGGAGACGTGGCAGAATTTGTCGTCGTGGCGCTTGGCCTCGCCCGGCTGGGTCTTGCCTGCCTGCACCTCGGGGTCGGCGTCGGTGAATTGGTGCTCCGTGCGGAAGTGGCCGCCGCAGCTTTCCTCGCGGTCGCGGGCGTCGTAGCACATCATTTCGCCGAATTCGAGGAAGTCGGCCACGCGGCCCGCTTTCTCCAGCTCCATGTTCGCCTGTGCGCCGGAGCCGGGGATCCGGACATTCTGCCAGAATTCCTCGCGGACCTGCGGGATCTTCGCAATCGCCTCGGTGAGGCCTTCGCGGGAGCGGGCCATGCCGCACTTCTCCCACATGATGCCGCCAAGCTCCTTGTGGAAGCTGTCCACGGTGCGCTTGCCATTGATCGAGAGCAGCTTGTTCGTGCGCTCGGTGACTTCGGCTTCCACCGCCTTGAATTCCGGCTGGTCCGGCTTGATCGTGCCGGGTTTCTGCGTCGCGAGGTAGTTCGCGATGGTGGAGGGGATGACGAAGTAGCCGTCGGCGAGGCCCTGCATCAGGGCAGAGGCACCGAGGCGGTTCGCGCCGTGGTCGGAGAAATTCGCCTCACCCAGCACGTGTAGGCCGGGGACATTCGACATCAGGTTGTAGTCCACCCAGAGGCCGCCCATGGTGTAGTGCACCGCGGGGTAGATCATCATCGGCTGCTTGTACGGATCCTGGCCGGCGATCTTGTCGTACATCTGGAAGAGGTTGCCGTAGCGGGCGCGGATGGTCGCCTCGCCGAGACGCGCGGTCGCGTCGCGGAAGTCGAGGTAGACACCCAGGCCGGTCTTCGCGATGCCGCGACCGTCGTCGCACGCTTCCTTCGCAGCACGCGAGGAAATGTCACGCGGGGCAAGGTTGCCGAAGGATGGGTACTTGCGCTCCAGATAGTAGTCGCGGTCGTCCTCGGCCACGTCGGACGGGCTGAGGGTGCCACTGCGGATCTTCTCGGCGATCTCGCGAGTCTTCGGTGCCCAGACGCGGCCGTCATTGCGGAGCGACTCGGACATCAGCGTCAGCTTCGACTGGTAGTCGCCGCTGACCGGGATGCAGGTCGGGTGGATCTGCGTGTAGCAGGGGTTCGCGAAATACGCGCCACGCTTCGCCGCGCGCCAGGCCGCGGTCACGTTGCAGCCCATCGCATTCGTGGAGAGGAAGAAGACGTTGCCGTAGCCGCCGGTGGCGAGGATGACGGCGTCGCCCGCGTGCGAGCTGATCTTGCCGGTGACCATGTCGCGGACCACGATGCCCTTCGCGTGGCCATCGACGAGGACCACGTCCAGCATCTCGGTGCGCGGGTACATCGTCACGCCGCCCTTGTGGATCTCCTTTTCCAGTGCCTGGTAGCAGCCGATGAGGAGCTGCTGTCCGGTCTGGCCGCGGGCGTAGAAGGTGCGGGAAACCTGCGCGCCGCCGAAGGAGCGGTTGTCCAGCAGGCCGCCGTATTCGCGGGCGAAGGGCACGCCCTGCGCGACGCATTGGTCGATGATGTTGTTCGAGACCTCGGCGAGGCGATACACGTTCGCCTCACGGGCGCGGAAGTCGCCGCCCTTGATGGTGTCGTAGAAGAGGCGGCGCACGGAGTCGCCGTCGTTCTGGTAGTTCTTCGCGGCATTGATCCCGCCCTGCGCGGCGATCGAGTGGGCGCGGCGCGGGCTGTCCTGGTAGCAGAAGCACTTCACCTTGTAGCCCATCTCGGCGAGCGAGGAGGCCGCGGCACCGCCGGCGAGGCCGGAGCCGACGACGATGACGGTGAATTTCCGCTTGTTCGCCGGGTTGATCAGCTTGGAGTCCATCTTGTGCTTGGACCACTTCTGTTCGATCGGACCGGACGGGATTTTGCTGTCGAGAGCCATGGCTGGAAAGGTGTGGGAAAGGCGTTCGGTGAGGAATCAGCGGCCGAATCCGAAGATGTAAATGGCGGCGGGGATGGAGACGAAGCCGATCCAGATGAAGGCGGCGTAGCCTTTCGAGACCACGGTGATGAGCGGGGCGGACTTCTTCGAGCGCAGGCCGAGCGTCTGGAACATGGCACCCACGCCGTGGCTGAGGTGCGAGCAGAGCAGCGTCATGGCCAGGACGTAGAAGGCCGAGACGTACCACACCGAGAAGCCATCGACGACCATCTGCCAGGCATCGTGGCGGCCCAGTTCATCGCGGTAGCTGCTGTAGGTATTCCCCAGCCGCAGGGTGAAGTGCATCAGGTGGTAGATCACGAAGACCAGGATCGTGATGCCGCTCCAGATCATGATGCGGGAAGACTTGCTCGTCTGGATGTTCGTCTCCTTCTCGTAGGCGGTGCGGGCTGCCCGGTTCTCCGCGGTCAGCGAGACCGTGGCGGCCACGTGGAGGACCACGGCACCCAGCAGGCCGATGCGTGCGACCCATACCCCGGCTCCGTGGAGGAAGTGGTGGAGGAACTGCGCGTAGTCATTGAATGCCTCACGGCCGAGGAAGACCACCAAGTTGCCCGTCAGGTGACCGGCCAGGAAGAGGACGAGGGCGAGGCCGGTGATGGCGACGATGTATTTCCGTCCGATGGAGGACTTCCAGACACGACAGACGATGGGAAAAGAGGAGCAGGCGGGTGCGTTCATGGACGGTGGTTGCTGGACCGGCGCGCGCGAGATTTACGGGGTGCCCCCGTGGCCATGCAAGGGGAGAGTCCCGCGGCCACAGGATCGGCGGTGAAAAAAGCGATTGAAGCGGATCAAAACGGCTTGGCGAGGCCGAGGTAGGCGGCCCCGATGCCGGAAAGGAGCACCACACCGAGCAGGGCGGGGGCGGGCATCACCTTCCTCTTCGCCAGCGCCGGAGCGGCACCGAGGACGAGCCACAGCACGATCTTCGCGTGCCACCAGCCGCCGGGGGCATTCGTCGCCCACTTGAAGGGCGGGCCGAAGAGCATGTGCAGGCCGATGAGCAGCAGGAGCATGAGGGAGACGCCGTGGAGGATATTCGCCCACTTCTTGGTATTCTCACCGGAAGCTGCGATAATGGCGCCCATGGCCGTGAAAACGCCCAGCGCACCGGCCAGGTGCAGGGTTTTGAGGAGGAAAGGATTCATCCCCGCGAGTCTGGCCGGGCAGGACATCTGGGCAAGGGAAACCTCCCCGCGTATCATGCTACTTTCGGCGAGTGCCACGGAGTCCGTTCTCTTGTCTTTGACACGGCTGTCACGGCCCCAGCATGTTCGGGAGGTGATCATACCGCATTTTTGGGCTGAAGCGCGCTTGCAGACAAAGAGTGCCGGGCGTCAGGTCACCGTGCGGCGCTGGGGGTGGTCGGAGATGAGCCAGAAGGATGCCCAAGCGCTCGCCGAACAGCGGGCAAAAGAGGCCATGGAGCGTATCCTCGCCGGCGAGTCGCTCCGGCGGCGCGAACCCAGGGACACCTACGGCACTGCGGAAGGCGTCCCGATCCGCGAGGAGGTCGTGTCCCGCCATGACCACGCCATTGTCACCCGCAATAGCTACGGGTCTCTCTGCCTGAATACGCCCGACGTGCTGTTCGCCGATGTCGATGCCCCGTGGCGCGGAGCCCTGCATGTCCCGTTCGTTGGCTGCCTGGCAGTTGTTCTGGCGGGAGTTGTTGCGGGGTTGGTGCTGAAGTCTCTCTGGATCGGCGCGGCCCTCGCCATCGGAATTCCCTGGATCTGGTCTCACGTCCTGTGGCGGATCAACCGCGCCCGTCGCAGTGACGGCGAGGCCCGCGCGAAGCAGGAAAACCTTGAAAAGGTCCGCGCCTTTGCTTCTGCCCATCCCGACTGGCACCTTCGCGTCTACGAAACCCCTGCCGGCTACCGGGTGCTTGCAATGCACGATGTTTTCGATCCACAGGGCGATTCGGCAAAGAAGGCGTTCGAGGCGGTCAACACCGACCCGCGTTTCTCCCGGTTGTGTGCGTTGCAGGACTGCTTTCGTGCCCGGGTCAGCCCGAAGTACTGGCGCATCGGTTACAGGCCAAAGGAATGGCTGCCCAAATCGAAGTGGCCCTTTCCCTCCGAGGAGGTTCCCCGCCGGAAGCGCTGGGTGGAAGGATACGAGGCATTGGCTTCCGGCTTCGCCTCATGCCGGTTTATTGAACGTCTCGGCAGTCAGACCGTGCATCCGCACGCCGAGGCGGTGCGAGCCCTGCATGACCGATTGTGCCGGGCGGATAGTTCCTTGCCACTTGCGTGACGAGGCTGGCGGAGCAGCTACCCGGCATCACGCCGTCGCCGCGAGCTTTGGGATCGCGGCGAGGAGCTTTTTGGTGTAGGCGTTCTGCGGGTTGTCGAAAAGTGCCTCCGCTTCGCCTTCCTCGACGATTTTCCCCTTGTACATCACCACGATGCGGTCCGCGAGGTAGCGGACGACGCCGAGGTCGTGGGTAATGAAAATCATCGTCAGTCCGAGTTCCGCGCGCAGCTTCTTCAAAAGATTGAGGATCTGCGACTGGATCGAGACGTCGAGGGCGGAGACCGGTTCGTCCGCGATGATTAGCTTCGGTTCCGGCGCGAGGGCGCGGGCGATGGCGATGCGCTGGCGCTGGCCACCGGAGAATTCGTGCGGGTATTTCTTCTGGAAGCGGGGATCGAGGCCCACGGTTTCCATCAGCTTGGCCACGCGCGCGTCCAGATCTGCGCCGCCCACGCTCGGGTGACGCTGGCGGATTGCCTCGGCCAGCGTGGCGAAAACGGTCATCCGGGGATTCAGCGAGGCGTAGGGGTCCTGGAAGACCATCTGGAAGTCCAGGCGGCGCTTGCGCACCTCGGACGGCGGCAGTTGCGCCAGGTCCTCGCCATTCAGCACGATCGAGCCGGCGGTGGGGCGCAGAAGCTGCATGACGGTGCGGGAAAGCGTGGACTTCCCGCAGCCGGACTCACCCACCAGGCCGAGGATCTCGCCCTTCTCCAGCGACAGGCTCACGCCGTCCACCGCGCGGATCGTCTCCACCGTGGGGGAGAAGATCGTGCCGGCGCGCTTTTTGAAATGGGTCTGCAGGTCGCGGATTTCGAGGTAGGCCACGCGCCTTACAAAGCATGACACAAACCACCCGGCACGGAAAAAAGCATCGTACTTCCGTGCGTCTTTGGTCTTGAAATTTTCCCCCGCTTGCCACGGCGGACGGCAGACGCCTACTTTCGCCCCCCGCCCATGAGTGACGTCCCGAACGAAGCCGCAGCCCAGCACATCATCACCATCGCCAAGGAGACCGGCATCAATGTGACCTCGGTCGCTGCGACCGCCAAACTGCTGGCCGAGGGTGGAACGGTCCCGTTCATTTCCCGATACCGGAAAGAAGCCACCGGCTCGCTGGATGAAGTGCAGATCCAGGCCGTGCGCGACCGCATGGTGCAGCTCGTCGAGCTCGATGGGCGCCGCGCCTCGATCATCAAGTCGCTGGAAGAGCGCAACCTGCTCTCGCCGGAACTGAAGAAGAAGATCGACGCCGCCGGGACGATGACCGTGCTGGAGGACATCTTCGCGCCCTTCCGCCCGAAGCGCCTCACCCGCGCGACGAAGGCGAAGGAGAAGGGCCTGGAGCCGCTCGCCGAGTGGCTGCTCGCGAATCAAGGTGCCGATCCCGCCGAGGAGGCTGCAAAATTCGTCAATGCCGACACCGAGACGGACGCGGAAAAGAAGGTCGCCGATGCGAACGAAGCGCTGGCCGGTGCCCGCGACATCATCGCCGAGCGCGTGGCGGACGATGCCGCGCTGCGCGGACGCGTCCGCAAGATCTACGAGGAAGAGGCGACCGTGGCCTCGAAGGTGATGTATGGAAAGGACACCGATGCCGAAGCCGCGAAATATCGCGACTACTTCGAGTGGAGCGAGCCCTTCAAGAGCATCCCGTCCCACCGCATGCTGGCGATCCGCCGCGGGGAAAAGGAGAGCTTCCTCATCATGCGCATCGAGGTGCCGCTGGAGCGCATCAGCCGCATGGCCGAGCCCGAGTGGGTCACCGGTCGCGGCCCGGCGGGAGATCAGGTGAAGCAGGCGGTCGAGGACGGCTGCAAGCGTCTCCTGATGCCATCCATGGAGACGGAGATGCGCCTCGCCGGCAAGAAGGCCGCCGATGAAACGGCCATCCGCGTTTTCGCCGACAATCTCCGCGAGCTGCTTCTGGCCTCGCCGCTCGGCCGCAAGCGCACGCTCGCCATCGACCCCGGCTTCCGCACCGGCTGCAAGACCGTGGCGCTGGATGCCCAGGGCGCGCTGCTGCACCACACCGTGCTCTACGCGACCGCGGGCTCGAACAACCAGCTCTACGAAGCCGCGGTCGAGCTGACCACGATGATCACGAAGTACAAGATCGAGGCCATCGCGATCGGCAATGGTACCGCCAGCCGCGAGGCCGAGGCCTTCGTGAAAAAGCTGAAGCTTCCCGCCGGCATCCCGGTGATCATGGTGAATGAGTCCGGTGCTTCCATCTACTCCGCTTCGGAAGTCGCCCGTGAAGAATTCCCGAACGAGGACGTCACGGTCCGCGGTGCCGTCTCCATCGGTCGCCGCCTGATGGACCCGCTCGCCGAACTGGTGAAGATCGATCCGAAATCCATCGGCGTCGGCCAGTACCAGCACGACGTGGATCAGCGCGCGCTGAAGACCTCGCTGGACGATACCGTGGAGAGCGCCGTGAACGCCGTGGGCGTGGAGCTGAATACCGCGTCCAAGCAACTGCTGGCCTACGTTTCCGGCCTGAATGCCTCGCTCGCGGAAAACATCGTCGCCTTCCGCACGGAGCACGGTGGCTTCACCTCGCGCGATGAGCTGAAGAAGGTTCCGCGCCTCGGTGACAAGGCCTTCGAACAGGCGGCGGGCTTCCTTCGCATCCGCGATAGCAAGCACCCGCTGGACGGCTCTGCGGTTCACCCAGAGCGCTACCCGCTGGTCGAGCAGATGGCTGCGGACGTGGGCTGCGAGGTCGCCGATCTGCTAACGAATGAAGCCGCGCGGAAGAAGATCGACCTGAAGAAGTATGTCTCCGGTGATGTCGGCCTGCCGACGCTGCAGGACATCTTCGCCGAACTCTCGAAGCCCGGTCGCGACCCGCGCAAGCAATTCGAGCACCTGACCTTCGCCGAGGGCATCGAGAAGCCCTCGGACCTGAAGGCCGGCATGAAGCTCCCGGGCATCGTGACGAATGTCGCAGCCTTCGGTGCCTTCGTCGATGTGGGTGTCCACCAGGACGGTCTCGTCCACGTCAGCCAGCTTGCGGATCACTTCGTGCGCGACGCGAGCGAGGTGGTGAAGGTGGGCCAGCACGTGAATGTGACCGTGATGGAAGTGGACCTTCCCCGGAATCGCATCTCGCTCTCCATGAAGTCGAAGCCAGACATGGAACCTCGCCGCGCCCCGTCGGGTGGTGGTGGTGGAAATGACCGCGGCCCGCGCCCGGAACGCCGCGACAATCGCCCGCAGCAGGGCGGCGGCGGTGGCAATGACTGGTTCAGCCAGGCCATGGGCCAAGCGAAGAAGAAGTAAGCGGCTTTTTTCGCCGAAGGCAGGATTTCGGGGCGTCCTCTTTTCAGAGAGGGCGCCCTGTTCTTTTTACATGACGTGGCCGTCCCTCGTAGCAGAACGGCTGCGCCGTTCTGGCTGGGGAGAGCGTGAGCCAAAGTAGTAAGCTTGATCACCTCCGCGGACCGCACCCAGCCGAAACGACGCAGTCGTTTCGCTACATCAAAATGCGCCGCCACATCTTTGGAATATCGACGAGCCGCTGCGAGTTTCCGCGTGCAGGCGGCGGGGCGTTTCATCCAGCTTGCACGAAATGAAAATCACGAGGGTGCGGTGCCTTGGCTGCGGTGCGGATCTGGAGATCGAGGACTCGATCCGTGTTTTCAACTGCACCTACTGCCACGCCCGCCAAGAGATCACCCGGGACGCCGCGGCGGACCACACCCGCCTGCTGGAGACCATCGCGCGGAACACCGGGCAAGCTGCCGACAGCCTCTCGGTGCTCGAACTCCAGAACGATCTCGACCGCATGGATCGTCAATGGAAGCACGAGGAGAATGGCCACAAGATCTTCACCGGAAAGAACCGGCCCAAGGCTCTTCCCACCTCTTTCGACAACTATGCATTCGGCTGGATCATGGGCGGACTCGGCGTGATTGCGCTTCCGTTTTCATTCTTCATTGGTGGCGGTGCTCCCATCTGGGCGGTCGTTCTGATCGCGGCAGCAGCATGCATGCACGTCTATGCGGAGAAGCGGGCATCGGCCTACAAAAAGGCGCTCTCGGCTTATCAAGGCAGGCGCTACAAGCTGATGCAGCGGATCGAGGAAATCCGGAAAAGATAGGCGCATCCTTGCCCGGGGGACTCCACACAAGGCGTGAAATTCCACGTGCCGACCGGATGATGTTTCGTTCATCCTCCATGCGATGAAAGTGACCAAGGTGTGTTGTCAGGGTTGCGGCGCGGACTTGCAGGTCGACGAGTCGATCCGCTTCGTCACGTGCAACTACTGCCACGCCCGCCTTGAAATCGTCCACGATTCCACGGTGACGCACACGAGGATGCTGGAGCACATCGGCCGCACCACGGAGCAGATGGCCGGGAACCTGCGCGTGATCGAACTCCAGAACGACCTGGCACGACTTGACCGGGAGTGGGCATTGCGGAGGGAATCCTTCATGGTCACCGGGGAGAACGGTCACCGTTTCTTGCCGACCGAGACAGGTAGCCTGCTCGGCGGCGGGGCGATGGTGTTGTTCGGTATTGTCTGGATGGTATTAACCTCTTGGATGGAAGCGCCGCTTCCGTTCCCCTTGTTCGGCTTGCTCTTCATTGGCTTCGCGATCTTCGGCACGGTCAGCGGCGCTTCAAAGGCGTCCGACTATCGGAACGCGGAAAGGCAAGTCAGCAGGCAGAGGTCTGCCTTGCTGCGCCAGATCGAAGGACTTCGGAAAAGGTAAGAGAGTAGGAATTTTGCTTACGCGAAACCACGGATCGATCGTAACAGTTGTCAGGTTGCGGTGCGGGGGTGGCTTGTGCAAAGTAGTGCAACGTGAAAACCCTTGATCGTTTTTTGATCCGTCACGCCTCGGGCCGTGACGCCACCCGGATCGCCGGGATCCAGATCCGCTCGTGCCAGGCCGCGTGCAAGGGATTGGTACCGGAAACGAAGCTTCAGGAGATGGATGCGTCGCGTCGGGCGGTGGAGTGGAAGGACGCGCTGGGCACTCCTTGCCAACAGACCGTGCTGGTGGCGATGAAGGGCAACCGCATGGCGGGCTTCTGCACCTTTTCAGAATCCACCGACCCCGAAGCCGCGCCCGCAACCGCCGAGATCGGTTCGTTCTTCGTGGACCCCCTCGCATGGGGGCGCGGTGCGGGCCGGGATCTCGCGGAGGAGGTGATGGGACAGGCGAAGCGCCGTGGCTTCTCACAGATCACGCAGTGGGTGATCGGTGCGAATGACCGCTCGCGGCGCTTCTGTGAGAGCATCGGCTTCGCACCGGATGGTGTCGTGAAGACCGAAGATATCTCCGGCTGTCCCGTGCAGGAGCTGAGGTATGCGAGGCGGCTGTGACATCCTTTAACCGAATGGCCCAGGAGGAAGGGAATGCCATTCACTGCGACTTCGATTGCCTGGCCTCTGCAAGTTGCAGGCGGGCGAGGCAATCGGCACACGATGCCGCATCACGGGCGATAATAGGTCAGACGGAAGAAGCCTGAGTTGCCCGTTGCAGTCCCGACCGGGATGCGCTGGTTCGATCCCACCACGGCGGTTCGGTCGAAGGTGAAGTTGTTGAGCGATGGCCCTGCTTTCCACACTTCCACGATCGCCTGCGCAGGCAATTGTGTGAGCGCCACGCTGCCGGATCTCACTTCCACCATTGGGCGTAGGATCTGAAGTGGCGAGCCTTGCTCTCCTGTCGGGAGCGGAGCGGACAGGAAAACGTAGGTCGCATACTGATGCCCGGACGGAGGCGCATGGCCGACTCCGAATACCACCTGACCTGCATAAAATGCCGTCTGGCCGAAGACGTGCGGCGCGTGTGAAGAGGAGGCTCGCCAGGCGGCCACGGAGTCGGCAGGCGTGTCCACGCCGGAGCCGCGCATGCTTTCCACGAAATTGCTCGACGGTGTGTAGTTGGCGGGCAGCGGATAGCCTTCGTTGAGCACCCGCTGGTTTGAATTCACCTGATCGGGATTCATGTGGGCGAAGAATTTTCGCCGCTGCGTATCCTCGGCGTGCTTGCGGGCGGCGAGGCAAAGGCGGGGATCCAGCACCATCTGGACGCGTTTTTGATCCGGGTGATCGCGGATCAGGCGGTAGGTTTCGAATTCCTTCGCTGATGGGACGAAGACGATGCCTTCCGGCGGGACTGCCGCCATGGCGCCGCCTGCAAGGGAGAGCAGGCAGGTCACGATCGGCGCGAATCGATTTTGGGTCGGGTTTGGGATGCAAGGGTGGGTCGCTTTCATGGCATATTTATCCGGGTTCGCGATGTCGTCGTTTCTCCGCGGAGGTGGATGCCTGTCCCTTGTCCTCTGCCCGGTCAGTGCCGGGCGGCGGGGTTGAAACGTCCTTTTCCGCGGGAAAGCCGTCGTTGGGGGGCTCATTCAGCGGGGGGCGTCCGGCTTTCTGCGGGCCGGCGGTATAGCGTGGTTTTGCAGCCATCTTTCATTTTCGACGACTTGGAACATCGACGCAAACGAAGGATATCAAATTCGGCATGAAGCCTGCAAGTCGGGACACATGTTTGACTTGGCGATTTCGTTCGATATACAGGAAACACCCTGGAAAATGACAACCCATTGATGTCGAAGAAAATTCTAGCAAACATCCACGCCGAGTGGCCGGATGTGATGCCGCGGCCCGAGTGGCGGATCACCGCCGCATACCTTCTGGCCGCGGGCCTGTGGGTCGTGTTGTCGGACTACCTGGTCTGCTCGGTCTGGCCAGATGGATCGGCATGGGTGCAGGCGCTGAAAGGCCTGAACTTCATCGCCACCACCTCGCTGCTACTGTTTTTCGTGCTGCGACGCGCCTACCGGGGCTGGCGTCGAGCGGAGCGGCGGAATCGCAATCTGGTCGTGGAGATGAGCGATTGCTTTCGCCAGCTTTCCGGGCGCTCGGAGCGCTTGCGCGAGGAGGAGCGCACGCGCCTTTCCCGGGAGCTGCATGATCAACTGGGGCAATCCCTCACCGTGCTCGCACTCGATCTTCGCTGGATGGAAGGGCGGCTGGAAAAGCTGAATGATGCCGCGCCGGTGAATCCGCTGATCGACCGCCTCGTGGACATGGAGGGGCAGGTGCAGCAGTTGCTCGCTGCCGTCCAGTCCATCTCCGCTGATCTGCGGCCGGATGCCTTGGACCGGCTCGGACTACACGATGCGCTCATCCAGGAGGCGAAGCGTCTCCAGCAGCGCAGCGGCATTGCCATCACGGTGGACGTCACCGGAGTGCCGGAGAGGCTCCCGCAAGAGATCGCCACCACTGCTTACCGGATTTTTCAAGAAGCGATGACGAACGTGATTCGCCACGCGGAAGCGTCGGAGGTTGTTGTTTGCTGTGGCACGCATCAGGGGCGCTTGAGGCTTTCCATCACCGATGACGGCGTGGGCATGAAGCCCGACGGAGATCGGGGAAGAGGAGCCTTGGGACTTCTCGGCATGCGCGAGCGTGCGGAGTCCTGCGGCGGCTCCCTGCGCGTGACCTCCAATCCAGACAAGGGTACCGAGGTCGTCGCTGAACTGCCATGCAAGCGGGAATGAACAAAGGGGGAATGAACATCCTGATCGCCGATGATCACGAGTTGGTGCGGCGCGGCCTGCGCTCGTTGCTTGGCGACGAATACCCGGACGCCTACATTCGAGAGGCGGGCTCCGCGAGCGACGCGCTGGAGATGGCGGGCGTCGTCACCTACCACCTCGCCATCGTAGATATCAATCTGCCCGGCCGCGATGGTCTGGACCTGCTCGGCGATCTCCGTCGGCTGTATCCTGCCCTGCCGGTGCTGATGGTGAGTGCGCACACCGAGGAGGAATTTGCCATCCGGGCGCTGAAGCTGGGAGCTGCCGGTTACGTCTCGAAACAAAGCGCCGCCGACGTGCTCGTCTCGGCCGTGAAGAAGGTGCTAGCTGGGGGCCGCTACATCAGCGCCATCGTTGCGGAGAGGCTGGCCCGCGCCGTGGCGGAAGGCTGGGACGGCGAGCCGCATGAGGCTTTGTCCCATCGTGAGCTGCAGGTGCTGAAGCGCATCGCGGAAGGTCGCTCGATCAAGGAGATCGCCGCCGAGCTGGCCCTGAGCGAGAAGACCATCGCAACCTATCGCAGCCGCATTTCCGAGAAGCTGCAGCTAGCCGGGAACGTGGAGCTGACCCGTTACGCGATGAAACACGGGATCATCAGCTAGGATAAGCGGAGTTTGTCAACGAACGGATATTGTTAGGGATTTGTCGGTGAATCCACCGACAAGGAAATCAGCAAGAGCGCCCCTGTCGGGTACGCGGGATTCCGGCATCGTGGGAGATGTCTCATTTAGAAACCCGAAATCTCGCCATCTCGCCGTGGCGACTCTTCGCCGGTGGCCTGCTGTTCCTCGGTGCAACGCCCATGGCCGCCTCCGCTGCGATCACGCCGTCCAGCAGCGTCTCGCTGGAGTGGTCGCCAAATCCCGAGCCGGACGTGGTGGGCTACAAGGTCCACTTCGGCACCGACAGCGGCAGCTATTCCGCGGTCATCGATGTGAAGGGTGCCACCCGCGTGGAACTCCCGCCTGTCAGCCTGGGCACGCCCTATTTCCTCGCGGTGAGCGCCTACAATGCCGCAGGAGATGAAGGCCCGCTCTCAGCAGAGCTGACCGTGAAAGCGGAAGTGCCGCTACCCGTCGCCGATACCTCGGTGAGCGTGGGATCGCCCGGACAGGCCGAACTTCAATGGCGTTATCCGAGAGCCGACAATGCGCCAGCAGCGGAGAAATTCACCATCTACACCAGCGAAGATCTTCGCACTTGGTCAGCTACCGGCGATGTTCTGGCGAGCGAGCCAGCACGGATGGATGCCGATTGGCTATATTTCGAGTTTCCACACGCGGTGGATAGACCGCGGATGTTCTTCAAGGTCGGCTCCTCGAATGCCTTCGGCGAGCAACGATAGCGTCGCCCGATTGAGAATGAAAGAGACCTCCGCTGTTCGCGCTGATGCGGTCAGCGGGGGGCACACGATCATCAGTCATCCAGCGATGGTTGCGAATTCCTGCTGCGTTTCTTCCGGCATCTTGCTGCAAGGGAAGTTGTCGGTCATCTTCGCGAGCATCACGTCGATGCGCGAGGCATGGCGATGCCGCTCGAGCCGGTGGGCCAGTTCCCGGGCGACACGATACCCATTGATAAGCTGGTGGTGCATCCGCGCACAGATTTCCAGAGCAAGTGCCCGCTTCTCGGTGAGTCCGCGAGCGATGGCGACTTGCGCGATCTCCTTCCCTCCGACGCTCGCCGTGCAGCGGGGGTGGGGGAGTGTCGTGAGAAGCGACCGCAAGCTGTCGCACCTCTGGAGCGAGTCGCTCTCGATGCCGCACAGGTAGCCACCCAGCGAAGGAACCGAAAGGACGAGCTGGCCGGAAAGGGCCTGGAACCGGAGTTCGGTTTCATGCAGGGCGGCGAGTTGGCTCCGGTAGTGCGTGAGAAGCGGGTGTTTCATGGTCGGAGAAAACGCCAGCATTCCGCAGCTCCCATGCCGGTCGGCGAGTGGGCTGTAATCCTTATGGATTCAGGACTTTTTCGCCAATCAGGGGTGACCCTTCATCCTTGCAGCTCCATGAATTGCACGGATCGCATTGCAGGAGGCAATGCGGCATGCGGATGACGTGAAAGGGGGACTTGAAACTCGTTTGACCAGACCGATGATTGTCCCGTAAAACTACCTCCCCATGCCCAAGATTTTCGTGGTTGATGACCACCCCATGCTGCGCGGCGGACTGCGACACTCGATCGGTGCGGAGCCCGAGTGGACCTTTTGCGGCGAAGCGGCAAACGCGGCCGAGGCGTTGACTCTGATCCCACAGGTGATGCCTGACCTGGTGATCATGGACATCACCCTGCCCGATAAGAGCGGGCTCGAGCTTATCAAGGATCTACAGGCGCTCTGCCCGTCCATTCCGGTGCTGGTTTTCTCGATGCATGACGAACTGCTCTATGCGGAGCGGGTGATCCGCGCGGGCGGTCGCGGCTACCTGATGAAGGGGTCTTCCACCGAGCAATTTCTGAAGGCGATGATGGATGTCCTGCGCGGCTCGCTCTACCTCAGCGAACGCGTGGCAGGTCAGATCCTGAATCGTCTGGGCCGGGGGAACACGCGCTCCGGGCTCTCCAGCCTCACCGACAGGGAATTGGAAGTTTTCGAAATGATCGGCCGCGGCGTGCCGACTCCACAGATCGGCGAGACGCTGCATATCAGCCCGCGCACCGTGGACGCGCATCGAACGAACATCCGCCTGAAGCTCGGACTGGCCGACGCTCCGGCGGTGATGCGTGAAGCGGTCGTGTGGGTGGAGATGGGCGGCACTGCGAAGAATGTGATCCCGTGATGAAGCCGCCTCCGCCGCAGTAGCACATTGCAAGACCTGCGTCGGCCTTTTGCATTGGAGTCTCCTATTTCAAGGAGCTGAAGTTTCGCGGCTGCGAGCGGTACATCATCCGCTGGAAAGGTCTTCATGAAGGAGGACCACCAACTAGAGGCCAAGTCGCTCTCGGATGATCCCGAGGGCAAGGAGTTCGGAACGACCTTCGGCGCAGCGCATGGTGCGATTGCCGGCGGCGTCATCGGTTCGCTCGCAGGTCCCGCCGGAACGGTCGCCGGAGCGGTGATCGGCGCAGGAGCCGGTGCCGCGATAGGATTTGTCGCCGGAGCGGGTGCCAAGAGCGAGGAGATATACTGGAAGGAAAACCTCGAGCGAGAGCCGTTCTTTGACCGCGGCTACAGCTACGATGACTTCGCTGCAGCATTGCGAATCGGCGAGGAGGGCTTCCGAGATTCCGGTGGCACCAGCTTTGAAGAAAACGAGACGAAGCTGCGAGAACAGTGGGAACAGGGAAAGGGCAACTCAGCCTTGGAGTGGAGTCAGGCAAAACAGGCGGCACGCGCCGCATGGGAGCGGCTTGAGAAGTCCGAGTCGCCGACTTCTTGAATGGAACTTTGTGGTGGACGTTTGGGCGACTGCGCGCCGGGAAACGTGATCCTGATGGAAGGGCAGTAAGCTTTGATCACGGATTCAGCGCTTCCCGACGTGCTCTGCAATGGGTGCGTCAGGAGTCTGACCGGATGACTATGAGAATGGGTTCTCGTCATCGGCTGGAACCGTCTGAATCGATACATGGGATGTATTTATGATAGATTGCAAATCGTGGGTTCAGGAGGTGCAGCTTGCGAAGATTTGAGGCATTTGGATGGGGATTTGTAACCTGATTGGGCACCTCAATTTTTTCAGGTTTGTCGCCTTATTGCGCATTCAAGGCCCTGGATATAGGATGTTCTTCTTGGGAGGGCATTGGCTGCAATTATCAGGTAACAAGCATGATGCGTGATTCTTCCGCCACTTGTTCGCTATGCTTTCGGTCGATGTGACCAATTGTCATGATCGCTTTGGATCCGAACGAATCAAGTGGTTCTTCACTGCGGAGGCTATCTGCCCGCCAAATGCTGAGATGGGATCAAGGAGGTATCTTATGAAAACTACTGCCAAGACCATCACATCATTCGCCGCGGCCCTGATCTTCGGGACGGGACTAGCTCAAAACGATCCGGTGCGTCCCGTCGCTCCTAAGGAACAGCCCAAGGATGTTCTAGGCGTGATCGCCGCGAAGCCCGAGCTTTCCCTCTTTGCCGACGCCATCAAGGCATCGGGTGTGGAAGACTCGTTGCGCAGGAATGGCCGCTTCACCGTGCTTGCGCCCACGAATGATGCTTTCCGCGCCTTGCCCGAGGGCACGATGACCGAGCTATCCAAACCGGAAAACCGCGCGCTGCTCGCAGGGATCATCCAGTATCACATTCTCCGCGGAGAGATGAAGACAGGCGACATCTCCACTGAAGACGTTCCGACATTGCAGGGTAGCCGCGTCGTTCTGAAGAAGTCGGACGGCATTGTGTGGGTCGGTCGGGGCGAGGTGCTCGACGCTGACATCGAAGCCACCAATGGCGTGGTCCACGTGATCAATATGGTGCTGGAGCCAGACACCGAGTGACCTGCGGGCCAAAAGCGGCCCGCATCCTGTTGGAGACATTCAAAGCTTCCATCTTCCAGACCCATGAAATCGAATTCATTGTTCATTGCATCAGCCCTGACCCTCGGCGGCTTTGCCCTGATGGGACTGCAAGGGCAAACTCCTGTGAGCCCCGGCACATCGGTTGCCAATGGAGACAACCCACTCGGAAAGAAGTGTGTCGTTTCCGTCGACGCGCGAGCTATCCGTGAAGGTCGTTCCGGCACAGAAATGACATCGTCCGGCTTTGAGGCGGACGGTACGGTGAAGGGAGAACTCATCCGGCTTTCCAGCGAATGGTGTGTCTTGAAGAACGGAACAGTGGAAAACTGGATTCCCACCGAGAAGGTTTTGATGATCAAGGTGTCGGAGTGACGTGGCAAATTGCCCGTCATATCGGGCCAGCCAAAGCAAATTGCACCGGCGACAAGGTTTGCTTGAATTTTCCCGGATAAAAGCGATTCACTCCCCGGTGATTTTCGAGGCTGAGGCCCGTGATACGATGACCGTCCCCACCGACCACCTGCCGATCAGCTTGCCTAAAGGAAATCTTCGGATCCTTGTGGCGGACGATGGCAAGAATGCTGCCGACATTCTGGCGATGTTTTTCGAGATGGAGGGACACACCGTGCAGGTGGTTTATGACGGGCGGATGGCAGTCGAGGTCACGCCGTCGTTCCAGCCGCAGCTTATCGTCATGGACATCGGCATGCCGGAGATGGATGGCTTGGAAGCCTCACGCCGCATCCGTGAGCAACCGGATGGGAAGGAGATCGTCATCATCGCCCTCAGCGGCCATGATCTGGAGCAGGACAAGCGCTCCTGCGCCGAGGCGGGGATTGATCACCACATGGCCAAGCCGGTTCGACCGGATGACCTGCGTGCCGTGATCCGTGGCTATCAGCAAGGACAGGCTTAGAGGCCCGATCATTCTTCCTCACGACGCCGAGCCGAGCAGGCTGCGCAAAGTATCCAGATCGGTCGGCTTCACGATATGATGGTCAAATCCGGCGGCCTTGGTTCGCTCTCGATCGCTGTCTTGTCCCCAACCGGTGACGGCCACGAGATGGACCGACTTGCTCCAAGGCTCGGCGCGCATCCTCCGGGCGGCCTCCCAGCCATCCATCACCGGCATGCCCAAGTCCATGAGCACCACGTCGGGCAGGAAGCTCGGTGCTAGGTCCAGCGCGGCTAGGCCATTCTCGGCGGTTGCCACCTTGTGGCCGATCAGCTTCACCGCCATCGCGAGGGTTGTGGCTGCATCCGCATTGTCATCCACAATCAATACCCTCTTGGCCGTTCCGGCCGTGCCACTGTTCTTGTCCATCGATTCTTCTTCATTAGACCATTCCGTCACGGGCGCTGCCGGCAGGATGGGGAGCAGCAGTTGGAATGCGCTGCCCTCACCGGGGCCGGCGCTCTCCGCCCGCACGCTGCCTCCGTGCATCCGGGTGAGTGATCTCACCAAGGTGAGCCCTATTCCCAGGCCACCGTCGTCCATCGGTGCCGGATTGACCTGAGCAAACATATCGAAAATCCGCTCCAGCATGTGGGCCGGGATGCCCTTGCCGGTATCCTTCACCCGCACGGCGAGGGTTTCTCCGTCGATGACCTCCGCCTCCACCCGGATGGTGCCGCCTCGCGGAGTGTACTTCGCGGCGTTGTTCAGGAGATTCGAGATCACCTGTGCCAGACGATGCGGATCGGCGTGCAAGTGGATGTCGTGATCCGGAATGGAAATCTCCAGCCGGTGTCCAGCCTCGTCGATGCCAGGTCGCGAGGCCTCGGTGGCGCTATCGAGGATCTCGTGGAAACGGCAGCGGCTGAGCCGCAGGTTCATCTTGCCGAGGGTGATGCGCGACACGTCGATCAAGTCGTTCACGAGCGTGACGAGTTGGTCCATCTGGCGCTCCATCGCCGATCTGACGACATCGAGTTCCTGGGGAATCCCCTCGGTCATCTTGATCACGCCCAGTCCCGCACGGATCGGCGCCAAGGGATTCCGCAGCTCGTGGGCGAGGGTGGCCAGAAACTCATCCTTCCTCCGGTCTGTGGCCCGCAGGTCCTCCAGCAATCGCCAGCGCACATACGCTCCGGTGAAGTAATGCGAGATCGTTTCGAGGAACTCGATCTCATCCGCGTCGAATTGCGTGCGCCTGCGGCTGGCGAAGGAAAGCGTCCCTAACAGCTCGCCGCCAGCCATCAGCGGATTGCAGGCATATACCGAGACACCGTACCCCCTCACCAGGGAGGAGATGTCATCGTCCGACTGCTGGATGCAGGTCACCACCATCGGCTCCCGATTCAGTGCGACCGTCCCGCAGATGGCCTGCCCATATTGGAGTTTGCCCAGCGATGCCCGCTGCTCGTCCGTGATGCCGGAGCAGGAGAAGAGCGATAGGCCGTCGCCATCCGGATCCACCATGAAGCTGAAAAAGGCATCGAGATCGAGATGCGGGCGGATCTTGTCAAAGAGCTGCTGGAGCATCACGTCCGGCCGCTCGTTGCTCAGGATGATCCCGGCCGCCTCCCACAGCAGGCGGAGGCGTGCCGCCTGGCGCTGCAGGAGGAGATCCGCCTGACGGCTCTCGGTGACATCGGTGCAGCTCCCGATGAAGCCGGTGACCGTGCCTTTCGTGTCTGTCAGCGGCGTTGCGCATCCCAGCGTCCACACCTCGGTGCCGTCCGCGTGGAGAAAGCGGAATTCGCAGGTGGAAGGCGCCTCTCCCACCATCGAGCCGTGCCAGTCTTTCAACGCCCGCTCCCGGTCTTCCGGGTGAAGGGCGGAAGTCCAGCCGCTGCCCAGCGCCTGATCCGCGGTAAGTCCGGCCATCGCGCACCAACTGCGGTTGACGAAAAGCACTTGGCCCTCCACGGAGGAAAGGAAGATGCCGACGGGTGCATTTTCCGCGAGGATACGGAAGCGCTCCTCGCTTTCACGGAGCTTCGTCGCCATCTCGGCACGCTCAGTGATCTCCAGGGAAATGCCGCCCACCTGGGTCATGTTCCCGTTTTCATCGGGGAGGGGGAATTTCGAACTAAGGAAGCGCCAGTGTCCCACCTGCTCTTCCGTGAGGATGGACTTGCCGTACTGGATGACTTCGAGATCGATCCTGCGGATCCTCTCGGCGATGTCCGGTGGCAAAAGCTGCTGATCGGTCAAGCCCACGACCTCGCCCGTGCTACCCAGATAGTGGCATGCCACCGGATTTGCCTGGGTGTAGCGGCCCGCAGAATCCTTCACATACGTTGCTACCGGAGAATGGAGCGCGAGCGCTTCCAGGCGCTTCTGGCTGTATCTCAGGCCGTGCTCCAGCCTCGTCAGCTCGGTGATGTCGGTGAAGTAAAAGTTCGTATGCATTCCCGGAGACACCGGCACCACCTTGATGATGTAGGTCTTGCCTCCGATGGTTTGCTCGAAGTCCGTGGCCACTCCGAGCATCGCCGCCTCTGCCGCCAGCTTCACCAGCGGGGTCGGTGCAGGCTGCCCCGGTTGCACATTCCACTCCCGCAGGCATTTGATCGCCGCAGGATTGGCGAATCCGAGCCACGTGCCGCCATCAAGGCGGATGACCGGAGAAGGATTCTCAAGGGGAAGTCGGCTCAGGGTTGACTCTGTATCACCCGCATCCGCCACCATGATCCTGACCGAGACGCCGGCTGCCTGGCCGGTGGCATTGCACAGCAATTCCGCTCGGACCGATGCCCGGATCCGCTTGCCCGATGGGGCTTCTAACAAAACATCCTCCCGTGGAATCACCCCAACGCCACGCCATGCCCGCAGTGGCGGCAGATCCTCGTCCGGAATCGGGCTGCCGTCTTCCCTTAGGAAACGGATGGGTCCGCACCACGGCACGCTGCCCGGAAGTCCTTCCCACAGGAGGTGCGCAGCCTGATTGTAGGACAAGATCTCTCCCGCGGGTCCGCAGAAGTAGATGGCTACGCTGGCTTCACTCGGGTGGTGCATGGAGAGGGTGACCCATCCCCGCGCGAAAGTGGTGGCTGCCACGCCGCGCGGGTTCCGGCATGTTATAGCCAGCAAGCGCCGCGGTGTCCAAGCAGGACTTCGCTTGATAGCCTACAATTCCGAAAGAGGGGGCTCCCCCTTCCGCCAGTCCTCCGCCGCGTGCGGCAGGGGCATTGCCTCCTCCTGCAGGGCCGAGGGCACATGACGAGACGGCAGGGCCATCGCCTGACTCCACTGGAGGCGCACACAGGAATCCGGTGCGTGAGTCGAATCTGAAGCCGGCGTCGTCGGACACACGGCCACGCCACCTTTCAACACCCATCCCTCCCCGAGGAGCTGATTCACCCGGTCCTCGAATTTCCCGAGGTCGTCGGAGGTGACGACAGTGTATTGCTCGAAGACCATTACTTGTCGTTCTCGGGGCTCGCGTCGCCGTGGATGGCGTCCAGCTCCGGCGCTTCATCCTCGTCTTCTTCGGCCTCTACGTAGTCGATGTCGTCCAAGAGCTCCGAGGATTCGGATGATTCAAGCGCGCCTTCCTCGTAGGAGTCTGCCACGATGTCGCGGACCTCGTTCTCGGCGGTTTCAAGGCCTTGTTCGACCATCGACTCATTAGCGTCCTCGTCCACGTAGGGCGGGGCCATCGGACTGCGGGGATCGGGGGATGCCGGCTGGACAGGATCGATCGGTGTCATTTGCGTGGGCGTTGGGGTTGTTTCGTTCCCTCTCGCACGATGCATTCCAGCTTTGGACGGCGCGCACCTTTCGGCCGTTTCGGCGGTCGCTCATGCGCCTCGATGACCGAGAGAACGCGCCTCTCGTCGGCACGCAGGAATGCGCTCCCATCAGACTTTCTCAGCAGTGGCGGGCGAGCCTGCATGCGCCCGTGAAGATCGCCTTTCCGGAAGGCGCGAAAAATGGCCGGATGGATGTAATAGCTGCGGCAAGTGGCAGGTGTGTGATTCAACCGCTCCGCCGTGGTGCGTATCGCGACGTTCTCCGCCCTCCTGATTGCGGTTTTCGACTCGGGCGGTGGCATGCGCCCAAGCTCTCGTGCGCAAGTCACAGTGGCACGCCAGGTTCGGAATTGCTTTGCTGTGAAATCCCCGCCGCTGATCTCCTTCAGCCAATCGTTCACGTCCCCGGACTCGATCGGCCGCCAGCGTCGCCCGACCCGGTGGCAAAAGAGATACTGCCCGGGCAACTCCTGCAGCTCCTCCACCAGTGCGCTCACCCGTGCATCGTCGATGCGGGTGCGATGCTCCTTTCCCGCCTTGCCCCTGAAGCGGAGTTGCAAGCCCTCATCGGTTTCCCGGACATGGCGGGTCAGGAGTGAAGCTAGTCCGAAGCTTCGATTCTCCCGGACATAGCGGTGGTTGCCGATGCGAAAGCCCGTCTGGTCCAGCAGGGTGACGATGCCGGCGATGATGCGGTCCCGATCCAGTGAGTCCCCATCAAGCGCGGCGCGCACCCTTCGCCGGATGCTGGGGAGGGCCTTCGCGAAGTCGGTCAGGTGCATGAATTTCCGGTCGCCTGCCAGACGGTGCCACTCCGGGTGATAGCGGTACTGCTTGCGGCCCCTTTGGTCGAGTCCGGTCGCTTGCAGATGGCCATTCTCCGCCATGCAAATCCACACACCCTCGTAGGCGGGCGGCACGGCCAACGAGGCGATACGCGAGCGCTCCAGCTTGTCGCGGAGCAGCGTGCCCTCGGGCAGATGATAGGAAAAGCCACGGCCCGCCCGGCCCCTGCGGTACCCCGGCATGCCATCGTGCGTGAAAATCAGTCCCGCCATGATGGCTCTCCTTCGCAATCGTCGCACCAGTTTCTGTGACGGCGGCACGCAGGCTGCGAATGGTGATCCACCATGAAAACCTGCGAATGCTGCGGCAACCAATACGAGAGGTGCATCGAAGTCTCCGTCGATGGTCAGACCTTCACCTTCGACTGTTTCGAATGTGCGATCCAGATGCTTGCGCCAACTTGTCCCCACTGCGACTGCCGTATCATCGGCCACGGAGTGGAGGCGGAGGGCGTGATCTATTGCTGTGGACATTGCTCCCGGCAACAAGGTGCCGAAGGCATCGTGGACAATGCGGACAATGCGGACAAAGCTGATGATGCCGGGGCGACGGTGGTCTCAGTCTGATCCAGGCTCTTCCTTCAGCGCATCCTTCGAGTGCCAGATCCGATAGATGACTCCACCGCTGTCATCGCTCATGAGGATCGTGCCATCGGTCCACTCCGCGAGTCCACACGGTCTCGCGAAGTGCGCCTTGTCGCCTTCCAGATAAAAGCCCGTAACGAAGTCCTCGAATGCCTGTGGCTCCCCGTTTTTGAAGCGGAGCCTTACCACCTTGTAGCCGCTCGGTTCACTGCGGTTCCATGAGCCATGGAGTGTGACCAGCGCGTCGCCGTGGAAGTCCTCCGGGAATTGCTTTGCCGAGGGGAAGATCATCGCCATCGGTGCGCTGTGGGCATCGAGCGTCATCAGGCTGGGTTCGCACTCCTTGGCATACGCTTCCCATGTTTTGCCGATGTCTTCCTTCGGGTCTCGCGCCGGATTCGGTTTCCCGTTCTCAAACACGAAGGGCCAACCGTAGTTCTTCCCCGATTTGATCTCGTTCAGCTCCTCGCCTTGCGAGTCGTCCCCGAGCCAATCGATGCCGTGATCCACACCATACATCCGCAGCGTCTCGGGGTGCCAGGCGAAGCCGATGGTGTTCCGCAGGCCGGTGGCATGAATCCGGCGGCCCTTCCCGTCGGTCTGTAGCTCCAGCATGGTAGCGCTTTCAGGATTGGGTTCCGGTGCGGCGTTGCAGGTGCTGCCGACGGAAAGATAGAGCGAACCACTCGGGCCGAAGCCGATGGTTCGGTTCGGGTGTTGTCCGGCATCGGGCAGGTCGGTGTAGAGCTTCTGAAGGGGGCCAAAGGTGCCGTCCTCGCGGATCTGCGCGGTGTGGACCTCGCGGATCGCCGCTAGGTAGGCGATGCCTTCGCGGATCGCGATGCCGTGGACGTGGGGGAGCTTGAGGACGGTGATGGGCTCCTCGGCGAGGCCGTCGCCATCCTTGTCCTGCAACATGATCACGTCGCCGTCTTCGCCACGGCGGGTGACGTAAACCCGGCCCTCCGGCGAGACGGCCATCATTCGCGGCTTCCCGAGATCCTTGGCGAACACGGTCACGGTGAAGCCATCCGCCACTTTCAGCGAGGCCATGCGCTCTTCACTCGCCGGGACCAGGGGAGGGCGGTTCACGCTGCCGGTGATGGTGGCGGGCTCCTTCGCCTCCTCTGCATGGAGCGATAGCGCGAGAACAAGTGATGCTGCAAGTGACGCTTTCATGGCTGTCATGCAGATCGCAGATTCCACACCATGAAGGATGCGGGCCCGGTCCGTGTCTGCGGATGCTCGGCAAATGCAGATTGCCAGCGGTGAATGCGCACCTTGCAAACGTGCGGCGCAGGCACGCATTGCAGCAGCGCGGGATTCACAGCGGTATCGCGATTGCTGAGTTATGGCAGGGGTCAACAAGGCCCCGCCAACAATCCGACTGAACTCATGAATGCTACCCACGAATGTATCGACGTCTGCAATAGCCTCCTCCGTGGAGAACTCTCCGCCATCGAGACCTACGACCAGGCCATCGAGAAATTTGACAGCGAGATCGAACGCTCCGCCCTCCGCGCCATCCGAAATGAGCACGATGCGAGCGCCGCACTTCTTCGCGAGCACCTGAATGACATGGGAGCCGCCGCGGCCACCGATTCAGGTGCTTGGGGCACCTTTGCTAAGGCAGTGGAAGGCACCGCCAAGATGCTCGGCGAATCGCCCGCTCTCGCCGCCCTCCAGCAGGGTGAAGAACACGGCATCGACGAGTATGAAAAGGCTCTCCGCAACCGCGACGTAATGGAAGAGGTGAAGGTGGTGATCCGCCAGCAGCTCCTCCCTCCGCTTTCCGAGCACATCGCCGCGCTTGATCGCCTGCGCGCGAAGTGATTCTCACACACGCGAAAGAGGCCGGTCCGCCACGTGCGGACCGGCCTTTTTTCGTTCCATGAGATTCATTGCTCGCGGACCCACACCAGCCGTCCATTGATCCGGTCGGCCAGGAATGTCCACTCCTGCGGCCTGGCGGGAATCATGCCGCCCATATCACCCTCCTGGGGTGAAATGGTGATCCGCTCGCGGCGGAAGACGTGGGAGAGTTTTCCCGTGCTCCACTCGGGCACGTGGCTCGCTTCGATCCAGTCGCCGACTTCGCAGTCCTCGCGGGCGATGCGGCAGCTTCCATTGCTTGTTGGGTCCGTGTTCATCTTGGTATGGAGTGAGAGGTGTCTCCGGGGAGCATGGCTTGGGTTGCTTGCACAGGTATTCCAGCAGATGGTGTTCCGTCGTTCTGAGTGGGTCGCGACGTGCTGGTGAAAGCTAGGGGAGAAGCACCCCGCCTTGCATGGAATTCAGCCACTACCGCACCGTTTCCGCGTCGTTGCTTGAATACGGGCGTGGCATCGCGGGCGGACTGATTTTTTCGCTGCCGTTGCTCTACACGATGGAGGTGTGGTGGTCGGGCTTCCTGCTCGATCCATGGCGCATCTTGCTCTACGTCATCGCGACTTTCGCACTGCTGCTCCTTTATAATCGCTTCGCCGGATTGCGCCGTGATGCGACTTTCCGCGAGGTGGCAATCGACTCGGTGGAGGAGATGGGTCTCGGGCTAGTGATCGCCGCAGTCGTCTTGTGGCTGACCGGTCAACTCGACACCGCGAGCGGGACCTACGAGGTCACGGGCAAGGTGGTGATGGAAGCGATGACCGTCGCGATCGGGGTCTCGGTCGGGACTTCCCAACTCGGCGGTGGGGAGCATGATGACGAGGGCATGGGCAGCCCGGATGGCGGCGAGGAGGGGCAGTATCTCCCGCAAGTCGGCATTGCCCTGTGTGGCGCTGTTCTCTTCGCGGCGAATGTCGCGGCCACCGAGGAAATCATGGTCATCGCGATGGACAGTCCTCCCTCGCGCATACTGCTGCTCGCCGTCGTGTCCATGCTCGGGGCCGCTTGGACTCTCACCTACTCCGGCATGCACGGTGCCGACCGTCATGTGAGGAAGGAGACCCGCGTCGAGCACGTCCGTGGAATCGTCACGACCTACGCGGTGGCCCTCATCGCTGCGGCGGGCTGCCTGTATTTCTTCGGTCGCTTCGATGGCCAGCCGCTGACGCTCTCATTCGCCATGTGTGTCGTGGCCGGGGTGCCCGCCTCCCTCGGAGCCTCGGCCGGTCGTCTTCTCCTCCAATCTTGAAAACAGTTCCCATGTCCCAGACGAAGCATCCCGCCGATGATCGCAAGCGCGGCAAGAACCCGCTCGAGTGGATCGTCTTCGCACTCTCATCCGTGCTCGTCATCGCGATGATCGCCGTCCTCACGGTGGAGGCACTCAGGTGGCAGGATCGGCCTCCCGCGCTGTCTGCCAAGATCGGCGAGATGGAATTCAAGGACGGCACCGTGATTGTCCCCGTGGAAGTCGTGAACCACGGCGACATCGCGGCGAGCGAGGTGAATGTCGCCGTCACCAGGACGGAAGGCGACGCGGTGCAACAGTCCGGCGTTCGCTTCGATTTCGTCCCCCGCCAAGGGACCCGCCGTGGCACGGTGTCATTCCCCGGCGCGGTCTCTCCCGGCGAAGTCCGGATCACCGGGGTCGGGTTCGCCGAGCCCTAGCAGGTCAGATCGGCATGACTGCCATATGGCTTTTGTTGCTTGCATTGGGTCGCATCGAAAAGCATCTAGTGACTACGGCCCGTTTCACGGGTTCCGGTCCCATGCCCCCATCACGCAGAGCGACGATCAAGGACATTGCCCATGCCGCCGGCCTGAGCACCGCCGCCGTTTCCCAGGCGCTGCGACCGCACCCGAAGTCGAATATCAAGCTCCAGCAGGAGACCATCGAGCGCGTGAAGCGTGTCGCCGCCGAGCTGAATTACCAGCCGCATGCCGGAGCCCGCTCGATCCGCTCGAACAGCTTCGACACCATCGGCTACTTCGCCGCGAAGACCGGCCTCTTCATCAATTCGCCTGCCGGGTATCTCGCCGGGGTGCATGATATTGCGGAGGGCCAGCGTTCCCGCATCACGCTGATCCGCCTGCAGGTGGATACCGCCGATCTCTCGCAGGCAATGCCGACCGTCTTCAGCGAGCGGAATCTGGATGCGCTCGTCATCGAGAGCTACAGCGAGCTCGCCCGCCAGATCTACGAGCGGGTGCAGGCGTCCCGTCTGCCGGTGATCTTCCTCAACGATCGTCACGAGACGAATTCGGTGTATGTGGACGATGAATGGGCGGCGGGTGAATTGACCCGGCATCTCATCGAGAAGGGCTACAAGCGCATCGGCTTCCTCCATCGGAATGTCGAGGGCGGCCCGCCGGTGAAGCTGATGCATCACAGCGCGGTGGATCGCGAGAATGGCTATCGCAAGGCGATGCGGAAGGCGAAGCTCCCCGCTACTTGCCACCCGGTCACGATCAAGGCCATCGTCGGTTTCGACGTGGAGATGTCCGCGGAGGATTGGGAAGTGATCTCCGGATTCGATGCCGTGGTTGCTTACGATGATGACTTGGCAAATCTCGTCGGCCGGGCCGCTTATGACCGCGGCGTGCGCGTCCCGGATTCACTGGCGATCGCCAGCTTCAATGGCGACTACGCCTCCCTCTGCGCATGGCAGCGTCTCACCACGATGCAGATCCCTGCCTACGAGATGGGCAAGAAGGCCGCCGAGATGGCCTTCGAGCTTTTCCGCGAGGGCGTGGACATTCCTTCGGTGTCCTATCGCCCGACCCTGCTCGTCGGGCAGACGACCTGAAGCTTCGTGCTGTCAGATGAGATGCACTTCGGGAGTGGTGCCGTTTTCCGCTGCGGTCGCATCGCGCGCTTCCTTCACCACGAGCTGGATGAATTGGAGCTTCTTCAGCACGGGACGCGAGAGGATGAAGGGATAGAAGTCATGCTGACCCATGCTCCGGGCGATCTCATTGAGCGCGGTGACGAGGTCCATCCAGGAGTTCACCAGCGATAGCAGGCGCTTCGCATCCGCGTCCTCGGGATCGTAGAGATCTTCCAGTTGGAAAGGCTCGATCTCCACCTCGATGTCATCGCCGCTCATCCCGTAGCCGAGTGCGGTGTCCAGGCTATCCACCAGATGCAGGTAGTGGGCGAAGCACTCGGCCCAGTCCTCCCACGGATGCACGGAGGCGTAGGCGCTGATGTGGTTGTTCGGCCAATCGACAGGCGGGCCGTTCTGATAGTTTCGCTGAAGCGCCGCATTGTAGTCGTCCCGCTCGTCACCGAAGAGCGCGCGGAATTTCTCATGCCATGGCGTGCCCGCGACCAGCCTGTCCCAGTAGTAGTGGCCGATCTCGTGACGGAAGTGGCCGAGAAGCGTGCGATACGGCTCGTGCATCTCATGACGGATGCGCTCACGGATGGAGTCGTCGGCTTCCTCGACATTGATGGTGATGAGCCCGTTGCCGTGGCTGGTCAGGATGTGCGGGCCTCCGGGTGGCGTGCGCAGGAGATCGAACATCATGCCGCTCTCCGGATCTTCCTCGACCTTCGATTTCACCGGTAGGCCGATGGCCAGGAGCTGCGAAACGAGGCGGCGCTTGGCATTTTCGATGGACCGCCAATAGCGCCCGCTGTCCGGATCGGCGAGATTCGGGATGGTGCGGTTCAGGCGGCAGGAGATGCAGAGGTCGGAGGCATGCTCGGAGGGAAGCAGCCAATTGCAGCCTGCTGGCGAGTCGAGATTCGCGCATCGCCGGTAGGCCTGCGCCGGGGCCTCGTCGCCCGCCAGCGTCCATGTCCCCGCGATGGTGCCGGGTAGCAGGGCGCGCATGTCCACACGCTCCGGCTCGTATCCGAGCATCGATCCACAGGCGAGGCACACGCTGTTCCGGAAGAAAACCGGGCGTCCGCAAGAGCATCGGTAGGTGCGGCCACGGCGGGGCAGGTCTGCGGTGCGCCAGCCCTCCGTGAGCCGGGTGGCGATATTTTCAGCGAGGGTCTTCATCGGGAGCGGGTGAATGCAAGGGGAGGGTGGACGGGCTGCGGGCCCGGCATCCCGCCGAATCTAGCGGAAGTCGCGAAATCGGAAAGGGAAGTATTTCACGGGGCACGCACATCCTTCGCTGGCGCGTGCCCGGGATTGTGCTTCCGGACGCGGCCGGGGATGCTTAACTCCAAGATGACCGACGGCCCGCTCCGTTAGACCGATCCCGCCGACCGGACCCAAGCCATGCCCGAGAAGAAGCCCGCCGTCACCCGCGAGATCCTGCGTCGCCTCGGCCGCGTCGTGTGGGCATTCCTCCGCTCGAAGCGGATGCGTGGGAAGGCGTGGTTCCTCTTGCTGGGACTGCTGATCCTGATGCTCGTCATCAATGGCATGAACGTGCTGAACAGCTACGTCGGCCGCGATTTTTTCTCGGCCATCGAGCGTCGGGACAGCGCTGGCTTCGCCCTTCACGCGTGGCGCTATGTGGGGGTCTTCGCGGCGTCCACGGTGGTCGCCGTGTTCTTCCGCTATTGCGAGGAGCGCCTGGCGCTGCTCTGGCGGGAGTGGCAGACGCAGCGGGTGGTGCGCGGCTACCTGAACCAGCACATCTATCTTCACATCAAGCAGACCGGCTCGATCACGAATCCCGACCAGCGGATGACGGAGGACATCCGCTCGCTGACCACGACGTCGCTGTCCTTCCTGCTGATGATCCTGAATGGCACCTTCACTGCGATCTCCTTCTCGGGCGTGCTGTGGTCCATCAGTCCGATCCTCTTCGGCGTGGCGGTGCTCTATGCGGCCATCGGCTCGGGGCTCACGATCCTGCTCGGGCGTCCGCTGATCCGGCTGAACTACCAGCAGGCGGACCGCGAGGCGGACTTCCGCTCCGAGCTCATCTCCGTGCATCAGGAGGCGGAAGGCCTCGCCTTCACCCGCGACGAGGCACGTATGAAGGAAAGGCTCGGTGCCCGCATCGACCAGCTCGTCCTGAACTACCGCAAGATCGTGGCGGTGAACCGTAACCTGAATTTCTTCACGAATGGCTACAACTACATGATCCAGCTCATCCCGGCATTGTTCGTCGCTCCGATGTTCATCGCCGGGGGCGTGGAGTTCGGCGTCATCGGCCAGGCGACGATGGCCTTTGCGACGCTTGTCGGAGCCTTCTCGCTCATCATCACGCAATTCCAGTCCATCTCGTCCTACGCCTCGGTGGTCACCCGCCTCAGCGAACTGATGGACGCTTCGGAGAGTGCCGCACTCCGCAATTCGCGCTCATGCCTGGGATGCAGCATGGATGCGGACCGCATCGTGTTTTCAAAGCTCTCCCTGAAGGCGTCGGAGAAGGACGATCGCATCCTGCTCGCCGATCTCGATGTCACCTTCGACGGCAAGCACAGCGTCCTTATCACCGGGCCGAATCCCGCGGCGAAAGCCGCCTTGTTCCATGCCACGGCAGGCCTGCACGATGCGGGCAGCGGCAGCATCCACCGGCCGCCCAAGGAGAAGCTGGCATTCGTACTAGAGCGGCCGTACTTGCCGGCGGGATCGCTGCGGGAATTCCTCACGCCGCCGGATCTCCCGGCAATCGCCGACCACGAGATCCTCGCGATTTTGGATGACCTGGGGCTCGTGGTCCCGGGGTCGAGTGAGCGTGACTTCGACACCTCGCGTCAATGGGACGACGAGCTGAATCTCGCCGAGGGGCAGCTCCTCGCCGTGGCTCGCGCGCTGCTGACGAAGCCGGACTTCATCCTGCTGGATCACCTCGATGCCGCTCTCGATGCGGAGGAGTTCCGCCGGGTCCGGCAGGTGATCTCGCGCCGCGGGGTTGCGGCGGTCGTCTTCGGCAATGGCAAGACCTCGGAGAGCGATTACGATGCCGTGCTGGAGATTCATCCGGACGCCACGTGGAGTTGGCGGGAGAGGGTCATTACTCCGGATGCAACATCGGGAGGATGAGTTAAAAGGGCCACACAGTGCTCCACACGCTGGCCTTCGCACAGCGGACGATCTCGTCTTCATCCGACACCCGCTTCACCGCGCGGCTGGCCTTGAGTGCTTCGGCTCCTCTGGCCGCGGCCCGCAGCTCGATGGGTAGTCCGGTCAGCCGCAACAGAGTCCAGAAGGCTACCGTGGCCACCGCGCCCGAGATCGCCCAACCGGCAGACACCCGTTTCGAAAGGATCGCGAACACCGCGATCATCATCACCAGAGCTGGCAGTGCCTTCGTGAGGAAAGCACCTTTCACCCGGGCCTTCGCCATGGTGTTGCCCTCTTTCTCCAGCAGGGCCAGCCCGCACTCGCGCAGGGCATTTCCCAGAGCTGCCGCATGGGTCTCCATGCCCCGGCGACCGCGTCCCGGTGGCAGCCCCAGCTTTTCCCGCAACTCACGCACGGTGAGCCCGCAGTCCCGGCGCAGTCCCTTCATGCGGATCCGCGTCCAGAACCAATGCCGGCCGAACCCGGCGCCGACGAGCGGGATCAGGGAGAGGATGAGCAGGATCTTCCACACGACTTGTTAGAGAGCAGGAATTGATATCAGCGCTTCTGGCCACCTTCGGCAAGCCATGCCTTCGGGTCGTCGGGCCATGGATGCTTCGGGTAGCGGCCCGCGATGTCTTTCTTCATCTGCTTGTAGCCGCTTGCCCAGAAGCTGGCGAGATCCTTGGTCATCTGCCACGGGCGGTGGTTCGGTGCGCAAATATGGACCAGCAGCGGCACGCGTCCACCCGCGATCATCGGTGTCTGCCACACGCCGAAAAGATCGCGCACGCGCAAGGCGATCCACGGGTCCTTGCCGGGCTCGTAGGTCACCTTCGCGCTCTGGCCATTGGGCAGGGAGATGCGTTCGGGCGCGTAAGAATCGAGTGCCCCGCGTTGCGAATAGCTCAGCCATTCGCGCAGCACGGGCCACACGTCGCGCTCCTTGATGTCCTTGTAGCTCACGGCACCATGGCAGATCTGCGCCACCGCTGCCGCCCGGTCCTCGTCGGACCATCCCGGCAGTTCCAGATCCGGCATCCACTTGCCCAAGCTATCGAGCCGCGTGCACCACTGGTCCACCGCGGCGTCCCAATTCTTCAGCACCAGCTCGCCGGAGAGAACGCGGGCGGCGAGGATCTCCGCCGCGGCATCCAGATTGATGCCGTGGTCGCTTTCCTTCGCCTCCAGCACCAGATCGCGGAATCGCGTCTCCTTCCGTGAGACGACCCTTCTACGAGGTTCATCGTAGGCAGCGCCGTCGCTGAGGGTGAAGTCGTCGGGGAAGAGTTCCTTCAGCCAAGCGGGATCGACCGCCGTTGCGCGACGGAGCTGTACGGTCACGTCGCGGCCTTCCACCTCGGTGATCTCGGACGCGACGAATGCCACGGCGTGCTTCGCCGCGCTGTCGTCATCCAGTTTGCCCTTCCGCTTGTGAACCACCCGGCAGGCGAGCGTCGCCTCGCCGAAGCGCACCGCCAGCCGGTCGCTGAAGGCTGCCAGCATCGCACGGCCGACCGCCTCGCGGTGCTTCGCGAAATCGACCTCTTCCCACGGCCATCCGCGCTGGAGCGCCAGCTTCCGCAGCCGGTCAAATCCCTGTGCCACCTCGCGCGCGCCGCGGCCATGGATGCCCAGCGGCGCGCAACGCTGCGGGTGGAAATCCATCCCCGCCGCCGAGTCGAAGGCCCGCCACTCCGCCTCGAAGTCGCTGGTGTCTTCCTTGAAGACGAAATCCTTCCTGCCGATCCCGCCGCGCTTGTTCACGAAGATGCCTTCGCCCTGCACCGCCGCGGCGATGAATGCCATCTCTGCCACGCAGCCCTGCTCAACACCCGCCAGCATCAGCCGCGAGTAGCGGGGCTCCAGCGGCAGCGCGGCCATCGCCCGGCCTTCAGCGGTCAGGTCGCCGTGGGAATCAATCGCGCCGAGGTCCTGGAGCAGCGTCTCCGCGCGCAGCAGGCTTTCCTCCAGCGGCGCATCCAGCCAGCGGAAGTCACGCACGTCGCCGGCGCCTGCGGCCTTCAGCAGCAGCACCGTTTCCGCCAGGTCCACGCGGCGCACTTCCGGCGCGTCAAATGCCTCGCGCCGCGCATGCTCGCTCTCGCTCCACAGGCGGAAGGCCCGGCCCGGTCCTGTCCGGCCGGCACGTCCAGCGCGCTGCTCGGCGGAGGCCCGGGAAATCTTTCGCACCAGCAGAGTGTCGATCCCACGCCGCGGATCGAAGCTCGCCTCGCGGGCAAGACCCGCATCGATCACCGTGCGCACGCCTTCGATGGTCAGCGAGGTTTCCGCGACATTCGTGGAGACGATGATCTTCGGTCGCTTGCCCGGCGATACCGCCGCCTCCTGCGCTGCAGGGGGCAGACCGCCGTGCAGCGGGAAAATATCGTGCCCGCGGGCGAAGGAGGAGTTCTCCAGCGTCTCAACCGTCTTCCGGATCTCGTGCATGCCGGGCAGGAAGCACAAGACGTCGCCGGGATCCGGCATCGCGAGGGCCTCCTTGCACACCGCGGCGATGCGTTCCCACACGGGCGTCTCCTGCGGTGGTCCGCCGCGGCGATCGGTCACCTTCGGCCGCTCGGCGCGATACGCGACCTCGATGGGGAAGGTCCGGCCACCGGCCTCCAGCATCTGCGCGGGCGCGAGGTAGTCGGCGAGACCCCGGGTCTCCAGCGTCGCGGACATCACAAGCACGCGCAGGTCAGGGCGGGTGGACTCTTGGACATCCAGACAACGCCCGAGCGCCACATCGACGGCCAGGCGGCGCTCGTGGAATTCGTCGAAAACGACCGCCCCGACGTCCCTGAGCTCCGGGTCTTCCTGCAGCCAGCGCTGGAAAACCCCGTCCGTCATGTAAATCAGCCGGGTATCACGCCCGTAGTTCGTGTCAAAGCGGACAGCATAACCGACTTCGCCACCGAGGCGCGATCCGCGAAGCTTGGCCACCCACCCGGCGAGCAGCCTGGCGGCCATGCGCCGGGGCTCGATCACGAGGATTTTTCCCGGGATGCCCGAATCCATCAGCATTCCGGGCACGGCCGTCGATTTGCCGGAGCCCGTCGGTGCCTTCAGCAGCAAGCGGTCTCGCTCGCCGCGGGCCACGGCGGCTTTCAGGTCGGCCTCGATTTCATGAACCGGCAATCGCACGCCACGTGCGATAGCGGGGGACGCGGAACTTGGGAATGGCCAATCGGAGTGAAAATAATGGAGTGTCTATTTTGGCTGCGGATCTTGGTTTAACTTGGCATCATCGCGAAGTGAGATTTACCCCCGGAATGATTCCATCAATCGCGGTGGCATGCTGCGTGACGCTGCCAGTCCCTGCAGGCGAAACCGTCTTTTTAGGGGGGTCCTTGCATTACCAAGAAGTTGGGACGCATTCCATTGTTGAGAAAGAGAGTTTGGGAGCTTTTGTGGAAAGAATCGGGGGTATCATTCGCGCGGAATACGAGGTGAATGGCAAACGGAATCTGGCCTCGTGCCGAATTCAAGTGAGACGGAAGCATGCGCCCGGTAAGTCTGCCGAAGACTTCATTTTTGATTTCGAGAAGGATCAGGACATGGCCTGGAGTTTCATCCTGCAGTCGGGGGATGTTGTTGAGGTGAAAGAGAAATCAATGATCGAGCGCACCCCAATTGCCCTTGGCGGCCTGAAATTCCCTGCCGCACGGTTTGCGAAGCCAAAGATCCAAGGTCCGGCTCTTCCGGCACCTGCCGGGATTAAATCTGACGGTGACTGAGGTGGGCGGACCAGAAAAGCTGGAGGGAAGGCTCGGCTAAATCTCAAAACACTCTCGCACACCCCTGAATCTCCCACTTTTGTAGGACGAAATCGTTGAACGACGGGGCCGTTACGCACCGTTATTCCCATTGCAAGGGGCCCATGAGGGGCCTACGCTAAATCTCATGAACACGGTGCTCGGCTTTATCGGCAACCTCGGCGGACAAGAAATGATGATCATTTTCGTGATCGTCCTCCTGCTCTTTGGAGCGAAGAAGATCCCGGAACTCGCACGCGGCCTCGGCAAGAGCATGGGTGAGTTCAAGAAGGCCCGCGAGGAATTCGAGCACGAGATCACGCGCTCCGAAGACGAAGTCCGCATCAAGGAAGCGTCTGGCAAGGAAGCCCGCGACAAGGCATGATTCCGGCGTGAGATTTCACGCGCACTTCTTTTCAAAGACCGCCCCGGGGATACTCGGGGCGTTTTTGTTGTCGCTGGCAGGCTGCGAAAAGAAGGACCAGACCGGGGATTGGGCGGCTCTGGCCCAGCCTCCCGGTGCGGATGTCCCTGCGAAGCCTGTCTCCGCCCCGAAGCCTGCTCCGACGGCGGAAAATTCCGGCACGACTGCCTCCACGATTCCGGCAGTCGAGGCGGGCACGATCCGCTTCGTCGTCTTCAACGTGGAAAACTGGCTGACCATGGAGCGCTACGTGGCTGGCAAGGCCCAGCCGGGTCGGCCAAAGCCGGAAAAGGAGCGCCTCGCCGTCGCCAGCGTCCTGGCCGGTGCGCAGCCCGATATTCTGGGCGTCTCCGAGATCGGCACGGAGGAAGATGTGCGGGACCTCCAGACGCATTTGGAGAAAGCGGGGCATCCGATGCCGCATTTTCACCTGAATCGCGGCGCGGACCCGGTCCGGAACCTTGTTCTCCTATCCCGTTTTCCCATTGCCCGGAGCGTCGCTCACGACGGCCTCACCTACCGCTCAAAGGGGAAGGAATACGGCATGCAGCGCGGCATCCTAGACGCTTCCATCGAGACGCCTTCGGGTGCCTATCGATTCCTCGGTGTCCACCTGAAGTCGAAGCGCGAGACACAGGACGGGGACCAAGAGGGCATGCGGCTCGGCGAGGCGCACCTGCTGCGGATGAAGCTCGATGGCATCCTTCACGAGGATCCCGCCGCGCGATTGGTCGTTTACGGCGATTTCAATGACACCCGCAACAGCCCCGCCGTGCGCACCGTCCGCGGATCGGGGAATGGCCGGGCCACCCTGCAGATGATCTCGCTGAAGGACTCGCAGGGCGAATCCTGGACCCACTTCTGGGACTATCAGGACACCTACACGCGCATCGACTACGTGATGGTCAGCGATGCGCTGCGGAAGTCCGTGAAGTGGGACGACTGCCGCATCATCGACGGCCCCGAGGTCTCGCGCGCGAGTGACCACCGCCCGCTGCTGGTCATCCTGAAATGACGGAAGCTCACCGGCTGACCTCGATCACCAGCGAGCTGAGCGGATCGAGCCTCGGCAGCGGCAAGCCGTCATGGGGCAGGGGGGCGGTTGCGAACGATGTCTCCCACCCCGAACCGAGCCGGTCTGCGAAACCAAGCTGACCGGCCTCCGTCACGCCCAGCCACTCCAGCGCGTTTTCTGGCAGACGTAGCGTCGCGCCTTCGATCGCGTGCCAGCCATTGAAATTTGCCACGACGAGGAAGCTCTGCCCGGTCGCCTTGTCCTGTCGCAGGTAGCTGTAGAGCCAGTGGCCGCTGGTGGTCTCGCCGTCCAGCCTGCCATAGCCGGGATTCTCCTTGTTGGCGTGGTTCAGCCCGTAGAATTCGCCCGTGGTGAAGGCTGGCTCCTTCATCAGCCGGATCAGCGCTCCATACCAATCGCGCAGCGCCTTCTGCTCGTCGCTCAGCCGCCCGCCGTCGAATTTCCCGCCATTCACCCATTTCGTGAATTCGGGCATCGACCAGTAGTCGAAGATCGTCGTGCGGGCATTGTCGCCGCTGAAGCCCTCCGATCCCGCGGCGGGTTCGCCGACCTCCTGGCCCGAGTAAATCATCAGCGCCCCGCGACCCATGCCGAAGAGAACGGCGGTCACCGGCCTGCCCACATGCATCCCCAGTCCACCCCATTCCTTCGGACTCGCGAGCCGCACCTCGTCGTGATTCTCCGCATAGCGCAGCGACCGGTGAAAGCGCTCGCCGGTGAAGGTCAGGCCATCCAGGTCATTCGCCCACTTGCCGGAGTCGTAGAGAGCTTCGAGCGCGTCGTAGGCCGGGTCGTCGTAAACCGCGTCAAAGCCAGCCTTCAGCAATTCATCCAGCACGTGCCCGTCCGTCAGCTTGGCCGGGTCATTGTCGTAGGCTTCCGCGGAGAAAAATACGTCCGCCTTGCGGTCACGCGCGCGTCTGACCGCCCAGCGCCAGAATTCCATCGGGATCATGTGCGCCATGTCCGCGCGGAATCCATCCACTCCCATCTCCTGCCAGTAGGCGAGGATCGCATCCATCGTCCGCCAGGTCTTCGGCACCTCTTCAGGCGATGCTTCAGGTCTTGGGAGATGGGAGGTATCACGGCCTGTGGTGAAGTCGTGGCCGTAGTTCAGCTTCACCGTCTCATACCAGTCGTTGATCGAGGGCGACCACGAGATAACGTTGTTTCCCGTTACCCGTCCGAAGTCCGTCTCGGGCGCGAAGAGTCCGCTGCATCCGGGCAGGTGTGCGGTCGGCAGTTTCAATGGCGGGCCGCCGCCGGGGTGGTCTCGGTGGAGGTAGTAGAAATGGTTGTCCCGGGCGAAGAAGGCGTCCTTGTCGTCCCCGTTTCCGAAGGACTCCTCCGGCCGCACGTCCGACTGATACGAGCGGGCGACGTGGTTCGGCACGAAGTCGATGATGACCTTCAGCCCGTGATCGCGGCAGCGGCCCAGCAGTTCCCGGAACTCCGCCAGCCGGTTCACGGGATCGAGCGCGTAGTCCGGGCACACGTCGAAGTAGTCCCTGATCGCATAGGGGCTCCCGGCGATGCCTTTCAGGATATCCGGCTCATCGGCGGCCCGGCACGGGTAGGCGGTGCCGCTGGCCTGCTCCAGCACGCCGGTCAGCCATATGTGGGTGAAGCCCATGGACCGGATCGCCTCCAGCGCCGCAGCGTCCAGGTCGCGGAATTTCCCGCAGCCGTTTTCCTCCAGAGTGCCGTTGGTTTTCCGGGTTTCGCAGGTGTTTCCAAACAACCGCGGCAGGAGTTGGTAGATTACGGGGCGTTCGGCGTTGGTCACTCGGGGGAGCATACAAAGCAGGACGCCCGCCACAAACGACAACGATCCGGCGCGGGTTTTCCGGCGGGCGGGGGATTGAGCCCCAGTGGATTCCGTAATCCGTCCCGGTTTGGAATTGCCCGGCCTTCGTGGTTTCCCGTAGCATTCGCGAGCCATGAAAGCATTTCGTCCTTGGTTCACCGTCCTTCCCGTGTCGGCCCTCGTCCTCGCCTCCTGCGAGGAGAAGGCCAAGCCTGCCGCCCCGGCAGCTCCCGGAGAGGTCGCCACCGCCCCCGCCGCGAAACCTGAAGCCCCCGTCGAAACTCCTGCCGCTCCCGCGGTGAAAGCCCTCACCCCCGGCGAGCGTGCCGCCATGCTCGGCATCGTCGGCCATCTTGCAAAGGACACCGAGGCCGTTCTGGCCGTGTATGACGGCAAGGACATCGTTTCCCGCATGAAGTCCCTGAAGAGCTGGGGCTTCATCAATGAACTCGCCAAGGAAGACGGCACCGACCTCGAGGCCGAGATGACCGACGGCGCGACCGAGGCGGGCAAGTTCCTCGGCCAGGAAGTGTTCTTCGCCAGCGGCAAGGGCACCGGCCCGCAGGTCGAGAACCTCACGAAGCTCGGCCAGCGCAGCAACTACTACCAGATGCGCGTGCTCGCGCAGGCCTTCGCCGCCGGTGCGAAGGAGGGCGATTTCTCCGGAATGGATAGCGCCAGCGAAGGCGCGATGATGGAAATGGCCAAGGAGATCGGCAAGGAGATGGCGCTCGTGGAAGCCGCCGTCATGCCGCCGCTGCTGGTCGGCATCAAGGCCCAGGACAAGGAGTCGCTGGACATGGCCCAGGAGCAGATCGTCTCCGGTCTGGAAAACCTGCCGAGCATGCTCGGTGAAGGTGCTGCACCGCTGGAATTCACCAAGGGCGGAGCTACCTTCAAGGGCTACAAGCTGGCCGGAAGCTTCCTCGCCGAGCAGATGGAGCAAAACCGCGCGGACATGGAGGAGACCCTCGAGCCTGCCGACGTGGATCGCCTGCTCGCCACCCTCAAGACCAAGAATCTCGCCATCGCCCAGGCGGCCCTCGGCGACTACCTGATGATCTTCGTCGGCGACAACGAGGAACTCTGCCCGCTGGCGGACAAGGTGGAGGACTCGCTTGCCGCGAATGACTCGATCTCCTTCGTGGACGGCTATCAGGGCAAGAAGCTCGCCGGCTTCCTCTACGGGGAGCAGGGCGTGGTGAAGGCCGGTGTGTCCGGCAGCCTGAAGGACATGGCGCTGGGCATCCGCGACGGTCTCGCCGGTGCCGAGGGCCTCGGCGACACCCGCGAGCTGGCCTCGCTGCTGGAACTCGTCGGCGAGAAGGAAGACGCGCTGATCTCCCTGGCGAAGTCCGACACGCTCGGCGGTCTCGTCGTGCTGGAGGAAGGCGTGAAGTTCGAGTTCTTCGGCGGCGTCAACCGCGGCTCGGTGGATCACACCGCGACCCACAAGCTCGCGAATCTCGGCTCGTCCGATGACGTGCTGCTCTTCGGCAACTGGGTGGCCGATGCGGAATACTCCAAGCGCGCCGGTGAATACGGCGAAGCGCTGGTGGAAACTGCCTATGCCATCGCCGAGAAGGTCTCCGGCCTGAACATGGAAGGCTCCGAGGATGCCGAGGACTTCGCCCAGTTCCAGCAGGGTTTCGCGCTCTTCAATGAGAAGTTCCGCACCGACACGATCGCCCTCTGGGACGCTCTTTCGGTCGCAGGCGACGGCCTCGGCAACGAGTCCGCACTGGTCGTGGATCTCAAGGGCACCGTGCCACCCGTGCCGAATGTCCCGCAGGAAATCGTGGACAATGGCCGCTTCGTCCGCGCCTCCCTCATCTCGCCGGTCACCGACCGCGCGAAGCTGCAGGAAGGCTGGAGCAAGCTGGATGGCTCGATGAAGAACATCTTCAAGACCGTCAGCGAGATGGCCGGTGAGGACATCCCGATGCAGAAGCCGATGTCGTCGGAGAAGGACGACTTCAAGACATGGTTCTTCTCGATGCCTTTCTTCAATGACGACTTCCTCCCGTCCGTGACCGTCAGCGACAAGTGGTTCGTGGCTTCCACCTCGAAGCTCCAGGCGCTGGAACTCGCAGGTGCTGCCGACAAGGCGGCCGAAGGCGAGCGCAAGGGCGCCTGGCTGGAGCTGGACTTCGACACGCTGCGCAAGTTCACCGGTGACTGGGTGAACCTCCTTGAAGCCCACGGCGAGGTCGCTTTCGGCGATCCGGACAAGTTCGCTGCCTTCAAGGAAGAGCTCCCGCGCATCAAGAAGGGCCTCGAAGCCTTCGAGGAATTCGACAGCCTCAGCATCAGCGAGAGCATCGAAGGCGGCAAGCTCCGCAACTCGGTGCACTTCAAGGTCCGCTGATCGACCGTCCCGGACAGACTTCCGATCTCACGAAGGCCTCCCCATTGCGGGAGGCCTTCTTCGTTTTGGGAGCCGGCGTTATTCCGGCAGCGGGACCTTGTCGCCGAGGTGCCGCGGCCGGGTGCCCAGCACCCGCACGTCCAGCCACATCTTCACCCGTGCGCCCACCTCGCGGACCTTCGTTTTCAGCCCGCCTTTCGTCGCCACGTCCTGGGCGTTGAAGCCGCAGTAGGCGATCCCGTTGGCCTTCGCCAGATACGCCGCGCGCTCGTTGTGGAAGCGCTGGGAGACGAAGACGACGTCGTCCACGCCAAAGATTTCCTTCGCCCGCACCACAGAATCCAGCGTTCGCAGGCCCGCGTAGTCGCACACGATCCGGTCCTGCGGAACGCCGCGTTTGATCAGCGCGGCCTTCATCTTCTCCGGCTCGTTGTAGTGCTTCTGGCGGTTGTCGCCGGAGACAAGCAGCAGCCGGACCTTGCCTGCCTTCCACAGCTTCTCCGCGGCATCGATGCGGTAGCGGAAATACAGGTTCTCCCGTCCTTGGGTGCGGTCATCGGTCCCGAAGACCAGCGCGACCTTGCCCGCCGGCACCTGCGCCACGTCGTTGTAGAGTTTGTCGCGACCGGCATTCACCGCGGCGAAATTCGCCCAACCGACGAATCCTGCGCCAAGGACACCGAGGGCACCCGTGGCGAGCACGGTCCGTTTCAGCCAGCGCTTGAGAGGCGTGGTGCCCTTGCTCACGACTTCTGGTCCTGCGGCTTCCATTTCGTCCACGAGACCATCGACTTCACCGCCTCCACGAAGCGGCTGCCGATCGGCTCCTCGGGTGCCAGCACTCGCAGGCGTCCCGGATCCTGATTGCCAAAGGCGACCTCCCGGCACCGTCCCACCAGCTCGCCATCAACCTGTACCGGCACCTCGCGGTCCGCGGTGACGCGCAGCGAGTGCGCCTGCAGGTAGGTCACGGTGGAGCCCGCCTGATCGAGATTTCCGAGGGCGATCCCGCGCAGGGAATCCGTCACCAGCTTGTAGCCCGCCTCCTTGAAGACGAGCACGTCGAGCATGCTGTCGCGGTTGTCGGCTTTGTGGAAGAGCTTGAACTGGCCGCCGTAGAGCGAGCCATTGCCCGCCAGCACGGCCACGCCTTCCTCCTGCGTGCCATCGTCGCAGGTCACCATCATGCGCGGGGGCGTCTCGCCGAGCACCTTCACCGCGGCCAGCAGGTAGGCGAGAGGGCCGAGCATCTTCTTGCTCTCCCAGGTCGTCTCCTCGATGACCATCGCGTCGAAGCCCACCCCGGCCATCTGGACGAAGGGCGTGCCATTCGCCTCGAAAAGGTCGATCTCCTGGATACGGCCTTCCTCGATGACCTCGAAGGCCCGCGCGAGATTGTCGAAGGGGATGCCCAGCTCGCGGGCGAAGACATTCATGGTCCCGGCGGGCAGCACCCCGAGCGCGGTCTGCGAGCCTGCGAGGCCCTGCACCACGGCATTCAGCGTCCCGTCGCCGCCGGCCGCGATCACCACGGGCTCGCCATGACGGGCGAACATCGCGGCGAGCTCGCGTGCCTCCTCGGCACTACGGGTCGCATGCAGCGCGAAGCGCGTCGCATGATCCATGAGGAATCGCAGGGCGCGGCGGCCTTTCTGGCTGCGGGCCTTGGGGTTGAAAATGAGCGGATACCGACGAGGGCCCTTCACGAGCCGAATGAAGCCGGGACTGGCGAAATGCCAAACTAGAAATCGTGGCACCGGCGGGAAGTTTCATCACCCCCGCGGGCTGCCATGATGAAAGCAAGATGACTTCACCCGACGGCGTATCTCCGGGTGCGATGAATTGCCCCCACTGCCAGCGTCTCCTCTACAGCCGCCAGCACGCCCGGTGCGGGCATTGCGGCGGCATCCTGCCGGACGGCGTGCGTTTCTCCGACCACGAGATCGACGAGATGAAGGCGGAGATTCACGAGATCGACGCCCGCCGGGCCGTGGCGAAGGAGCAGGAGGACGAGGAACGGGAAGAGCGCCGCCGCCGGGCGCGCCAGCAGCACGGGATCAATCCCTACTTCACCGGCATGTGAGCCTTGTCCGCCTCAGCGGTGGAAGCGCCGGTAGGCATTCATGTATCCCGCACCGAAGTCCTTCTTAGTGGCAGAGTTGTAGAAGTTGCTGTAGATCATGAAGTTCGCCTGCTTGTGCTGCAGGGCGTCGCGGCGGCCGATGCTCCAGCCCTGCTGATAGGCCTTGTCGCGCTCGGCTTGCAGGCCGCCGCCACCCATCGGCGGTCCGGGGACCGGCGGGCCCGGGATGGGACGCGGTCCGGGGCCGGGGCGTGGACCAGGTCCCGGTCCGGCGGAGGGCGGGTAGTATCCCGGTCCCTGCGGGATGCAGGAGGAAAGCGCGAAGACTCCGGCGAGGACGGCGAGCAACTGGAAAGGTTTCATGACGGTCCGAGACTCCCAATCCGGCACCGGTCCCGTCAATCACAGTCGGGCACCCGCATCGGCATCGACGTAAAAGGTCGCATCCGGATGCTGCTGCAGGAATGACGCGCTCACCTGATCGGTGACGGGGCCTGAGAGGGCCTCGTTCACAATCGCGGCCTTGGCTTCGCCCCATGCCAGCAGCGCGATCTTCCGCGCCTCCAGAATGGTGCCGCAGCCCATCGAGATCGCGTGCGTCGGCACGTTTTCCAGTCCGCCGAAGGCCGGTGCGGCGTCCTGCCGGGTGATTGGATCCAGCTCGACCCTTCGCGTGCGGCTGTCGCGTGGCGAGCCCGGTTCATTGAAGCCGATGTGACCGGTGCGCCCGATCCCGAGGAGCTGGAAGTCGATGCCGCCCGCGTCGCGGATCGTCTTTTCATAGGCGGCGCAGTGGGCGGGGATATCCGTCACCGTGCCATCCGGGATGTGGATATTTTCCGCGGGGATATCCACATGGCCGAAGAGCTCCCGACGCATGAAGGCATGGTAGCTTTCCGGATGATCCGCCGACAGGCCGAGATATTCGTCCAAGTTGAAGGTCACCACATTTGCAAATGACAACTGACCGGCGCGGTGGAGTCGGATCAGCTCGGCGTAAAAGGGCAGGGGAGTGCGGCCCGTCGCCAACCCCAGCACTGCGGGTCTCCCGGATGCGTTGATCGACGCGACCAACTCGGCGAGCTCCGCCGCAAGGATGCGGCAGGCTTCGGCACGGTCTGCGAAAACGCGGGCGGGAGAGGATTGGGTCATGCGGCGGAAGTGGCGGCAGGTGAGTCCATTGTCAAAATGAAACGGGTCGCAAAAGCGCAGGGAATTTGCGAAAAAGCGACGGGCGCTGGTTGCGACTTATCGCCACTATACAACGCATTCCGGAAAACTCCCGGACGAAACGAATGCGCGACCTAACAACAAGACCGCGTCACGCCAGATGGAACACCTCGCGCAGCGGTGCCGATACCGGTGAGTCGTCTGCGTTCACCGGCATCACGTCGGTCATCTGCTTCCACCAGCGCTGGCAGACCTCGGTGCGTCCGATGGCTTCCCAGCGCTCCTCGCTTTCGACCTCCGCATATCCGAAGAGACGCCGTGTCTCCGGATCGAGGAAGATCGAGTAGTTATGCACGCCGTGATCCTTCAGCACCGCGGCCAGATCTTCCCAGATGGGGCTGTGGCGGCGCTGGTATTCGTCTTCCGAGCCGGCATTCACCGACATCATGAAGGCCTTGCGGATCATGTCCTTCTTCAGAGGTGGTGGCCCATGCGCTCGCGCTTGGTGGCCAGGTAGCGGGCATTGTGTTGGTTCTCCGGCAGTCGGATCGGAAGCTGCTCCACGATCTCGAGCCCGTAGCCTTCCAGGCCCACGACCTTCTTCGGATTGTTCGTCAGCAGGCGGATCTTCTTCACGCCGAGATCGCAAAGGATCTGGGCACCCATCCCGTAGTCGCGCAGGTCGGAGGGGAAGCCGAGCTTCTCATTCGCCTCGATGGTGTCGAATCCCTGCTCCTGCAGCTTGTAGGCGTGGATCTTCGCCGCGAGGCCGATGCCGCGGCCTTCCTGGCGGAGGTAGAGCAGCACGCCGCCCTCCTTCGAAATGTGCTCCATGGCCGCATCGAGCTGGCCGCCGCAGTCGCAGCGTTGGGAGAGGAAGACATCGCCGGTCAGGCACTCGGAGTGGACGCGGACGAGCGTCGGCGTGTCCGGGCTGATCGGCCCGCGGCTCAGCGCGAGGTGGTGCGAGCCATCCGTCTCCACGCGGTAGAGGTGGCAATCGAAATCCCCGTGGTCGGTCGGCAGCTTGATCGTCTCCTCGCGCACCACGAGCTTCTCGGAGCGGCGACGCCACTGGATGATCTGGGCGATGGTGCAGGCCTTCAGCGAGTGGGTCTGCTGGTATTCTCCCAGATCGCCGACCCGTCCCATGGTGCCGTCCTCGTGCATGATCTCACAGATCACCCCGGCGGGTGGCAGTCCGGCGAGGCGGGCCAGGTCCACGGCAGCCTCGGTATGCCCGGCTCGGCGCAGCACGCCGCCGTCCCGTGCCTGAATGGGGAAAATATGGCCCGGCTGGACGAAGTCGTCAGCCGTCGCCTTTCCGTCCGCCAGCAACTGCACTGTCAGCGCCCGGTCAGCGGCGGAAATACCCGTCGTGACCCCCTTCGCGGCGTCCACCGAGACGGTGAAAGCCGTGCGCAGCACCTCCCGGTTGCGGCGGGTCATCTGTTGCAGCTCAAGCTCTTCCGCGCGCTCCAGGGTGATGGGCGCGCAGATCAGGCCGCGGGCGTGGACCGCCATGAAGGAAATCGTCTCCGGCGTGCACAGCGAGGCCGCGGCAATGAGGTCCGCCTCATTCTCCCGATCCGGGTCGTCCGCCACGATCACGATGCGGCCGGCGGCGATGTCGGCGATGATTTCCTCGACAGGGCTGAAAATGAGCGGGGTGGCCATGGGCGCGGGGAGACTCATCCGCGCCGGGCCGCAGGTCAAGGGGTCGGGCGGGGAGGAGGCCGGATCATGGCGCAATTTTCACTCCGGCGGGGATTTTCCCTTTCCTCCCCTGAAAGGCCTTCGCCAATCTCCCCGCACCATCCTACCGACGCCTATGTCCAGACCCGTTACCCTTTTTACCGGCCAGTGGGCCGACATTCCCGCGGAAGAGCTTTTTCCCAAGGTCAAGGCCATGGGCTTCGACGGGGTCGAGCTGGCCTGCTGGGGCGATCACTTCGACGTCCAGAAGGCGCTCAATGAGCCCGGCTACATCGAAGGCCGCTGGGAACTGCTGAAAAAGCACGGCCTCGCCTGCTACGCACTCTCCAACCACCTCGTCGGCCAGGCAATCTGTGACCTCATCGACGAGCGCCACAAGTCCATCCTGCCGGACTACGTCTGGGGCGATGGCGATCCGGAAGGCGTGCGCCAGCGCGCCGCCCAGGAGCTGATCGACACGGCCAAGGCCGCCCGGAAGTTCTTCGACGTCGGCAAGGAATACATGGCCACGAAGGCCGCGGGTTCCGGCAAGACCGTCGTGAACGGCTTCACCGGCTCCTCGATCTGGGGCGCGCTCTACGCCTTCCCGCCGACCAGCCAGGAATACATCCAGAAGGGCTTCGACGACTTCGGGAACCGCTTCAAGCCGATCCTCGACGCCTTTGACAAGGAAGACGTCTTCTTCGCCCTCGAGGTCCACCCGACCGAGATCGCCTTCGACATCGTCTCCGCCCAGCGCGCCATCGACGCCGTCGGCGGCCACAAGCGTTTCGGCTTCAACTACGACCCGAGCCACCTCGGCTACCAGGGCGTGGACTACGTGAAGTTCATCTACCAGTTCTCCGAGCGCATCCATCACGCCCACATGAAGGACGTCTGGTGGGGCCACGGCACCGGCGAGGTCGGCGTCTTCGGCGGCCACACGGATTTCTGCGATGCCCGCCGCTACTGGGATTTCCGCAGCGTCGGCCGCGGCGACATCAATTTCGAGGAAGTCATCGTCGCTCTCAACGACACCGGCTACAATGGCCCGCTCTCCATCGAGTGGGAAGACGGCCGCATGGACCGCTTCCACGGTGCCACCGAGAGCTGTGCCTTCATCAAGGGCCTCGATTTCCCGCGCAACACCGTCGCCTTCGACGCGGCCTTCGACAAATCGAACCAATAACGTGGCTGCGGCATCTTGCCGCAAGCCTCACTGGCAATCTCTCTTTCCCTTTCCCCACAAAAGATCATGTCCATCAAAGTAGGAGTCATCGGAGCCGGCGGCATGCTGCGCTATCACGCGGAAGGATTCCGCAAGGCAGGAGCCACCGTCGCCGCCGTGGCGGACGCCGCACCGGGTGCCGCCGAGCGCGCCGCCAAGCTGTGGAATATCGAAGGCGCGTACGAGAGCGTCGAAGACATGCTCGCCAAGGCGGACATCGACGCCGTGTCGATCATCGTGCCGAACAAGTTCCACAAGCCGCTGGCCATCCAGTGCCTTCAGGCGGGCAAGCACGTCTTCTCCGAGAAGCCCCCGGCGCTCAATGCCGCCGAGGTGCAGGAGATGATCGACGCCGCGAATGCCGCCGGGAAGAAGCTGATGTTCAACTTCAACAACCGCGCGCGTCCCGAGTCCATCGCGATGAAGAACTACGCGGCCGACGGCACCGTGGGCAAGATCAACTCCGCGCAGGCCAAGTGGATCCGCCGCACCGGCATCCCGGGCTTCGGCGGTTGGTTCACCACGAAGGCGCTCTCCGGCGGCGGCCCGGTCATCGACCTGCTGCACATGATCGACCTCGCGCTGTATTTCATGGACTACCCGGAGCCGTCCCACGTCCTCGCGCAGACCTTCAACGACCACATCACCGACAAGGGCTTCAAGGGCCCGTGGGGCATCCCGGACCGTGCCGATGGCGTCAATGACGTCGAGGCCGCTGCCCATGGCTTCGTCACCTTCAAGACCGGCCAGGTCCTCTCGCTCCAAGTCTCCTGGGCGGAGATGATCAAGCGCGAGGAAGTGTCCGTCGTCTTCCAGGGCTCGAAGGCCGGTGGCAAGGTCGAGCGTCTCTTCGGCCGCGACGGCATCGACGAGACCGCGATCGATACCTGCGAACTCTACGTGCAGGAAAACGGCTGCTCCGTGAACCGCAGCATCGTCACCGAAGCCTGTGAGGACATGGGCCGCAGCGCCTCCGCCGCGAACTTCATCCAGGCGATCGAAGGCACCGCCGAACCGCTCAATACGCCCGACCAGGCGCTCAAGCTGATGAAGATCATCGACGCCATCTACGCCTCGGCTGAGTCCGGCGCACCGGTGGCCGTCTGATCTGACCAACCGGTCGTTTCCTTCATGAAAGAGTACAAGACCTCGCAGTGGCCCATCAGGGGCGGGCAGGTCGATACGGACAAATTCGACCAGTACTTGAACGACATGCAGAAGGCGGGGTGGGAACTCTTTTCCACCTCCGCCATTCATGTCTGGCGAGGCGAAGGGAATGTTGTCCTCTGCGTCTTCGTGAGGGAAACGACCGGCCTTTCTCCCTGAGGGGATGCCGTGGGTTTCCGGCATATCCCTATTTGATAAATCATTCCATCTTCACCGACCGGAGTTTCATCGATCTCCGTGCGACTCCAGACTTCACTCCACATGAATCGAAAACTCCGCATGGGCATGGTCGGTGGCGGCCGCGGTGCCTTCATCGGCGCCGTCCACCGCATGGCGGCAAATCTCGACGGCAAGATCGAGCTCGTCGCCGGTTGTTTCTCGTCCGATCCTGAGAAGAGCCGCCTTTCCGGCGAGGATCTCTATCTCGATCCCGCCCGCGTTTACACCTCCTACGAGGAGATGGCGCAGAAGGAAGCCGCCCTGCCCGCGGACCAGCGCATCGACTTCGTCTCGATCGTCGTCCGCAACAACCTGCACGTCCCGGTGGCCACCGCTTTCCTGAAGGCGGGCATCAATGTCATCTGCGACAAGCCGCTGGCGATCTCGCTCGCCGAGGCAAAGGACTTCGTGGACGTGGTGAAGTCGTCCGGCAAGGTCTTCGCCCTGACCCACAACTACACCGGCTACCCGATGGTGAAGGAAGCCCGCGCGATGGTGAAGGCGGGCAAGCTCGGCAAGCTGCTCAAGATCGTGGCGGAGTATCCGCAGGGCTACGGCTCCAGCGCCTTCAAGGAAGCCGCCGACGGCGCGATCGCGAACTGGCGCATGGACCCGAATGTCTCCGGCATCTCGAACTGCATCGGTGACATCGGCTCGCACGCGGAGAATCTCGCCCGCTACATCACCGGGCTGGAGATCGAGGAACTCGCCGCGGAACTCACGACCTTCATCCCCGGTCGCCAGCTCGATGACGACGGTAATATCCTCGTCCGCTATCAGAACGGCGTGAAGGGCATCCTCTTCGCCTCGCAGGTCTCCACCGGTGAAGAGAACAACCTGAACATCCGCGTCTATGGCACCGAGGGATCCATCGAGTGGCATCAGGAGCATCCGAACGAACTCGTGGTGAAGTGGCTCGGCAAGCCCCGCGAGATCTGGCGCCGCGGCAATTCATACAATGGCCCGGAGGCTGCCGCTTTCACGCGCCTGCCCTTCGGCCACCCGGAGGCCTTCATCGAGGCCTTCGCGAATACCTACCTCGCCGCGGGCGAAGCGATCCGTGACGAGGTCGAGGGCAAGTTCCCGCGTGCGGAAGGCTACGACTTCCCGACCGTCGAGGACGGCGTCGCCGGCATGGCATTCATCGAGGCGGCCGTGGCTTCCTCGAAAAACAATGCAGCTTGGACGAAGCCCGGCGCGTAAGAGCACCTGCAATCATCTCCCACTCCATGAAACCGACCCTTTTCCTCCCGCTCGTCGGGGCTGCCGCCGCGTTTTTCCTCGTGGCCGCAGGCGAAAACCAAGAACAGGTACCTCCAGGAGCCGCCGAGGCGATCGCCAAGGCGCTGCCCGAGAAGGCCTTCGCCAAGCCTGAGAAAACCCGCAAGGTGCTTGTCTTCTCGAAGACCGCAGGCTTCCGCCACCAGTCGATCCCGACCGGAAAGCTGGCTCTCACCGAGCTGGGCAAGAAGACCGGGGCCTTCGAGACGGTGGTCAGCGACGACCTGTCGAACTTCGAGCCGAAGACCATCGATCAATTCGACGCCATCGTCTTCCTCAGCACCACGATGGACCCCTTCATGCCGCCGCAGGACGTGTTGAAGGGCCTCAGCGATGAGCGGCGCAAGGAGGCGCTCGAGCAAGTCGAGGTCCTCAAGAAGAGCCTCATGGACTTCGTGAAGGGCGGGAAGGGCTTCGTCGGCATCCACGCCGCCACGGACACCTTCTACGACTGGGCCGAGTATGGCGAGATGGTTGGCGGTTTCTTCGACGGCCATCCATGGGGCGCGGGCAATGACGTCTCGATCAAGGTCGAGCCGGGTCAGGAGAAGCACCCGCTGGTGGCCATGTTCGATGGAAAGAATGTCGAGTTCAAGGAGGAGATCTATCAGTTCAAGGCTCCCTACGACTCGAAGAAGTATCACATGCTGCTGCGCCTCGACACCGAGAAGACCGACATGAAGATCGGCGGCATCAAGCGCACCGATGGCGACTTCGGCGTGGCGTGGGCGCATTCATGGGGCAAGGGCCGCGTCTTCTACTGCTCCATCGGCCACAATCACGAGATGTACTGGCACCCGACCATCCTCAGCCACTACCTCGCCGGCATCCAGTGGGCTCTCGGCGACTTCAAGGTGAAGGTGGACAAGTGACCCTCACAGCTTTGTCGCGGCACGCAGCCTGACAAAGCCCTTCGATCCCGCGGCGGGCGTCACGGACACGGTTCCGTCGCCCGCCGTCTGTGGACGGGCGGCAGGTACCGGCGTCCACGTGGAGAGATCCGTGGATTCTTCGGGGATCAGGTTGGCGAAGCGCAGCGCGACCGGATCGGGTTTCCACGACAACGTCTTGCCGGGCGCGTAGCTTCCGGTGAATGCCCGGCCCGGTGTGCCCGGGGCGCTTCCGAGGGCAAATTCCGCGAGATTCGGAATGCCATCACCATCCGGGTCGGCGTCCATGCCTGCATCCGCCAGCCCGGTGGCCCACGTCAGGTAGGGTTGGTCGGGTTCTAGGCCGAGCAGGTTTTTCAGGATCTCGCGGTTGGCGAATGGCGTGAGGCTGGTGCCAAGCTCCGCATTGATCGTCACCATGATCTCATTGGCGAGGAGGGCCTGGGCCATGGTCGCAATGTGGAAGTTGTCGCGGCAAAAGATCCTCGTCGGCAGGTTTTCCGGATGCCCTTCCGGCGTGAAGACGGTGCCATTCACGTGAAAGGGCTGCTCGTCGAAGAGCCGGTCTGTCAGCCGGTCGAGCCGTGCAACGCCGGTGAGCGGCGTCGCATCCGCCCATGTGATGATCGAGGCATTGAGACCGGCGATCTTCGTCCGCGTGCTCGACCGCTTCACCGGGTCCGAGTAGGTCCCGGAGATCTGCGGTGTCGCTCCCACGTCGGGCACCGTGCAGACCACGATGGGCAGGTTGGGCCGGCGCTCCCGGACGAATTGGTGGATCTTCGTGATCCGGTTCTTGATGCCGGTGAAAAGGTTCGCCGGCTCGGTGTTATTGAAGATGTCGTTGTATTCCTGCTTCAGGTCATTTGCCCCCAGCAGGATCACCACGACCTCGGCCACCTGCAACTCGTCGATGAGGCTCTGCCGCGTGCGATAGTAGAGCATCTCCAGCGGGTCGGTGGAAAAGTCGAACGGATCGTCCGCGGCGAGCAACTGGATCCAGTTCCGCGTCGTCATCCCGGGGATGCCGAAGTTCCACTCGTGCCCGGCATTGCGGAGATCGCCGTAGGCACCACCGGTCGCCTCCAGCGGGCCGAGGCTTGCCTCCGTGGGGCGATACACCCTCAGCAGTTCCGGCCAGCTCCGCGTGTTCGCATTCGTCGGGGCAGATGCCGGAGCGGAGAAGGGGAGTTCGTAGGCATACTCCTCCGTCATGCTGTCGCCGATCGCCATGATACGGAGCGGGGCGGAGATCGCGGTCCCGGTCAGTCCCAGCAGGGCGGACAGGGTGATGGAAAGCATGCCATTCATCTTCAGGTGCAGGGGAATATCAACCGGACCTTCCACGCTAGACCCGTTCTGCTGCTTGCCAAGTGATGGAAGGGGCAGTGAGGGGAAATGCGAAGTTTCCGCTTGAGTCCCCGAATTTTCAGTAAATACTGAAAACGAGATGAGCGACGAGGCGGCGATCCTGAAACAAGCTCGCGACGAGTTCGTGGCCCAGTGGGGCGCGATGGGGTCGCAGTGGGGGATCAATCGCACGATGGCGCAGATCCATGCGTTTCTCATGACCGCTCCGGAGGCGGTGGACACCGATGAGGTGATGGCCGAGCTCCAGATCAGCCGCGGCAATGCCCACACGAACCTCAAGGAACTGGTGGCTTGGGGCCTTGTCCGGATCGTGGTGAAAAAGGGCGAACGCCGCGAATACTTCGAGGCAGAGAAAGACGTGTGGCAGATCTTCACCATCGTCGCCCGCGAGCGAAAGAAGCGCGAGATCCAGCCTGCGCTCGGCGTGCTCCAGCATTGCTCCGAGACCACCCGCGACCTCCGGTCCGCGGAAGGAAAGGCCTTCTATGCCCAGATGCAGCAGTTGGAGGAGTTTGTCGGCTTCGCTTCAAAGGTGGCGGACAAGGTGGGGGCCATGAAGCACGGCTTCGCCATCCAACTTGCTGCCAAGCTGCTGGGGTAGGGCGGGACTATTTTTTGAAATCAATTTTCAGAATTTTCCGAAAGGAAAGGAACTTAGAAAAATCGAAAGGAAAGCGAGGCGCATATGAATCCTCAGATCGTGCTGTTCGGAGCGAATGGCTTCCTAGGCCGCTACTTGGCGCGGTATTACCAACTTCAAGGCCGCGAGGTGGTGTGCGTTGCCAGGAGCCGCGACGGATGGAGCGGGGACGGGATGTTCCTGGAGTGGGATGGCAAGACCCTCGGCCCGTGGGCACTCGCACTGGAGGGAGCCGAGCGGGTGATCAATCTCGCCGGGCGCAGTGTGAACTGCCGCTACGACGAGCGGAACCGCCGCGAAATCATGGACTCGCGTGTCGCTTCCACGCATGTCATCGGGGAGGCCATAGCTGCCTGCAAAGTGCCGCCGAAGCTGTGGATGAATTCCAGCACCGCCACCCTCTACCGCCACGCGGAGGACTGCCCGCAGGACGAGTGGACCGGCGAGCCCGGGACCGGATTCTCGGTCGGCGTGGCACAGGCTTGGGAAGAGGCTTTTTTCGCCGCACAGGTCCCCGGGGCGACTCGCAAGGTGGCGCTCCGCACCAGCATGGTAATGGCTTATGAAGACGGCACCGTCTTCGAGGTGCTGCGGCACCTCACGCGTCGCGGCCTCGGTGGCCGGATGGACGCGGGGAACCAGCGCGTGAGCTGGATCCACATGGACGACTTCATCTCGGCGATCGAGTTCATCGCCGCTGAGCCTTGGCGCGACGGGGTTTACAATATCGCCGCGCCGGAGCATCCGACGAATCGCGAGCTGATGCAGGCCTTCCGCGAGCAGCAGGGTGCACCCTTCGGCCTGCCTGCTTCCCGCTGGATGCTGGAGATCGGAGCGCGTGTCATGAAGACCGAGACCGAGCTGGTGCTGAAAAGCCGCTGGGCCGATCCGCTCAGGCTCCGGCAGGAAGGATTCCGCTGGCGCTGGCCGAAGCTGGACACCGCCCTGGCCGATCTGGAGGGGCGCTACGGCCTTGAGGGATTCTTCCATCAGCCCGACCGCCGCTCCGCCGGAGTGCGCGTCTGGACGCCGGGAAAAAAGATCGCTGCAGGAAGCCGCTGAGGGTGGGGGATTTCCCCATGGACTCCCTGATTTTTCACAGAGGAATGCTTTGTGAAACGTCAGGTTGTCTTCTAGTCTGATCTCCAAACCGGATGTCGGAACACGGAATCACCCCCAGAAAACCGCGTGCCTCGCAGATGGTGCTGCTCTTTGCCGCACTGGTGATCGGCGTGGCCGGTCTGAAGGCCGCCCAGGCGTTCTTTGTCCCGGTCTTCTTGGCCTTCTTCATCGCCACCATCAGCTACCCGATCACGGGCTGGCTCCAGCGGCACAAGGTGCCGCCCGCCGTCTCGGTGGTCTTCACGGTACTGGTCGATTTCGCCTTCCTCGCCGCCGTGGTGGTGCTGGGGGTGACCATCGTGGGCGACCTGCAGGAGAAGTGGGATGCCGAGTACTATGAGCTCGCGAAAGCGAAGATCCTCGAAGCCAACGGCGCGATCGCCAGCAAGCTCGACGAGTGGGGCGTCGAGGACGCGGTGGAGAAGCTGAATACCTTCACCAACGAGAATCTCGCCGAGCTGAAGAACGTGAAGTTCGCCCAGATCTGGACGGTCAGCACGGGCGTCGTCGGACGGGTGCTGACGTTCTTCGCGACCTTCGGCGTGGTGATCGTGCTGACCATCTTCATGCTCTCCGAGGCACAGGGATTCAGCCGTCGCTTCGGTGCCATCCGCGCAGCCCGCGGACCGAATTTCGAGCGCCTGTCGGGTGCCATGCTTGATACTCAGCGCTATCTGGGCATCAAGACGGTCATCAGTCTCGCGACCGGCGTGCTGGCAGGCATCCTCTGCTGGGTGGCGGGCATCGATTTCTTCCTGCTGTGGGGCATCCTTGCCTTTGTGATGAATTTCATCCCGGCGGTCGGCTCGCTGATCGCCTCGGTCCCGCCCATCCTCCTGGCACTGATCGCCAAGGACGGAGGGACGACGAATGCCATCGTGGTTGCGGGCGGCTACGGGCTGATCAACATGTTCCTCGACAATTTCGTGCAGCCGACCCTGCTCGGGAAGCGCTTCGGCCTTTCCATCCTCGTGGTCGTGCTTTGCGTGCTCTTCTGGGGCTGGCTGTGGGGCCTCATCGGCATCGTGCTGGCAGTGCCGCTCACCATGATCCTGAAGGTGATCCTGGATAATAGCGACGAGTTCCGCTGGGTCGCCGTGGCGATCGGCCAAGAGCCGCGCAAGACTGAGGGGGCGCCGCCGGACGTGGCGAATGACTCCGTAGCCGCGACCAGCGATACGGCGAAGCTGCCCGGCGGGAATTGATCATGTCTCTGTTTCAGAAGTCCGCCACTGCCGCGCTGGTCGCCGTGATCTTCCTGATCTGCGTCGGCGCGATCGTCCGTGTCAGCGGGGCAGGAATGGGCTGCCCGGATTGGCCACGCTGCTGGGGCCGCCTTATCCCGCCGACGAAAATCGAGGAGATCGACCTGTCGAAGATCGACTTCAAGAAGTTCGAGCGGGCTGCCGTTCGTCACGGTCGGGATCTATCCACCGTCACGCCAGAGCACCTGCTGGAGAATTTCAATCCGGTCCACACGTGGACGGAGTTCATCAACCGGCTGTCCTCGTTGCCGGTAGGCTTCTTCTCGATGTCCACGCTGGCGCTCGCGTTGCTTCGCCAGAGGCGTCGGCCATCGGTGCCGCTGGCGGCCTTCACCTCGGTTTTCCTCGTCGGGGTGAATGCCTGGATGGGGGCGCAGGTGGTTTCCAGCGATCTCAAGCCGGGCGTGCTGACCGTCCACATGGCACTGGCCATGATGGTGGTCATCCCCATGACCTACACCGCGTGGCGGGGGGCGGATCGTCCGTGGACGATCAAGGGCGACGACCGCTTCCGCACCGGCATGCGCTGGCTCTCCGGGTTGTTGCTCGTGCTGATCTTCGTCGAGGGAGTCTTCGGAACCCGCATCCGTGAGATGAATACGGAGCTCGCGAAATCGCACGCGGGCCTCGACCGGTCGGAGTGGATCGGGATTTTGGAGCACACATGGAGTTACCTTATCCACCGCAGCTTTTCCTGGGTGATTCTCGCTGCTGCGGTCTTCGGCTGGTGGCGCGCGAAGCAGGTCGGTGGTCCCGGGCGCGTGGTCACCGGCGTGCTGGCGGTGGTGCTGGGCCAGATGGTTCTGGGGCTGATCATGGCCCGGGTGGAGATCCATCCGGTGGTCCAGGTCGCCCATCTCGGCCTGTCGGCGGTGCTCCTGGCATTGGTGATGTTGTGGTTCTGCGGGACCTTCCGCCCGAGCACCCGGGCTTGACCCGGGGACAATCCCTGCGTTTCCTCCGCCCGCGTGGAAAAGATCGATATCCCCAAAAAGGCCATCTACCGCCTTTCGATCTACCACCGTTGCCTCCAGCGTCTGCATGACAACGCTCAGGAAACGGTGAGTTCCACCGCGCTTGCGAAGGCGGCAGGGGTGAAGCCCGCACAGCTCCGCAAGGACCTCGCCTACTTCGGCCAGTTCGGTACGCGCGGCCTCGGCTATCCGGTGGAGACGCTGGCCTCGATGATCCGCGACCTGCTGGGCCGGGAGCGACTCCAGCCGGTGGTGCTCGTGGGTGCGGGTAATCTCGGCTCGGCGCTTTTGCGCTACCAGGGCTTCCAGAAGGAGGGCTTCGAGGTGGTCTGCGCCTTCGACGCCGATCCCGAGGGGGCGATCCGCCGCGGTATCGGCATCCCGGTCAGGGGTGACCACGAGATCGAGACATTCGTCCAGGCGGAAGGCGTGAAGCTCGCCATCCTCTGCGTCCCGGCCGGCTTCGCGCAGGCCGTGGCGAACCGGCTCGTCGTCGCCGGCATCCAGGGCATCCTGAATTTCTCCCCGGTGGTGCTGGAGGTGCCCGAGGATGTCGTGGTGAACAACGTCGATCTCGCGCTCGAACTGGAGCATCTCAGTTTCTTCGTGCGCTGACCGGGTGTAATCTCCGGCCCGAGGGATAATGGCGAATTTTTCCCAAGATAATCCGGAGCCATCCGTTTCCCCCGGTGGCACGCCGTCGCGCGATGCCTCAAGTGGCATGGTGGAGACCCGGGAAGAATTCGTCGAACGCGCGCTGGCCGAGTATGAGTCGCCGCTCGTCGGATATGCCTACGGCTTCGTCCACGACCTCGAGCGGGCACGCGACATCGTCCAGGACACCTTCATCCGCCTCTGCCAGCAGGATGTGGCAAAGGTGAAGGACGGCCTGAAGACGTGGCTTTTCACCGTCTGCCGCAACCGGGCGCTCGACGTGCTGCGGAAGGAATCCCGCGTCAGCCCGCTGGATGACGACCTGCTCAAGCGCCGCGCCACCGAGGCCCCGTCGCCGGATGACTCGCTCGACCAATCCGAGCGGATCGCCTCGGTGATGCGCTATCTCGATCGCCTGACCGAGAATCAAAAGACCGTCATTCTGATGAAATTCCGCGACGGGCTCAGTTATCAGGAAATCAGCGAGGCCACCGGGCTGACGAGTGGCAACATCGGCTTTCTCATCCATGCCGGCCTCAAGCGGCTGCGCGAACTCCTCCCCTCCGAACTTCTCGAACCATGAATCTCCATCCCGATGATCCCCGCCTGAGCGCCTGGGTGCTCGGCGAACTCCCGGCCGACGAAGCCGATGCTGTGGCCTCTGCTGTGGCTGCCGATCCGCAGTTGCAGGCAGCCGTGACCGAGTTGCAGGGCGTGTGCGATTTTCTCGGCGGCACCTTTGCGGCACCGTCGCTCCGTCCCGAGCAGCGCGAGGCGGTCCGTCAGGCGGGTCGCAGCACGGTCATCGAGTTTCCCGCGCCGAAGAAAAAGGCGGGATTCCAGCAGTGGCATGCGCTGCTTGCCACGGCTGCTGTCATCACCCTCGGCGTTTTTCTCGCCTCCCAGATGGGGCAGGAGAGGGGTGCTGATTCCGGAATGGCGAAGCTTTCACCACCGGAGGCTGGCGATGCCCCTTCCATCCGACCGACAGTTGGCAAGGGTGATGCCCAAGGCGGCTCCCGCCATGTCCACGGGATCGATGACGCTTCCAGCACTGCTTTGGCGGACTTTTCCCATGTGAAGCTTCCGGACGCCGCAAAGCTCCCCGCGACACCGATGAATCAGGCCGCGGACATCGATCTGCCGCTCGTCGTCGGGCGGTCGAGCTATGACTGGGTGCGCGGCTGGATTCAGGAAAAGAACCAGCTTCCGCCGAAGGAAGCCGTTCGCATCGAGGAGCTTGCCAATGCTTTCCCGCTTCCGCCGGAAGAGGAGACGGAGTCCTTCGCTGGCCTGAAAGTCGCCTGCGTCTCGATGCCCTCGCGACTGACGGGCGAGGGACGTCTGGTGGGCGTCCAGATCGCCAATGAGTCGAATCAGGCGCGGCGTGTTTCGTGGGCCTTCCGTCCGGCGGCCGGTTCGCGCGGCGGGCTGGTCCGTGTGCTTGCATCGACAGGTGGAGCGGCGTCCGTGCCCTCGACCCTGCCCGCAGGCAATCGCACCTTGGTCCTCATCGAGCTGACCTCTGCCGCAGGAGAAGAAGTCGGCGACTTGGTCGTCGCTGCGGATGGCCGCAGCCGCCGTATCCCCGCCGTGGAGACGAAGGCACCGAGCCTTGAGCAGGCCGGGCTGGTCGCGGCTTTTGGCATCTGGCTGCGGGGCGAGGGGGTCGATGACACCCGGCTGCGCAGGATTCTGGTCGCTGCGGAGGAGAATCCTGACCCGCGGTCCGCCGAAATCCGGCAGCTTGTGGGCAAAGCCCTCGACATCGCTTCCTCGGGACGTTGACGAGCGGGCACGGGCTGACTTGAGTCGTGCCGTGTCCCGCATCAGCATCCCCGAATACGCCATGGCGCTGGCCCATGTGGCCAGCATGCGCTCGGAAGACCCGTACCGGAAGGTGGGTGCCGCAGCGCTCGATTTCGACAACCGCGTGATCGGCACGGCCTACAATGGCCTCGCTCCGGGATTCAATGCTCCTCCCGGATTTTGGGACGACCGCGAGGCCCGGCAGAAATTCATGCTCCACGCCGAGGTGAATCTCTGCAGCCTCTTCCGCCGCGGTGAGGCCAAGATCATCGCCACCACGACCATGCCCTGCACGGCCTGCATGCAGACCCTGTGCGCCTATGGCATCAAGGAGATCTACTACCGTGACATCTATCACGCCTCCGATGCCCCGGAAATCGCCCGCCTCTATAGCGTGAAGCTCGAGCAGGTCGAGTTCACGCCGTTCGATGGCACGGTGGGGCCGGTGGCCTGAGGGATCCTTACTTTGCGGCAGCCGGCTCGGCGACGTCGCCGCCGAAGAAGCCCTTGATGTAGCCGTATTCCATCATCGTGTCCTGCCATGCGGCGAGCAGGGCGGGGTTCTGGAAGATGCGCACGGCACGGGCCATTTCGCCCTCGGCGTCCACTTCCCGGCCCTCGGAGAAGGCAATCGCCGCGTCTGCGAAATACGGATATGGGGAATCATCGAGGTAATCGTATTTCTTCGACATCGAGACCGCCTCGGCCTTCTTGTCGAGCTTCAGCTTGCAAAGCAGGAGCTTGAACTCGACCAAGCGGGCGACTTGCAGGTCCTCCTGACCGGAAGCCTTCGAAACGAGGGTCAGCACCTTCTCCAGATTCTTTTCGGCGGATTCCCAGTTCTTGGTGACGAAGTCCAGCTCGGCAATGTTGAAGACGATGCTGGATTCGTTCGGAGCGAGCCTGTCCGCCTCCTTGAAGTGCTCCATCGCCTTGTCGAAGTTGCGGAACTCGACCTGGCAGGCACCCAGGATGTTATGGATTTCCGGCCGGTCCTTGAAGATCTTGGACGCCTCTTCTGCCTTCACGATGGCTTCGAAAACCCGCTTCTGGTTGAAAAGCTTCTGGGCTTCGGCCAGAGCGATCTCGAATTTCTCGCGATCCTCTTTCGGAAGATTGGAGAATTCTACCATGAAGGCTGGGACCTCTTTTTTCGTGGGTGCCTGGGCCTCTTGACCATTCACGGCGGCAAGCGGGACGAGGCAGCAAAGGAAAGTCGCGATGGATTTCATGGCAGGGGAATTCTTAGCCGCAAGCTAGGCAGTGGCGGATGACCGTGCAAGCCGGGGTTTTTCAGCGGGCGTAAAGTCCCCGCTCCCTGATGTAGCGCGCGACTTCCGCATCCAGCCATGGCAGCTCTTCTCGTCCATCTGCCGCAGCTTCGCGGATCGCCGTAGCAGAGGCGGGGTGCGTTCCGGTCAGGAAATGCATCGTCCATCCGGGGTGAGGGGCCGGCTCGCCATCGCGGGCGAAGACGATGAACTCCACCAGCCCGGCAAGTCTCTCCGGTTCCTTCCAGCGCGGCAGGGCCCGCCATTGGTCTGCCCCCATCAGCCAGAAGAGACGGGCATCGGGGAAGCGGCGGGTCATTTCCTCCGCGGTCTCATACGAGTAGGAGGGCGGGGGACGGCTCAGGTCGAAGTCATCGACCACGGCCCACGGCAGGTCGCGGGTTGCGAGGCGGGCCATTTCCAGCCGGTCTCCCGCGGGCGCGCTGGTCAAGCCCAGCTTGTGCGGGGAGGTATGGCAGGGGAAAAAGCGGACCTGATCCAGATCCAGCAGTTCCTTTGCCCGCAAGGCGATCTCGACATGCCCCTGATGGATCGGGTCGAAGGTGCCGCCGAAAAGCGCGATGCGGCGCGGCGTGCTCATGCCATGCCGCGCTTTTTCATGTGATCCCGGTAGGCCGCCGGGGGCATGCCCACCATGCTGCGGAATTGCCGGGTGAGCGCGGTCTGGTCGCCATAGCCGCACTCCAGTGCGACGTCGGCGATGGCCATCGGCGTTTCCGCCAGCAGCTTGGCCGCGTGGCCGATGCGGGCCTTTCTCACGAACTGCGTGGTGCTGAGTTGGAAGACGCGGCGCATCCGCCTCTCAAGCTGGGTCGGCGTGAGCTTCGCGATCGCCGCAAGCTCCGCAGCCCGGAGCGGGTCGTCCAGATGGTCGCGCACGTGCTCGACTACCTTGGCGATGCCCGCCAGCTCGGCGTCACCCTCGCGGGGAGCCCGCAGGTCGCGGGAAACGGAGGCCAGGCCGATGATCTTTCCATCGCGGTCGTGCAGCGGCACCTTGGTCGCGAGATACCAACCCTGGCTGCCGTCGCGGTTCAGGGAAAGCTCCAGTTGGTCAACGATTTCGCGTCCACCTTCCAGCACCTCCTCGTCCTGCTCGCGATAGACCTCGGCCAGCGCACGAGGGAAGAAGTCCTCGGCACGCCGCCCGATCAGCCGCCGTGCGTCCTTGATGCCGGTGCGGTCGGCGAATCCCTGGTTGAGTGCCCGGTAGCAGCGGTCGGTGTCCTTCAGGCAAAACATCACGTCGGGCAGGACGGCAAACAACCGCTCGCAAAAACGCGGTGAGTCCACTTTCCCGATGAAGCCTGTGTCGATCGCCATGTCCGCGGATTAAAACCTGCCTTCCCCGGCAAGCAAGGGGGATCAGGCCCGGAAATGGGAAGCCCCCGGACACTAGAGGGGGGAACCGTTCCAGTGTCCGGGGGCCGTGGTCCCAGTTGCCTGGGGGCTGTGCAACTATCCCTTACGGGGAGCAACCTGTCCGATTTCCCCCCTATTGGCCAGCACGGAATCGTCACCTACGAAAAATTCCTAATGAGAGCCGACCTCAGTTCCGTTTTGCACGGTTCTGATAATCTGTTAGTTGCCGGGAAATGGGTCCGCGCTCAGGCGGATCTGAATTTCCTCTACGGGGATCGCGGGCTTCGGTGGCGGATCGGCGCGTCGGATCACTGCCAAGCCTAGGGCCGTGAGACTGGTGAGCACCAGCAAGGCCGATAGCGCGGCCCGCGAACCTTTCGGCACCTTGGAAAACATGCGCTTCACCCGCGCCTCCAGCCCGCTTTCGTGAGCCATCGCGAGCGTGGTGGCAGGTGAACGTGTGGAGGCCGCGAGATCGCAGAGGACATTCGCGTAACGCTCCGGCCCCATGCCGTCTGCCAGCACTTCCTCATCGCAGGCAAATTCGCACTGGTCGGCGAGGCGGCGGGCCATCCACCACACCAGCGGATTGAACCAATGGAGTGTGCAGGCCACGGCGCCGATCGCCCGAAGTAGGGGATCGCGTCGCCGGTGATGCTTGATTTCGTGCGCGAGCACCGCGTCGCGGGTCTCCTGTGGCCACTCGCGCCACGCCGCGGGGACGAAGACGACGGGCTTGAAAATCCCGGCTGCGACTGGTCCCGAGATGCCTTCCAGCAGCCGGATATCGACAAGCGCTTCCCCGGCCTCGCGCACCTCGATTCTCTCCGAGTTCTTCCGCCAGCGATGCAGCGCCACGAGGGCTGCGAACAATCGTGTGGAGAAGAGCAGCACGCCTGTGCCCCATATCCACGGCAGCCATGAGATCAGGTCCGGGGCATCGCTCCGGGTGCCGTCGGCAGGGGGCAGCACCCGCCACTCCGGCAGGAAAAAGAGCAGGGGAAACACCGCCAGCAGACCCAGCGCCATCAATGTGAGCCGCGGATCACGCGCCTCATCCCGCCGCCCGGCGAACCACACGACTGCGGCGGAGATCAGCGAAAAGGCGATGGCGGTGGGGAGCATGGCGGGTCAGTCCTTCTTGTCGATGAGGGTGCGGATCCGCTCGATTTCCTCGGTGCTGAGCTGCTGGTCCTTCGGATCGAGCAGCGCCGCCACCAGCTTCTCCGGCTTGCCGTCGAAGAAGGTGGAGAGCAGTTGCTTCAGCGCCGAGCGCTTTGCCTTCTTCTCCGGCACCGCGGGGCGGTAGATGTAGCGGCGCGAGTCCTTGCGATACTCGACCAAGCCCTTCTCCATCATCGTGGCCAGCAGCGCCCGCACGGCCGAGTAGGTCGGCGGCTCCGGCATGTCTTCCATCACCTCCTGCGCCGTGGCTTCACCGCGGCGATAGAGAATGTCCATGACCTGCCGCTCCCGCTTTGCCAGACTTTCCGCATTGCTCATGACAGGGTCATACGATCCTGCTGGAAAAGCTGCAATTTAAATGTTGAAAAAACAGCACAAAGGAATTGACCGCGGAATCCCGAAGTGCTGTTTTTCCAGCACCATGAAATGGAACGCTAAGTCGATGTGGTCCCGTCTGCGGGCCGGTGGTTTCTTCTTCACCCCCACGCTGGCAGCGCTGTGGTTATCCGCATGTGCGCCTCAAGCACCATATGGTCCGCCGGGTAGATCAAATCAGGACTTCATCGGAGCTTTGCCGAATGTGACCATTCCCGACATTCCGGCAGAACCTTCCACTGACGTCTCGAACATCGTGACCGCGGGCAATCGAAGCGGTCTGGGTGCGGTCAACCGCAACAGCATCGATGCCATCCTGAACGACCCCAAGCCAGCCGCCACGCGCGAATCAAAGCCGAGGCAAAAGGCCGCCGAAGAGCGTCCCGGTCTCGCCACCGCCTTCGGGGATTCCGTGGTCTCCCCGTGGTATAACAAGTCATTCACCCGCGAGTCCTCGAAGCCGGACGGCACCGGTGTCGTCTTCTACAACAATCGCGAGGGCATCGATGCAATGACCGGCTCAAAGTGGAAGATGAGCCCGCTCGAGACCGCCGCCGGCGAAAAGCTGGAGTGGGGGATCAAAGGTGGCTTCCGCTATCTGCCCACCTATAAGACGTGGACCAGCGACCAACGGCGCTTCGTGGTCGGCAAAAACGATGGCCACTACTCCATCGTCCTCAAAAACCGCTGCAAGAGCCGCCTCGAGGTCGTGCTCAGCGTGGACGGCCTCGATGTGATGGACGGCAAGAAAGCTTCCTTCGCCAAGCGCGGCTACATCATCGATCCGAATGAAACGCTGGAGGTGAAGGGCTGGCGCACCAGTCCCGAGACGGTCGCTCGTTTCCGCTTCTCCACCGTCGCGGGTTCCTATGCGAATCTCGCGCATGGCGATCACCGGAATGTCGGTGTTATCGGCCTGGCCGTCTTCACGGAAAAGGGCGTCGATCCTTGGACCTGGATGCCGCAGGAAGTGAATGACCGCCTCAACGCCCGGCCCTTCACGAAGGCACCCTGATTTCCCGGTAACCGCGGCGGCGTCCATGCCTCCGGACACGAGAAAGGCGTGAGCCGTAGTCCCCCCGGATTCCGACTCACGCCTTTTCTGGTTTTTCGCGGAAATCCGCACGGCCTGCCCTTGATCGGAAGCTCCCCCCGGAACTTGCCAATTAAGATAATGCGGCGCTTGGGTTTCCCGCGTGCTGAAACGGTATCCGAAATGGATTCCGCTCAGGTTGGTGGAAAATGTCCCACGACCTGTTTTTAGCTAGGAAGAAATGGCAGCGGGCGAAGAAACTTGTTCACAGCCATTCACAAATCGCCTCAAGCGACCGCTTGAAGCGATGATTTATTGATCCTTTTTGCCGATAAGGTCCTCGATGCTGTCCTGAAGCCGGCTCAAAAGTGCGTCGTCCGCCACTTTCTTCCCATCGCGCGTGGTGATGTAGATCGTGTCCATCGCGGCACCCTTTTCGGTCGAAATCCGTGCGTTGGCGGTGTTCAGCCCGTGGGTATTGATCGCGTGGAACAGGTCGTGCAGCAGGCCGATACGGTCCACCGCCTGTACCTCGATCGCGGTGAATGCCGGGTGCAGGTTATTCGAGATGTAGGCGCGCACCGGGAATTGCATCCCGTGGTCGTCCTTCGGCCGGAGCAGGTTCGGCTTCCGGCGGAAGTAGCGGGCGTGCTCGTATTTCTCCAGCAGGCCTACCTCGCGGAGCGTGGTGGACAGGCGCTTGCGCAGGGAGAGATCGGACACCGGCTCGAAGTTCGTGGTGCAGACTCGAAAGATATCCAGCACGATGCCGTCTGTCCGGGTGAAGAAGTCTGCGGCCAGGATGTTCAGCTCCTCCGAGGCGAGCGCGCAGCAGATCTTTTCCAGCAGCAGCGGGCGGTCGTGGGTGGCGATGACCAGCTCGGTGTAGCCCTTTTCCGGGCTGTCGAGCCACTGCAGCGAGCATTCGAAATTCGCCTCCTCGGCCTTCGGTCCCAGCTTCATCACCGCCTTCACGTGGGCGGCGACGGAGTCCGCCTCGCGGAAGCGGAAGTAGGCCTCCGGCATGCGGCGGAAGTGCTCATCCACGGATTCGGCATCCTCGTCCTTCAGCTCGGATTTCACCTCGTCCTTCAGCGCCTTCTTCTCGGTGCGGATGGAGGCGGCGTAGCGCTCCTTGCCCTCCTTGAGGAAGCGACGCGTGCTGGAGTGGAGCTGGAGCATCAGCGTTTCCTTCCAGCTCGACCATGCCTCGGAGTTCGTCCCGTTCGAGTCGGCGTAGGTGAAGAGCATCAGCAGGTCGAGACGCTCGGTCGTTTTGACGATGCGGGCGAATTCGGAGACCACGTCCGGGTCCTCGATATTCCGCGTGGTGGCGAAGCGCCAGAAGGTGAGGTGGTGGTCCACCAGATACATGATCAGAGCGCGGCGCGCTCCGTGGACCTGCAGGCGATTGCAGAGGCGGGACGCCAGCATCGCCGAGCCGTCGATGTGCTCGCGGACATTCTCGGCGCGGCCCGTGTCGTGCAGGATCAGCGCGAGATAGAGTGCGTAGGGGTCCTCCGCTTCATGGAGAAGACGGCGGTAGATCGCTTTCTTCGGCTCCTCGTTGCCGACCAGCGCGTCGAGTTCCTCGATGCAGCGCAGCGTGTGCTCGTCGGCCGTGTAGCGGTGGAAGAACTCGTGCTGGACCAGGCAATCCAGCGCGCCGAACTCCGGCAGGTAGCGCCCGAGGAAGCCGACGCGATGCATCTGCCGCAGCGTGCGGGAGACATCGCCCTTTCGCTCGAGGATGCCCTGGAAGGTCTCGCGGTTCGCCTTCGAATAGCGGAAGGGCCGGTCGATCGCGTCGCGGTGCGCCTTGATCAGCTTCCGCATGTGCGGGCTCAGCCTCAGCCCGCGGACCTGCGTGTGTTGGAAGAGACGCATCAGCCGGTTCGGATCATCGTTGAAGATGTCGTTGTTCACCGGGTAGATGCGGCCTTCGCGAGCGATGAATCCGTCGAATTCTTCGCGCTTCTTCGTCCGCAGCATGAGGAAGGATCTTAGGCCGGTCACGGTGGTCTCTTCCTGCTCCAGCTCGAAGGCCTCCATCAGCGATCCCGTGTGTTGGTAGAGCGAGCGCGTGTGCAGGTAGTAGTCGCGCATGAAAGCCTCCGTGCGGCGGAGGATGCTGCGCTGCGGGTAGTTGAAATTCGTGGCCACCACGCCTTGTAACCGCAGCGTGAGCTGGTCGCTCGCGCGGCCCGCCTGATAGTGCAGTTCGTTGCGGACGCGATTGAGGAAGTCATACGCGGCCTCGATGTTCCGGAGCGCGCGCGCCGTGAGCAGGCGGCCGTCCACCAGGTCGCGCAGGTCGGTGCTGCCCCGCTTCACCCGGGTCACCCAGCGGATGTTGTGATAGTCGCGCATCCCCCCGCAGCCTTCCTTCACGTTCGGCTCCTGGAGGAAGACGGTCTTGGAATACTTCTGGTGGCGGCTGCGGAGATCCTGACGGCGGAGTTCGAAGAATGCCTCCTGTCCCTTCGTCAGGCATTCCTTGTCGAAGCGGCTCTGGAACTCGGCGAAGAGCTTCTTGTCGCCCGCGATCATCCGCGCCTCGATCAGCGCGGTCTTGTTCTCCTGGTCGGCCTTCGCCTGCTCCAGGCACTCGGCCACCGAGCGGCAGGCGTGGCCCACCTTGAAGCCGACATCCCACATCAGGTAGAGGATCTCCTGGATCAACGAGGTCAGGTCTTCCGGCAGCTTGTTCGACGCGCGGGGCAGCAGGAAAAGCAGGTCGATGTCCGAGCAAGGATTCAGCGTGCCGCGGCCGTAGCCACCCACGGCTACCAGCGCGAGGACCGGCGCTTCCTTGCGCTTCGACAGCGCGAGGTCGAAGAGCGACCGCAGCACCACATCGAGCAATTCGGCGCGCGCACTCGCGATCTCCAGCCCGCCCGCACCCGCGCGGTGGCGCAGCTTGATGCGGTGCTCCTCGATCTTCAGGAAGCGCTTGTAGAGCGCGATGCGCTCGGCAGGGGAAAGGTGGCCTTGCACCGCGGGCTTGAGAGCCGTCTTCGCATGGGCCTGAAGGGTTTTCAAATGGGTGGACATCCGCTACATGCAGACTGCGCGGATTTAGGCCCCGGTCAAGGCGGCGTGCCTGCGGCTTTCGGCAAGAGGTCGGCCAAAGGATTGCCGGGCAATGCTTTCAGGCCCTCGATCACGACGCGGGCGGTGAGCTTCGCTCCGGCGGCATTCGTGTGAGTGCCCTTGTCGGCGAAGAGCGCCCCGACTTCCTCCGGAGTCATCGAGGCATAGCGCGTGCCGATCAGGCCTGCGAGGTCGAGGTAAAGCACGCCCTCGGCCGTGGCGGAGTCCTTCACCCAGCCTCGCCACTGCTCCCAGTCGCCGGCAAATTTCCTGTGCGGGACGGGGGAGCACAGCACGACGGTCGCGCCCTTGGCTTTGGCCGTTTGCGCGAAGTGCCTGAGATACCATCCATAGCTGCGGACAGTTTCCACGCTGCCGTCGGGCTTGGTCACCTGCTCGGTTTCTATGCCGATGCCCTTGACCGAGCCGCGGAATTTCCCGCGTTCGTCGAGCGGGCCGACGTCGTTGTGGCCGAACTGCACGAGCACCACGTCCCCGGGCTTCATGGTCGCCAGCATGTCGTCCCAGCGGCCTTCCGTGAAAAAGGTCCGCGAGGAACGGCCGCCGATCGCGCGGTTCACGACTTGCACTTTCGCGGGATCGAGCAGGGCAGGGATCTTGTATAGACCGGGGACATAGGTAGCAGGTGTTCGGGGACATGGGTTACACCTTCAAGGAGGAGGAAACCATGCCTTG